>NZ_CAXSVO010000002.1:0-475338 GCF_964240875.1 Ruminococcus sp. 5_1_39BFAA | reverse complement strand
TCTCAGTCCCAATGTGGCCGTTCACCCTCTCAGGCCGGCTATGGATCGTCGCCTTGGTAGGCCGCTGCCCTGCCAACTAGCTAATCCAACGCGGGTCCATCTCATACCACCGGAGTTTTTCACACCAGAGCATGCGCTCCTGTGCGCTTATGCGGTATTAGCAGCCATTTCTGGCTGTTATCCCCCAGTATGAGGCAGGTTACCCACGCGTTACTCACCCGTCCGCCACTAAGAATACAACGACTTCAACCGAAGTCTCTGTCAAAGTATTCTCCGTTCGACTTGCATGTGTTAAGCACGCCGCCAGCGTTCATCCTGAGCCAGGATCAAACTCTCTGATAAAGTGTTTGTTTCCACTCAAGATAACCAACTAGCTATCTCTCGTTTTTACTGTTTTAGGTTCATTCTCTTTGAATGATGTTTGTAAAGAATTTTCGAGAATCGTATGTGTTTCACTGTTTAGTTATCAAGGTTCTTTGCTGTTGCTCTTCCGCGACAGCTCATTTATAATATCATAAGCTTTATCGCTTGTCAACAACTTTTTTTATTTTTTCTTTTTTTCTTTCAAAAGTGAAAAAAAGAAAACCCGCTCCTTTCGAAGCGGATTTTAGTATATCACCGGCTTTAACTTTCGTCAAGCCCCTTTTTTAATTTTTTCCCATTTCTGCATTTCGCTCATCAACTGCCATAGAAAATGCTCATAAATACCTTCACAAATATATTCTGATTGTACAATAAATTAAGAAAGAAGTCTTCCTGGATCAGTTCCATTCCCTTTCTGCCGATTTCCGTATTGCACATCAATGTCAATACGAGCAAACCGACCCATATAAATACAACGCATTTTATCCCGCCCACCAGAGCTCCTGTAATTTTATTTGCCCCGTTTATAACCGGCAGCTTTGATAATATATCAAGCGCAAACGTAACCGTCCGTATCAGTATAGTCGCTGCTAAAAAGGAAAGTAAGAACGACAGTCCGTTTATCACCATCAGAGCAATCGAATCCGAAACATAATCTGCAAAGGTATTTACCGCTAAATAGCGGTATACCTCTGCAGTATTGTTTTCTATAATACTGTTCTTCAGAAGCTCCGGCAGCTTCATTCTCTCCACAAGCTCAGCCTGCTCTGCTTCTCCCATTCCATTTTCGTTCTCTGCTTCACTTTGTACAAAATCCTGGCAGCTCTCCTGTATTTTCCCATAAAGAGGTGTACTTTCCCTGAGAAACTCATTAATATAAGGATTAATCAGCCACACCAGAATAAACGAAAGTATGATAAAAAAGGTCGATACCACTTCTTTTACAAATCCTCTGTGATATCCTACGATACAGGCAGCAAAAATAATTCCCACCGCAGCAATTCCCATCCATGTCCAAGTCATAGTCGTCTCCTTAGCTGAATTTCAGAACATTCACGCCAGTATCCAAAACCAGCAGATAACGATTCCATCCAATCTTAAAGAAATCGCTGATCGTTCCGTCCACCGCACCCAGATATTTCTGCACGCCGTTTCCGTCAATCACACAAATCTGAGAGCTGTTATACATCACAATATTTCCGCCGCTCATTTTGATCGTGCTATAAGGAATATTAAAGTCCTTGCTGAATTTCAGTTTTCCTGCCGTAGAATAAACTTCCATGGTGTAAAGCTTATCTTTGCTGTCGTTTTTGTATACCAGACCAACATTATTATCATCAAAAAAGGTACTGACAATTTCCTTTTTCGCCTTAACAGTCTTGCTTTCTTTCGGAATCTGGTTGCCTCTGTACAGAGTAAATCCGTCCTCCCGCAACGCTACGCTCCGTCCGTCTCCCAGATACTGTATCTGCGGAATTACAATACCTTCATAGGTATATCCGCTGACAATACGGTCATCTTCATTCTGTCCTACATCACCAAAGTTATAAAAAGCCACATAGCTGGTAGTTTCTCCTCCGTCTACAAACTGAAAAGCTACCATCATGATAATTCCATCATCGGAGACAGTTACATCCAGAGGATATCCCGGATCATCAATCTTTGTCTGATTTTCAGCGATCAGGCTCCCATCAGTACTGTAAAAATTGATCCAGGTATTGTCGCCTCCGTCCAAAATTGCAGCAACCAGCCCATTTTTTGCAACTCTCGCTTTTACGATCGTATAGGAAGTCGTTACGCTTCCTGTGCTTCCATTCTTTCCCAGAAACACCAATGAGGTACCATCTTTGTCTGCAATTACTGCTTTATCGCCGCATACGTCAGCCACAGGATTCTGCATTTCGTATGTTTCACTCCACACAGTTTCCAGTTTTTTGTTTACAAGAGAGACGCCATCTGGGCTGTAACGAAGAATTTTTCCATCCATTTCGGTATATTTTGTGGAAACAATATCCTCCTGCTCGCTTGTCTGGAGTATTTTGTAGCTGTGGTAGCTTCTTCTCTGTATATAAAGTGTTACCAGCAGAATTGCTCCTATCACTACGGCTGCTGTAAAGATAACTTTTTTTGCGCTGTCTCTCCGGTGGCGCTTCAGACGTGATTGGTAATCCTTCGGCTCCTCATTATTTGCCTGAGCCTTTGCCAGTCGGGCTTTTTCGGCCATAAGCCGCTTTCTTCTCAGTTTTTTTCGTATGTTTTTAAATGTATTTGCCATTTTTCTTTACCTTATGTGTTTTATTAATATTTAACTGTTCTCACTAGATTCATACTTCGCTTAGCCGCTTGTACTCATCAAGTGTTCACATTATACCATGGTCACTAAGCTCATGCCGCGCCCTGGGCTTGCATTCACTAAGTGTCCAGGCATATGTTCTCACTAGATTCGTACTTCGCTTAGCCGCTTGTACTCATCAAGTGTTCACATTATACCACACCATCCTAAGGTAACACAATCACCTGTCCGGGATAAATAATTTCATTTTCTGCCAGGCCATTAAGACGGCAGATCTCGGAAATCGCGTCCATATTCCCATAACGGGCAATACTGATCTGGTATAGGGTATCTCCGGGACGGATCACATATGTTTCGTGAAGCTCATTGCCTGCTGTTGTCTGGGCTTCGTCTGTTTCCTGGACATCCTGCCCATCCGAGGCTTCCTGGCTGTTACCTTGTGGGATCTCTCCCTGTTCTGTATTCTGCGCCTGCACATCGGTCTGATTCGGGTCAGCAGCCCCCGTTTCGGAATTTTCCTCTGCCATCTGCACGGCGGACGTATCGCCTCTTGATGTCTGCGCCACACTATCCTGCTCGCCAAGCGCTTCCCGGCGCCTTGCTTTTCTGGCATCCGATTCCTCCCGGTAGACCTCCGTACTTCCTGTTTCCTCCTCCAATGCAGCCGGTGACGGTTCCGCAGCTACATCGTCCGTCTTCGGCACTTCCGTAGGCACAGGCACCGGGGTTACAGTAGCAGTTGGTTTCGGCGTTGCTGTGGGCTTTAAAAGCGTCTCCGGCTTTGTATCTTTACTCGAGGTCACTCCTGTAACAGTCTGCACTGCTTCTCCTATTCCACGCACACTCCGATAATTCCGGAAAACATTTGCGCCTACCGCAAGCACAGCAATTACCAAACACGCTGTGGCGGCATAGGAAAAAACAGAGGTGTGTCCCTCCGTTTCCTGTTCTTCCTCCCCGTCTTTTCTTTCATTTTTCTTCCTATTTTTATTCTGCACGATTTTGCGGAATGTTTTTACCGCTTCATCCTCAACCTCTTCCGTCAACTGCGGCATAAGTCCCTGATTCCGCTCAAGCATGTACTCCTGCATTTCAGGATTTTTTTCATAATAAATGTAATATCCCCTCTGCTTTACCATAAGGTTGTTTTCATAGCAAAAAAACGCATCCTCCCGTTCCATTGGCTCCATGAGCATCAGAACCTTTTCCCCTCCAAAATGTCTCAGATGAACCTTGGCAAAAAGCTCATTAACTTCTACAGGCATTTGCTCTTTTGCAAAAAACCAGCCCACGATCTCCTTTCCCGGAAAGTATTTTTCCTGCTCCTCATGTATTTTAGCCCATACCTTTTCAGAAAAATCAATATGGTCCGGATTAGCCTCCGCATCCTCCACCCTTAATGCCCCACGGATAAAAAGATACGTTGCGCCATTATTCCATTTTGTATCTCCCACCAGCACAGCCAGACATCCGCATTCTTTTTCTTGCACATGCTCAGCCCCAGCCATCCTTCCCAGAAAAGTGTACACATAATCTTCAATATAAATCCTGTAATTTCCGCCAACCAGTCCTATCTGACGTATATTTCTGGGAATAGAAAACAAGCCCTCCTCATCTTTTGTTTCCTGTTTTTCCTCCTTGTAGATCACTTCTATCATATCACATCACCCCTTCGGGCATCAGCATATCATAAGCAAAGCGCAGATTTTAGCAGAATGTAAGACCTGTACCTAAGAATTTAGCGACACATTTTGCACCCTGCATATTTTTTTCGTTTTCGGGATAAGATTGATAAATAGGATAAACAGGAAATTAAGGGAGGATCTTCCATGGCCTTTTATATTGATGCGAAAAAAGACAGCTCTTCCAAAGAGATTGCCTATCTTCTGAAAAAATGTATTCTTCACCATCCGGAAAAATGGTCGGAAATTGTTTTTCTCTGCATTGGCAGCGACAGGATGACAGGAGATTGTCTGGGACCTTATGTGGGACATCTTCTAAGCCAGTACCATCTTAACGGGATTTTTGTCTACGGAACGCTCTCTCACCCGGTCCATGCACTGAATCTGGAAAAAATGACAAGCTTCATCCAGGCAAATCACCCGAACGCCCTTGTGATCGCCATCGATGCCTCTCTTGGCGAAAAAAAGCACCTGGGCTACGTCACCATCGGAAATGGTGCGCTCTGCCCAGGTGCCGGAGTTCAAAAAGAACTTCCTCCTGTGGGAGATATTTATATTACCGGAATCGTGAATATTTCGGGCATTCTGGAACAATTGACTTTACAGACTACCCGCCTCTCCACCGTGATTTCCCTTGCTGATACCATTACTCAGGGGATTCTGGATGTCCTTCCGGAGGAAAAGCTTATACAAACGCTTTAATCTGCTTATAAATGCCAGTTCCATCCAGGCCGTACTTTTCCAGAAGTGCTGCTGCCGGACCGGATTCACCGAAAACATCGTTGATTCCGATACGTTTTACCGGAACAGGCGCTTTTTCAGACAGGCATTCGCAGACAGCTCCGCCCAGGCCTCCGATCACAGAGTGCTCCTCTACGGTCACAACCTTGCCTGTTTCTTTTGCGGCTGCCACTACCAGCTCCTCATCCAGCGGTTTGATCGTGTGGATGTTAATAACCTTTGCCTGGATGCCGTCTGCTGCAAGCATTTCTGCAGCCTCAAGGGATGATGCTACGCAAAGGCCATTGGCAATAATGGTCAGATCCCCGCCTTCGCGAAGAACGATTCCTTTGCCCAGCTCAAACTTATAATCCGGATTATCGTTAATCACCGGAACAGCCAGACGTCCGAATCTCATATACATCGGTCCAACATGCTCATAAGCAGCCTTAACCATCGCCTTTGCTTCAATATCGTCAGAAGGGGTTGCCACAACCATACCCGGAATGCTTCTCATCAGCGCAAAATCCTCACAGCACTGATGGGTAGCGCCATCCTCACCAACGGAGATTCCGCCGTGGGTAGCACCGATCTTTACATTCAGCTTCGGATAACCGATGGAATTGCGTACCTGCTCGAAAGCACGTCCTGCTGCGAACATCGCGAAGGTGCTGGCAAAAGGAACCTTTCCTGTGGTAGCGATTCCTGCCGCGATTCCCATCATGTTGCACTCTGCAATACCGCAGTCGATATGGCGCTCTGGAAATTCCTTCTTAAACATTCCGGTCTGAGTAGCTGCAGCAAGGTCAGCGTCCAGAACTACGATATCATCATGTTCTTTTCCTAATTCTACAAGAGCGCTGCCGTAGCTTGCTCTGGTGGCAATTTTCTTTACTTCTGACATAATGCTTCACCTGCCCTCTCTAAGTCTTCCATAGCCTGTGCATACTGCTCATCATTTGGTGCTTTTCCGTGCCATCCGGCCTGGTTCTCCATGAAGGAAACGCCTTTTCCTTTTACGGTTTTCATAACAATCGCGGTCGGCATCCCTTTTACAGCCTTTGCCTCATCGAAGGCTGCTTTTAACTGATCCATGTCATTGCCGTCAGCTACGTTGATCACATGGAAATTAAAAGCTTCAAATTTTTTATCAATTGGATACGGAGAGCAGACATCTTCAATTTTTCCATCGATCTGCAGACCGTTGTTGTCCACGATCACAACCAGATTGTCCAGGTTTCTGGCTCCTGCAAACATTGCAGCTTCCCAAACCTGCCCTTCCTGGATTTCGCCATCGCCAAGGAGGGTATATACCCGGTAGGCATCGCCGCTTAATTTTGCGGAAAGAGCCATTCCCACTGCCGCGGAAATCCCCTGTCCCAGAGAACCGCTTGACATATCAACACCCGGGATATGTTTCATATCCGGATGTCCCTGAAGGTAGGAGCCTAAGTGACGAAGTGTTTTTAAATCTTCTTTTGGGAAATATCCGCGCTCTGCAAGTACAGAGTAAAGACCTGGCGCGGTATGTCCTTTGGAAAGAACGAAACGGTCACGGTCTGCCTTTTTCGGGTCCTTGGGGTCTATATTCATCTCTTCAAAATAAAGATAGGTAAATAAGTCTGCCGCTGATAAAGATCCGCCCGGATGGCCGGCCTTTGCTGCATGAACTGCTGTAACGATGCCCTTGCGGACTTCGTTTGCAATTTTCTGAAGCTCTAATTTCTCCATGTTATTGTTCTCCTTTACTTATCGCCAAATACTGCTCTGTAGTCATTCTGGAATTTTACGATACCGGCATCGGTAAGAGGATGATGAAGCATCTGCTCCAATACCTTGTAAGGAACAGTTGCGATGTCAGCTCCTGCCAGGGCACACTGAGTTACATGTACAGGATGGCGAACGCTTGCCGCAATGATCTCAGTTTCAATGCCTGCTACTGCAAACATTTCAGCAATCTCACGAATCAGTTCAACACCGTCTGTAGAGATATCATCAAGTCTGCCCAGGAATGGTGAAACATATGTAGCGCCTGCTCTTGCAGCCAGAAGCGCCTGGTTTGCTGTAAAGATTAAGGTTACATTTGTTTTGATTCCCTCTTTTGTCAGAACCTTAACTGCTTTTAAGCCTTCTCCGGTCATCGGAATTTTCACAACCATGTTTGGATGGATCTTTGCGATTTCACGTCCCTCGCAGATCATACCCTCTGCATCGGTGGTAGTTGCTTTTACCTCACCGCTGATCGGTCCGTCTACGATTTCTGTAATCTCTTTGATTACTTCATTAAAATCTCTTCCCTCTTTTGCGATCAAAGATGGGTTTGTGGTAACGCCGCAGATGATGCCCATGTCGTTTGCTGCCTTAATGTCCTCAACCTTTGCTGTGTCAATAAAGAATTTCATGATTTTCCCTCCTGAATTTTATATTTACGGAAATCTATTGGGCTGCTTTTTACAACCTTTTCTTCATTATAACAAACTCTTTCGTCAGGTCAAGCCAGCCCCAATTTTATTAATAAATATTTTATTAATAATTCTTCAAAATATTAATTATTCAATAGTCTGTCACTAGTTTAACAAACAAAATTCATTTGAAAATCAACATTTTTCATATTCATCTTCATGCAAAGCCGATAAATTATTACTAATAATTATTTTGTATCTATTTAATTAAAATCGTTTATCCATCCTTGCATACCCGGTTGTTCTGCGCACGATCACCTTGGGTGTATACTCAATATTGTAGAGGCTGGTGGGCAGCGCATCCCCGTAAAACTTATCTCTTGTGTCAATTTTTCGTATGATAATATCACAGGCGTCCCGACCTTTCAGCGCTACAAAATGGTCGATTGTAGTCAGAGAGATCCGCCTGATGCCGGAATAAAAAATATTATCACATCCAATAACGGACACATCCTTCGGCACGTGAAGCCGCGCCTCCTGCAATGCGTCCACTGCCCCGATCGCCATCATATCGTTCTGCCCTGCTATGGCAGTGAAGGTTTTCCCCTCCTTCAAAAGCTCCGAGGTAAGCTGATATCCCATAGTATACTCCGAATCCGTGCGTGGATTTCTTCTGTCAACGGACTCATCGGCAGCCTTTATGATCACATGTCCCAAAAGTCCTGCACGTTCAAATTCCTTGACAAAGCCATCCACTCGCCTGGAGCGCTGCCACTGGCGCTTTGTCAGAGGTGGGGTAATAAACGCCACATCCTGATGTCCAAGGTCCAGAAGATGGCGGGCCATGAGTCTTCCCACCTCCGTATTGTCCTGGTTTATGGCATCTACTGTAGTTGTTTTTTCTTTATTGCTGATAATAACCAGCGGAATGTCTCTGGCAAGCTCCTCCACCTGTTTCCGGTAATCCGGATGAGGATTGCAGGCATAAATTATGCCCTGGGGATTCATAGTATACATCAGACGAAGATATCTTTCCTCCAGCCTTGCATCTCTCTGGGTATTACAGATAAACACCCCGTATCCCTGTTCATTGGCAACAGCCTCGATTCCCTGCAAAAGCAGCACATAATAGGGGCTGGTAATGGTTGGACAGAAAACCACGATCAGTTTTTCTTTTTTATTCTCTTTTTTGTGTTTGTGTCTGGGGAGCTGGTAGCCAAGCTCTCTGGCCGCCCGCTCTACCTTTTCTACGGTTTCCCTGGAAAAGGAAACGTTGTATTTACGGTTCAGAACCATGGATACGGTGGCCTGGGAGACCCCCGCCTTTTCCGCTACATCTGACGATGTGGCTTTCTTTCTTGCCAAGCTCATCACCTCCCTGAAGCTGCGCCGAACAGACTACAACTCCACTCTTCCTTCCAAAGCACGAAGCAGCGTCACCTCATCGATATATTCCAGATCGCCGCCCACCGGAACACCGCTGGCAATACGGCTCACCTTGATCCCCGTAGGTTTGATCAGTTTGCTGATATACATCGCCGTCGTCTCACCCTCCAAACTGGAGTTTGTGGCAATGATGACCTCTTTTACATCTCCCTGGAGACGCTGGATCAGTTCTTTTAATTTAATATCATCAGGCCCAATGCCCAGCATAGGAGAGATAGCGCCATGGAGCACATGGTACACGCCCTCGAATTTTCCCGTCTTTTCATAGGCTGCCAGATCCCTGGTATTCTCTACTACCATAATGGTGCTATGGTCACGCTTCGCATTGCTGCAGATAGGACAAAGCTCCTTATCTGTCAGAGTGTAACAGCACTTACAATACTGGATATTTTCCCGCGCGCCTGTAATCGCTGTGGTAAGCTGCTCCACCTGCTCCCGGGGCATGTTTACAATGTGGAAGGCCAGACGCTGCGCCGACTTCGCCCCAATGCCCGGAAGATGAGAAAGCTGCTCGATCAGTTTGTTAATATGACTGCTGTAGTATTCCATCAGAATGGAAAGCCTCCGCCCAGGCCGCCTGTCAGCTTTGACATTACGGCAGAGGATTCCTGCTCAACCTTGCGCAGCGCTTCATTGGTGGCTGCCACGATCAGGTCCTCCAGCATTTCAATATCATCCGGGTCCACAACATCCTCGGAAAGCTTTACCTTTGTCACTTCTCTCTTACCGGAAATCGTAACCTCAACGGCACCGCCGCCTGCGGTCGCTGTAAATTCTTTTTCCTCAAGAGCCTTCTGGTTTTCCTCCATCTGGCGCTGCATTTTCTGCGCCTGTTTCATAAGATTATTCATGTTTCCCGGCATTCCCATGCCCGGGTATCCTCCACGTTTTGCCATTTTTTTGATCCTCCTCTATCTATTTATGGTTTCGGAATTTTCCCTGCAAATACTGCATGGACATACCGCAACCATTGCTTCTTTGTTTTAGTCTATGTCGCCAGGTTCCTCTTCGATCACTACATCCATATGGATATTGTCACGGATTGCCTGATCTACCGTAACCTGCGCCAGATTTGTATGATGATGCTCTGCGGCAACAAGCATCTGTATCTCCACCGCTTTTCCCGTCTGGGCTGCAATGATATCCGCAAGCTCCTGCTTTGCTTCCGGATTATCCACATAAGCTCTTCCCAGAAAATCCTGGAATTCAATATACAGCACAGGCTCTCCTGTTTCCCCGTTATACTTGGGGATAGCTTTCTGCAGCATCTGTTTGAAAACTCCTGTGGTCTGTCCCACGATCGTTCTCCAGCTTCCTACGATCCTCTGCAAATCCTCTGGCGCCGCTTTTTTCGGTTCCGCTATCGGAGCTGCGTTTTGGCCTGACTCTGCCGAATCCACCCCCACGGCACCTTGCTGCACGATCACCTGCTGTACCGGTCTTTCCTCCATCTGCTGTTCCAGGACACGGATACGGTCCAGGACAGAATCCAGGTTTGTCTCCATAGCAGGGCGGCAAAGCTTGATCAGCGCAATCTCTACCAGCACTCTTTTCTGGGTGGAAAACCGGATCTGATTCGACAGGTCTGAGAAAATCCGGATATACCGCATCAGAGTTTCCGCATCCACCATTTCGCTTTCTTCTTTTAGAAGCTTCAGGTTTTCAGAAGAAACGTCAATGGCCTCCTCCGGATTTTCCGAAGTTTTTACCAAAAGCAGATTGCGCATATACCAGGTGAAATCACCCACAAACTGTCCAAGCTCCCTGCCGCCGATAATCAACGCTTCCAATGTGCGGATAGCTCCGGTCACGTCGCCTTTTAAAACCTTTCGCAAAAGCTGGCTGAATACTTCCGTGTCTACTGCCCCCAGAACCTCCAGCACCTTGTCATAAGTCAGAGTCTGACCAAGATAAAAAGCAATGCACTGATCCAGGAGACTCAATGCGTCACGCATGGAGCCGTCCCCGGCCTTTGCCACATAACGCACAGCCTTTTCCTCCGCCTCTACGCCCTCGATCCGCAAAAGCTCTGCCAGTCTGTCCGCAATGGTTTCAATGGATATCCGGTGGAAATCATATCTCTGGCACCGGGACAAGATCGTAATGGGTATCTTATGCGCCTCTGTGGTCGCCAGGATAAACATAACGTAGGACGGCGGCTCCTCCAATGTTTTCAACAGCGCGTTGAAAGCTCCGGTGGAAAGCATATGAACCTCGTCGATAATGTAGACCTTATAGTTTCCCTCCGTCGGACGGTACGCCACCTCCTCACGGATTTCCCGGATATTGTCCACGCCGTTGTTGGAAGCGGCATCGATCTCAATCACATTCATGGAGGTCCCGGCCTGGATCGCTCTGCACATCTCGCACTCATTGCAGGGACTTCCATTGACCGGATGCTGACAATTCACCGCCTTTGCAAGGATTTTTGCCACCGTTGTCTTTCCTGTACCCCGGGTACCGCAGAACAGATACGCATGTCCGATGCGGTTGGCTTTGATCTGATTCGTCAGGGTCGTCACGATATGGTCCTGCCCTTTTACATCGTCAAAATTATCCGGCCTGAACTTCCGGTAAAGAGCAGTATAACTCATGCCAAGCTCCTTTCTGTTATTCCCGCGAGCAACGAGCCAAGCGGATATGCTGCATATCCATTTGACTTGCTCCTATCATCACAGCCGCCGCGAGAATTTCCCGCGGCGGTCATTTTGTTTACTCTATTATCATAATCGAATTAGGGTTGTTCCGTCAAGTATGTTTGCCTAAAATCAATCGCCGAAGCTGATGCCGATCTGTTTTGCAGCTTTTACGGTCTGATCTTTCGGAGATACCATCTTTAATTTGCCAGCGCACTCAGCCAGCGGTACTCTCTTGATCTTTCCGTTTACAATACCGATCATTACGCCGTACTCTTCATCCAGAATGGCCTCTGCTGCGCCTGCGCCGATCCTTGTGGACAGAACTCTGTCATATGCACATGGCTCGCCGCCTCGCTGGGTATGGCCCGGAACAGTGATACGAACCTCTGAACCTGTCTCTTTTGTAATGCGGTCTGCGATCTCGTAGGAAACGGACGGATATTTCTTTGCTCTTTCAGCAAGCTTCTCTTTGTATTTTTTCTTTGGAAGCTCTGCGTCCTCTTTGGAGATAGCGCCCTCTGCCACTGCAAGAATGGTAAAGCGTTTTCCTGCTTTCGCACGTTTATTGATCGCAGCTACTACCTTCTTGATGTCGTATGGGATCTCAGGGATCAGGATAATGTCCGCACCGCCTGCAAGACCTGCATGCAGGGTAAGGCTTCCAACTTTATGTCCCATAACCTCCACGATAAATACACGGCCATGGGATGCTGCTGTGGTATGGATGCAGTCGATGGCGTTTGTTGCAATATTTACGGCGCTCTGGAAACCAAAGGTCATATCGGTTCCCCAGATATCGTTGTCAATGGTTTTCGGAAGATGGATAATATTCAGACCTTCCTCACGGAGAAGATTCGCTGTCTTCTGCGTTCCATTTCCTCCCAAAATTACCAGGCAGTCCAGGCAGAGCTTATAATAAGTCTGCTTCATAGCCTCAACCTTGTCCAGTCCTTTTTCATCCGGAACACGCATCAGCTTAAACGGCTGTCTGGAAGTACCCAGAATAGTACCGCCCTGTGTCAGAATTCCTGAGAAATCCCTGGATGTGAGCATACGGTATTTTCCGTAGATCAGGCCCTTGTAACCATCGTCAAAGCCGTAAACCTCCAACTCATTTACACTGTTGCTAAGACCTTTTACCACACCTCTCATGGTTGCATTTAATGCCTGGCAGTCACCACCGCTTGTCAATAAGCCGATTCTTTTAATCATAGTATCCTCCATTTCTGTGTCTCGCGCTGCACACTAAAGCTTCTGCATTTTGCAGAAAATCAATCTGTTTCCATTATATAATAATTCCCATTTTCGCACAATAAAAAAATGTTTTGGAAGAAAGATTTCCACGAAATGACCAAATAGCTTGACAAATCTGTGCAAAACAGCTATACTAAATCCGCGCAGCCGGGGAGATAGCGGTGCCCTGTACCTGCAATCCGCTACAGCAGGGGTGATGCCAATCTGAGGGGTGTATCTTGTGGAGCTGCCCTTTATAAGTGGCGTTGACGTTTGGGTCTTACGCAACAGGAATCTATGAACCGTGTCAGGACAGGAATGTAGCAGCACTAAGTAGAAGCTCTTGTGTGACGTAAGGGTGCCTGGGCCGAGTTAACTGTAAAGGTAACGTCTGTGAGAGCATTTCGAGGTGCGGCGCGCGTAAAGGAAAAAATTCAGGAACGTCCTGCGGGACGTTCCTTTTTTTCAATCAATTATGGTGTTCCGTAAATACCGCCGATGTCAAATCCATGATCCATAGGGCCGCTGCCTGCCCCCAGATCCAGCATGGCGTTCAGCGCGTCAGAGATATAACTTTTCGCCCGTTCCACGGCCTGAAAAAGATCATAGCCTTTGGCAAGGTTTGACGCAATGGCACTTGACAGCGTACAGCCTGTCCCGTGGGTATTGGGGTTCTGGATCCGTTTTCCCCTAAACCATCGGACGTTGCCGCCACAATATAAAAGATCATTGGCGTCGCTGATGCTGTGACCGCCCTTGCACAAAACCGCGCAGTGGTAAGTTTCGCTGATCTCTTTTGCGGCAAGCTCCATCTCTTCCGGGCAGGTGATTCTTTTTCCCCACAAAACCTCTGCCTCAGGAATATTGGGAGTCAGCAGCGCCGCCAGGGGCAAGAGCCGTTCCTTCAAAACTGAAATAGCTTCCTCGCTGATCAGCCTGGAACCGCTGGTGGCTACCATAACAGGGTCCACAACAATATTTTCC
Organism: Ruminococcus sp. 5_1_39BFAA; assembly: GCF_964240875.1. Lineage (NCBI taxonomy): Bacteria > Bacillati > Bacillota > Clostridia > Eubacteriales > Oscillospiraceae > Ruminococcus > Ruminococcus sp. 5_1_39BFAA. Next base: position 461,576 of record NZ_CAXSVO010000002.1, on the reverse strand, counting down.
GCCTTATATTCAATCAGCTTTTCCCCGATCTTTTCTATAAGAGCTCCGGAAGATACCATTCCGATCTTTACTGCATCAGGACGGATGTCTGTGAAAATGCAGTCCAACTGCTGCCCCAAAAATTCCGGTGTCACCTCCATGATCGCCGTCACTCCTGTGGTGTTCTGGGCAGTCAGCGCTGTCACTGCGCTCATGGCATAAACGCCGTTTGCCATCATGGTTTTGATATCAGCCTGAATTCCCGCGCCCCCGCTGGAATCACTTCCTGCTATGGTCAATGCTGTTTTTCTCATAACTTCTGCTCCTCTTTCAGCTTTTCCAGTATATCACTCAAGGATTTACCGTAAAGGTCTGCTTCCTTTTGCAGCTCCTCCTGTTTGGCAGCGCTTGCTTCATCATAGATTCCAATGGTAAAAAAACCTGCCTTTTTTGCTGTCACAAGTGCGTGAAGGGCGTCCTCCAAAACACAGGTTTCCGCTGGTGCTGTTCCCATTGCCTGCGCCGCCATTTCATAGATCAGTGGTTTATCCTTACCCGCGCCCACCTGGGAACAGGTAAAGATCCCCGAAAAGTATTCCAGAATTCCCAGCCGCCTGAATGCCCCTTCTATCAGATGATGATCCGTGGACGTTGCGACTGACAGCTTCATTCCCGCGGCTCTCATCTGACCAAGAAGCTCCATTGCGCCAGGCTTCAAAGGTGCCTCCCCGAAATAGAATTCTTCAACTATGGCATTAATTTCAGTAATGATCCGTGAAGGCTCCTTCTGAAGCCCGTATGCATGGTTCAAATAATCTGCGCCCTCCGTCATGGTCATGGAAAAAAGCTTATCTCCAAGACCTTCCTCCGGCACAAGTCCCAAAGCCTTCAGGTAGCGCGCCCCTGCATCCATCCAGATCGGCATGGAATCCAAAAGCGTGCCGTCCACGTCAAAAATCGCACCTCTCATTTCAGCATTTCCTCAGTACGGCTTTTCAGTTCTCTCGTTGCTTCTTCAATATCTTCCTGGGCAAAAATCGCGCTGACCACTGCAATTCCGTCGATCCCGCTGCCCTTTAATTCCATCAGGTTATCCCTGGTGATCCCTCCAATGGCAACCACCGGGATGGAGACAGCCTGGCAAATTGCCTTTAAAGTCTCATAGCTCACATCGTCTGCATCAAGCTTTGTGCCTGTGGTAAATACAGCTCCCACTCCCAGGTAGTCCGCTCCTCTTTTTTCCGCAAGAACGGCCTGCTCCACAGTCTGGGCAGAAACACCGATGATTTTGTCAGGGCCCAGCTTTGCCCGCACATCCCCGGCTTCCATATCGCTTTGTCCCACATGTACACCATCTGCATCTATTTTTGCAGCAATGTCTACATTATCATTGATCACAAAGGGGACGTTGTATTTTTTGCAAAGTTCTTTCAGCTCTTCTGCCTCCTGTAAAAACTGCTCTTCAGCCAGCTTCTTTTCCCGGAGCTGCATAAAGGTCGCTCCGCCTTTTAAGGCTTTTTCCACCTGGCTGTACAGAGTTTCCCCGTGGAGCCACGCTCTGTCTGTCACAGCATACAGTACCATGTCTTTTCTATCGCACTTCATATTTTGCCCCTTCTTCCAGAGTCTTTGCGTCCATGTTATAGATGGCATCAATGATCCGGTTGCGGTAGGTAGAATTCCCATCCCCCTCCTGCATCCTGGCAAAGCCGATCTCCCCGGCAAGTCCCATGAGAGAAACGGCTGCTGCCGCTGCCTCCAGGCGATTCTCCGGGTTTGCTACCACATAGGCAGTCATCAGACCGGAAAGCTGGCAGCCTGTTCCTGTAATCAGTCCCATTTCTTTACGTCCGTTGCGGATCACATAGCACTTTTCGCCATCGGCAACCAGGTCAATGGCTCCTGTAACAGCGATGATACATCCAAGCTTTCCCGCCAGGCTCTTCACAAAGGAAACGGCATCGGCAAGGCTCTCCTCCGTCACTGCATCCGCCACATCAGCATCCACTCCCTTTGTGCTTCCGCTTCCATAGGCCAGTGTTTTGATCTCAGAAATATTCCCCCGGATAACAGTAAATTCTACTTCCTCCAGAAGCTTCAGCGCTGTATCCGTGCGAAGCCTGCTGGCCCCTGCGCCTACCGGATCCAGCAATACAGGATGTCCCAGCTCATTTGCTTTTTTTCCTGCAAGAAACATGGATGGAATGGTATTTTGATTCAGGGTTCCAATATTAATATTTAAGCCTCCGCAAATGGATGTGATGTCCTCCACATCCTCTCTGTCATCAGACATGATCGGGCTTCCCCCGCACGCCAGCAGTACATTGGCTACATCGTTTACCGTTACATAGTTTGTGATGTTGTGCACCAGTGGCACAGATTTTTTGACATTTTCCAGGCAATTACCAAACATCTTTTTTCCTCCTTTTTCTTCGGAGAACTGTGAATACCTTCCACATACAATAAGAAAAGCGCAGGTACCAAAACATAAAGGTATCCCTGCGCAAAAGCATTCATACAAGTATCTCCCTACGTTGGCATTATCCAAATCAGGTTCTGGGTCAAAGCAACACAGCTTACTCTCAGCCCGCTTTCCGCGAGCTCCCCGCTTTTTTACATATTCATTATACATGTTCTGACAGATTTTTCAATAGCTTTTTCCGATTCCTGTCCCTTATTCAGTCTGGGCTTCTGCCTCTGCAATGGCCTTCCGCAGGATCTTCTGCTGTTTCTTCTTTTCCCGCAATTCCCGGAAAAAGTCGGACAGCATAGCGGAACATTCCTCCTCCAAAACTCCCCTGGTGATTTTCACCTGATGGTTAAATCCCTCAATCTCCAGAAGATTCAGCACCGAACCTGCGCATCCTGCCTTTGGATTCATGCTGCCGATCACCACTTCGTCAATTCTTGACTGCACCAGCGCTCCCGCGCACATCTGGCATGGTTCCAGTGTCACATACATGGTACAGCCTTCCAGCCTCCAATCGCCCAGCTTTTTGCTGGCCTTTTTAATGGCATTCAGTTCCGCATGAGAAAGAGTGTTTTTGTCCGTATTTCTGCGGTTATACCCCCTCGCCACGATTTTTCCCTCATACACAATTACGCATCCGATCGGAACCTCCTCTAATGCCCGGGCCTTTTTTGCCTGCCGGATAGCTTCCTTCATAAAACGTTCCTGCTCTGTCATATGGTTTTCTCTTTCATCCTTTTCCAATAATAAATCACACCCACCGCGTCTGCAAGCGCCCAGCCAATGGGCACAGACACCCAGATTCCTTTCACGCCGACAGCCGGCACTGAGGAAAGGCTATATGCCAGCAGCACTCTTGTGCCCAATGAAAAAATGGTAAGAATTACGGACATTCCCGGTTTCTTCACCGCACGGTAGTATCCGTACAGCAAAAACAGAAGACCTATCCCGAAATAAAATGCACCCTCAATACGCAGATATTCCACTCCGATGGCAACAATCTCCCTCTCGGATTCCTGGACAAATATCTTCATCAAAGGCTCTGCAAACAAACACACTGCCGCACTGATCACAACGCAAAACAAGAATGCGGAAACCACTGCGCTCCTGATCCCCCGGACGATCCTCTCTTTTTTACCCGCGCCGAAATTCTGGGCAACAAAGGTGGAAAAGGCATTTCCGAAATCCTGCACCGGCATATACGCAAAGGAATCAATTTTTACTGCTGCGGCAAAGGCCGCCATAACCGCAGGTCCAAAGCTGTTGACTCTCCCCTGGACCATCAGGATGCCAAAATTCATAATAGATTGCTGCAGGCATGTCAAAAAAGAGAGCTGGGCGATTTCTTTTAATACTTTGCCGTCATAATGCAGCTCCTCTCTGGTAAAACGGAATTCCGGGAATCTCACCAGCGTATATGCTGTGATCCCCACACCGGCTGCAAACTGTGCGATTACAGTAGCCGCCGCAGCTCCCGCCACACCCCAGCCTCCCAACAGGATAAACGCCAGATCAAGCATGATGTTCAATACGGCTGCGATTCCCAGAAATGCCAGGGGAACCACAGAGTTTCCCACTGCCCGCAAAAGAGCCGCAAAATAATTGTATAAAAAGGTAGCGCTGATCCCCACAAAAATGATCTTCAGGTAATCGCGCATATAAGTAACTACCGCATCCGGCACCTGAAGCAGTTTCAAGATCAGCGGAAGTCCTGCAAAAACAAGGATGCTGATGGCCACCGTCATCACAGCGATCAGGCCAAAAGAATGGATCATTCCCTCCTTCAGCCGTCTGCTGTCCTTTTCCCCGAACCTAATGGAAAAAACCGCGCCGCTTCCCATGCACATGCCCAACAAAATGGAAGTCAGAAAGGTCATCAGTGTGTATGATGAGCCTACTGCCGCCAAAGCATTTGCCCCCAGATAGCGGCCTACGATCAAAGTATCTGCAATATTATAGCACTGCTGCAAAAGATTCCCAGCCATCATGGGCAGCGCAAACAGCATCAGATTTTTTGTGATGCTCCCCTGTGTCAAATCCCGTTGCTTCATATTTCTCCCCATCCATCAAATATCTCTGTCTATTATAGAGAGTTCCTGTATTGATGTCAAATGGCAAAAATTTTTGCTTGCCACCTTATTTCATATGGAGTATGCTGTACTTATAATTTCTGTCCTGCCTGCCAATGATATCGGATCGTTTCCTCCCCTGCTTTGGTACAGCGCAGGGACATGTTGAATGTATTATCCCTGGGAGGTGCTTACAAATGATGAAAATTTGCGGTTATAACAAGACAACCTTGCTGGATTATCCGGGAAAGGTGGCTGCTACTATATTTCTTGGAAGCTGTAATTTCCGGTGCCCTTTTTGCCAAAACAGCAGTCTCGTGCTCCATCCTGCCGTACAGCCGGAGATTCCTACGGATGAGGTTCTTTCCTTTCTGAAAAAGCGTCAGGGAATTCTGGACGGCGTATGTATTTCCGGCGGAGAGCCTACCCTTTCTGAGGAACTGCCGGACTTTATCCGCGAGATCAAGGCTCTGGGGTATGCGGTAAAGCTGGATACCAACGGATCAAGGCCTTATGTTGTAAAAGAGCTTGTAAAGGAAGGGCTTATCGATAAGGCAGCTATGGATATTAAAGCATGTCCTGACAACTACAAGGCGCTTTCCGGTTTGCGCTACCCGGATATGGATTCCATTTTTGAAACAGTGGATTTTCTTATGGAAGGGCATGTGGATTACGAGTTCCGCACCACAGTCGTGAAAGAGCTTCACACTGAAAAGGATTTCATAGAGATCGGACAATGGCTGTCCGGAGCAAAAGCTTATTATCTCCAGGCTTACAAGGACTCCGACGGAGTCCTGCAGCCCGGCTTTACCAGCTATTCCATGGAGGAATTGCAGCATTTCCGCAGTATTCTCCTGAAAACTATTCCATTAGTGGATATTCGGGGCATCGATTAGGCGGTACCAATAACCGCCCCTGCCTTTTGGCACTTCGATCATCCGGCTTTCCTTAAAATAGGGGAAGCCAAACATGTTAGCCATAAACCTCTCCTGCTGGTCGTAGCTTCCGGGCACACCAAGTATGTATTGCCCGTTGGACTTACGGCACAGCAGGAGATGACCGAAGTTGTAGTGTCCATATTGCAAAAATCTGTTGTTTCGCAGCGCGCATTGGCGCCGGGAGAAGCATGAAAAGTCCTTGGGGTGGATTTTCCAGCACTGTGCCATATCACTGTCATCAAAGGGAGCGCATGTTTCCCAGGATGCCCTATACGGACGCGGGCCTGGCTGTGGACCTGGACTTTGCTTCGTTGAGCGCGAAGCCTGACCTGACTGTGACGATCGCGGGTTCGGCCTCACGATATTACTCACTCTAATTCTGTCTGGCTCCCAGGACGCCGATACACTTTCTATTTTATTAATTGCTCCCTCATTTTCCATTTCTGCAGCAGTATTTTGTTCTTGTGATTCTGCAAATTCCCTTGCCCGCTTTATGTCAACTGCGTCTGAATTTCCCGGATACTCGACTTCTACTTCAGCAAACGCTCCCTCTTTCGGAATTGGAATTTCCCCATTTTCTTCCGTTCTCTCCTCTTCCCTTTGTGCAGCTTCACCTTCGTGCTCCTGCTGCATTTCATCTGATTCCTCTAATCTGCTTTCCTGTCCCACATCCAAAGGCATTTCCACCCTGTATTCGGGCTGCTCCTGAATCTCCTCTGCCTGCATTTGTACCTCATCTGTATTCTTCCCCTTCTCCCTGTTTCTCTCCTCGCCGCTTTCCTGTTCCTCCCGATTTATTTCCCCGTTTTCCCCTTTTTTCTCCGGTTTTCTTTCCTCTAACCCGGCATTCTCCCCTGCCTTTTCTTCACCTTGCCGCATTCCGCCTTTTTCTCTCAATTTCACTGTTTCTGCATTGTCTGCCTTACTCTCAATTTTCATCTCCCGGAAATTGGCTGGTTTAATTGGTTGATCATCCCACTCTGTCCCAAAAAAGCCTCCTGTCTGGGTTGTAAAGATCATTCCTCCCATTCTTCCAAGCGAAATTCCGGAGCCTCCCATGCTAAGGGCATCTGTTTCTATCAGACATTCTATGGAATCCTCCCCGGTCTCACAGCTTTCCAACAGGATTCCATTCATCAGCCCGTCTTTCCGCACAAAACCATAAATCCTGCACTCTACCCCCGGTGTCACCCCTTCTATATTGAGATGCACCTCCATAGTACACCGCGCATCCCGTACTTCAACCTTTATAAATCCACAGTTGCTTTCTTTTTTCCCTTTCCGGTACTCATATACATACGCAACAAACCGTCGATAACCAGCCAAACCGTTTCCTCCTATTTTTTTGCTTCATTAATGTATATGACCCAAACCGCTTTTCATTCTTCCGCCCTCAAAAAAATCCGGAAAACCCCGATAATTTTTTAATTTTTCGCTTGACAAATTCTCAAAAACTTAATATAATAGCACTTGCAGTTGACGAAGCGTGGCTCAGTTTGGTAGAGCGCTGCGTTCGGGACGCAGAGGCCGTGGGTTCGAATCCCGTCGCTTCGACTGAGTGCTAAAGCCTGGAAATTCAATGATTTCCGGGCTTTTTTCTTGCTGGATTGCCTCATATGGTATATTATAAATAAGAATGACCTCGACAATCAAAAATGCAAAGCCTTGAACCTTTACAAGACTTTGCACTTTTCTTCTTATTTCAGGCTATTTTGTTTTAAACTTTCTTAACCTCTTTTCCAAGATGGTCAAGCCTTCTTCTCTCAGCTCACATACCTCTCAGCCAGCATATACACATCGTCAAATCCACACGAATCCAGCAAAATGACACAGCCGTCAAACACGGTCAGGGTCGCGCCATTCAAATCGCTGTCCGAGATAAGGTACATATTATCATCCTCCTTGAACAGGTATCCCTGGGAAATATTCACTTCATCTCCAATTTTGATAGACACGCTGATATTTCCCACCTCGTCCCCTGCTATAGCTCTGGAAATGCTGATATCCGTATAAAGACTGATCTCCAGACGGACAACCGTGTCACCTTTTTCAATGGTATAAGCTCCTGCAAAATTCGTAATGGCGGCAGGCGCGCTGCTGCTCCGCTGTTTTATTGCCGTGGAAAGCTTTGCTATGTTTGCATTTTCATAAACGTTCAGCACACCCTCATTGAACTTTTCCGGCTCTACGGTGCCTTTATACCAGGACTGGCTGTTAAAATAATCCCGATATTCCTTCATGGAAAATTTCCGTCCATGGCGGGCGTAAATCTCATTAATGGCAAGCTGCATGTCATCCTTCGTAAGCGCGGCCACTTCTTCATCCGTAATATACCTGGAATCACTGCCCTCCAGCACATAAGAAGATGAGGTCGTTGTTTTCAAAAGCTTCTCAATATTCTTTTCCTCGCAATCGCTCAGCACCTTCTCATCGAACCGGCTTGCTTCCACAGTTCCCTGATACCAGGACTTTTCGCTGAAATACTGCTGCACCTGAGGAATCACAAATTTTCGTCCATGGCGGGCATAGATCTCATTGATCGCCATCTGCTTTTCGCTGTCTGTCATCCAGGATATCTCATCATAAGAAAGCTCTCTCTGCGATGACTCCGGCAAAATATAGTATCCGGAATCTCTGCTCAGGCCCTCTATCAGCTCATCGCCATCTACGATAGCCCCCTGGACCATCATCGGCTGTACTCCGGAAACCGCCCCATTTCCTATTAAAACTACTGCAGTCAGCCCTGCTGCCAGCCATCTCTTTATTTTCCTCATAAAGTTACCTCCTTCCTGTACTATATCCCCTTTACATTTTTTATATCATACCATATAGTACAAAAAATCCTGTAACTTTCCCTTTATGATATTGTAATATTTTCCCAGCGGCTTAGCTGTTCCCGGCAGATTTCATTCCACTGGCAGTCCCCGCAGATTTCCAAACGCTTTCCCGCAGAGATCACCTTTTCCTGCACGGCTGCTGCAAATTCCAGGAAAGTCATCTCCTGTCCTTCTTCTGCGCCGCAGGCTTCCAACACGGCCCTGTCATATTTCTCTACCTTTTCCGGTGTCAGGCAACTTCCCTCCCGGCTATTAGGACAGGCGCTGCAAATTTCATCTGTCTGCACAACAAGCCTGACTTCTGCATCCCTCATAAAAACATCCAGGATTTCCCGCATATGTGCTGTAAATCCGCTGCTGTAACCATTTCCTATAAAATAAGCCAGACACATCCCATGATGAGGGCGAATGGGATATGCCTGACCTTTTTTACTGCTGGATTGGCACATACTTGCGCAATCTCCGGGATAAAACAAATGCAAGGGCAATCTTAACAAGATCCGGGATAATAAACGGAATGACACACCATCCCAGAACAGTTCCAAGGCCTACTGCACCCGTATTCCTAGTATAAACCATCATAAACCAGATGGTCCCCAGGGCATAGCATGCAGCCAGTCCAATAACCATGGAAATGATCTGGACAACAGGCTTTTTGCCCCAAAGCTTCTCCATTCCCCACATGATCAGTGCGGAAAGCAGAAAGCCTACAATGTATCCTCCTGTGTTGTTCAGAATAATACCGATTCCTCCGCTCATGCCAGCAAAAACCGGAACCCCGATAGCTCCCAGAAGAATGTAAACCAACACGGACAAAGTCCCTCTTTTTCCTCCCAGAATGCCTACTGCCATGAAGACGCCAAAAGTCTGCAGGGTAAAAGGTACCGTAGTCGGAATGGAAATCCAGGAACATACTGCCATAAGCACTGCAAAAATAGCTATGTACGCCATGTCATAAGTTTTACTTTTTGTTGCTGCTACTGTACTCATACTCTATTCTCCTCGCTTCTAAACTTCTTTACTGGTACACTCTAGCACACCCGCCCTCAATTGTCAACCAGTTGCTATTAAAAGGTTTACAATTATTTTCTCAAAATCTTTACATTAAATCTTTTAAAATCCCTCCGATAATGGTAAACTGTTTATAAATGCAAAACACGGAGGAATTTTTCATGGATGTGAAAAGCATCAGCACCAAATGTACGCGCACGGAATTTGTGGGTACCGCCGTTCTGGACACCATAGGGCTGGTAATCTCCGGCGTGGATGACACGCTTCTGAAAGAGATGAATGTGGGTACTAAATATCACTCCCTCGGGCTTTTCAGCTCCCGCACCGGCGCAGCCGGACAGATCACCGCCATTGATGATGCGGTAAAGGCTACCAACACGGAAGTTTTATCCATCGATTTCCCGCGGGATACAAAGGGGTGGGGCGGTCATGGAAATTATATCGTTCTTGGCGGAAATGATGTCTCTGACGTCCGCCATGCCATTGAGCTGGCTTTGGAGCTTACGAATAAATATGCAGGAGAACTTTACATCAGCGAATCAGGCCACCTGGAATTTGCTTACTCTGCCAATGCAGGCGCAGCTTTGCAAATGGGTTTTCATGCAGTTCCCGGTGAAGCATTCGGGTTTATGGCCGGCTCCCCTGCTGCAATCGGACTGGTCATGGCAGATACCGCAATGAAAGCTTCTGCTGTACATATCACCCGATATATGACTCCCAGTCTTGGCACCAGTCATTCCAATGAAGTGATCCTCGCCATCACCGGAGATGCCAGCGCTGTAAAAGAAGCTGTCCTGGAAGCCCGCCAGATCGGTCTGGAGCTTTTGATCGGAATGGGCAGCTACCCTTATATTCCCGGAACTCCTTATCTTTAATCTGATTTCCTCGCCGAACAGTGGCAGAAATAAAGTACATGCTTTGCCTTTAGCGCAAATCAAACAGGGTGTTGTAAAATGTGTTACCCGCATCTTATAGCACCCTGTCTCTTTCGTAAAATATTCTGTTTTAATTTAACTGATATACATCTGCGTATTGCAGCCCGAAACTTAATGCCTCGGAATGGCTTCCAAAATAAATATCCACATGTCCATATGGAGTTCCTAAATCCTCCACTGTATAAACATTCCCATTAATGGAAAGCTGTGTTCCAAAAGGAACTCCCGCCATTGCCACCGTCCGTCCGGCAGTCGGAACCGTTCCGCTGGCAGTAAGGTTTCCTGCTGTTCCGCAGCACTGGGCACAATTGCAGTATGCAGTCAACACGAAATTTCCAAGATAAGTACCGCCGGAAGAGCTCCCCCCATCAGCAGAGGAATCATAGCTGCCGCTGTCTGCGGAATCTGCTTCCGTGTATTCGGAAACACTCTCCTCATAACCAGGATCAGAGCTTCCGTAGTCCTCCTCACTTACTTCTTCCACCACAATAACACTGCTTGTAGAACTGCTGGATGATTCCGTAGTATCCTCATCCGGATCAAAATCGTCGTATTCCTGCTCTGCTTCCTCTGCCGCCTGTTCTGCCGCGGCCTGCTGCATCAGGCTGGAAATACTGTTATCCGCACTGCTGATCTGCGCATTCAGATAGCTTATCTCCTCCTGACTTGCGCTGATCTGGTTTATGTAGGACTGGATATTGGAGCTTGTGTTTGCCGCCATCACCTGTACTTCCTGCTGTTTAGCAGAACGTTCCTTCAGCAGCGTGTCGATTTCCTGAGCTTCCTCTTCCGCCGTCTGCTCCTGCGCTTTGATGCTTGCCTGCAAGTCCTCATATTTTTTCAGCATATCTCTGTCGTACTTAGAAATCTGCGAAATATTTTCCGCACGATTCAAAAATTCCACAAGGCTTTTGGAAGAAAGAAGCAGCTCCAGCATGGAAGCCCCTCCCCGCTCGTACATATAGACGATGCGCTTCTTCATATCCTCATACTGTTTTTTGGAGGTTTTCTTTGCCTTTTTCAGTTCTTTCTTAAGCGCCTTCAGCTCGTCCTCCTTCTGGGCAGCCTGGATCCCCAGTTCTGCGACGCTGTTGGTCAAGTCATTGTACTGTGTATTTAATTCTGCTAAATAGTTTTCCAGCTCCTGCTTTTTAGACTCCAGACTGCTGATATTGCCCTGTGTCTGAGCCAGCTCCGCCTGAGCTGCACTCTTCTGTGCCTGCATGTCTGCAATCTGCTCCTCCGTGACTGTTGCATAAACGCTGGTCACCGTAGAGATGGTCAACAGTCCTGCAAGCAGTAATGAAAAAACTCCTCTATTTTTCATATTATAAACTCCTCATTACTTTTTGTAGGTCAAGTATAACACATCTCTTAAAAAAATCAACACTTTTATTTAACTTTCGTAACAATTGTGTAATTTTCCAATTCTTTGACCTCCGTAGCCTCGCAGCGTAAGCTGCGTTTTTTGTTTCCAAGGAAAGTTCAACAAATCTTCACGCGGAACAAAATAGCTTACTTTCTTTTGAAACGAAAAAAGTACCTGCACCCCGCGTAGTTTCCGCAGAATGCAGGCACTTTTTTCGTTTTAGTTCGGCATTTATTCAGCAGCTTCCTCTTCTGCTGCCATCACTTCCTGATATTTGTCCAGAATAATCGTCTGAATCCTGTCCCGTGTAGCAGAGTTGATGGGATGGGCGATATCACGGTACTCACCATCCGTAGCCTTGCGGCTCGGCATCGCGATAAACAACCCTTTTTCTCCCTCGATCACCTTAATGTCATGCACCACAAACTCGTCATCAATGGTGATGGAGACTACAGCCTTCATCTTGCCTTCCTTTGCAACCTTCCTCACACGTACATCTGTAATATTCATTTTTGCTGCCCCTTTCCTTTTCGCCTACGTATTTTGTGGAATTTTATGATAAATTATAATACGTACCGTTCATTTTTTTCCACGACGATCTTAACCTCTCCTTCGCCGCAGTAATAAGAGTTCGCCCGGATGGTATCCCGGCTCTCTACAATGCAGTTTTCAATATGTGTATTATCCCCCAAGTATACATCATTCAGAATAACGGAATTCTTAATTACACAATTATTTCCCACAAATACATCTCTGAATAAAACAGAATTCTCCACCACGCCGTTGATGATACAGCCGCTGGAAATCAGGCTGTTTTTCACGCTGGCGCCGGGATTGTACTTAGCCGGAGGCAGGTCATCTATCTTTGTCTTGATGGCAGGCTCCTGCTTAAAGAAATAGTTACGGATTTCCGGCTCAAGAAAAGCCATATTTGTTTTGTAATAAGCATCCACGGTAGAAATATTGCTCCAATAGGTATCAATCTTATAACCATAGATTCTCTTAAGATTTTTATAACGGATGAGAATATCCCGAACAAAGTCGTTGCGTCCCTCAGAAGCTGCTTTCTCGATCAGCTCGATCAACTGTCTTCTGCGGATAACGTAAATACCGGTTGAAACAGTATTGTACGGGGAAACCATGGGTTTTTCCTCAAACTCCTCGATCCTGCAGTCCTCATTCATACGAAGTACGCCGAAACGCTCTACCTCGCTCTGGTCACGGCATGCAGTACATACAACTGTGATATCCGCACGCTTTGCAATATGGTATTCCAGAACCTTATTATAATCAAGCTTATAAATACCATCGCCTGATGCGATCACCACATACGGCTCATGGCTGTTTTTCAAAAAGGAAAGATTCTGGTAAATGGCATCTGCCGTACCCTGATACCAAAGGCTGTTGTCCTTAGTGATCGTAGGAGTGAATACGAAAAGTCCTCCCTGCTTTCTGCCGAAATCCCACCATTTCGATGAGCTTAAATGTTCGTTTAAGGAACGCGCATTATACTGGGTCAGCACTGCGACCTTCTGAATATGGGAATTCGCCATGTTGCTTAACGCAAAGTCAATACTTCTGTAGCTGCCTGCAATGGGCATTGCAGCGATGGCTCTCTTGTTTGATAATTCTCTCATGCGGTTATTGTTTCCGCCGGCTAAAATAATACCGATTGCTCTCATGCTTTGTCACCGTCCTTTGCTGCAATTACTTGTCCGCTTTCCAGGCATCCGCCAGGATAATCTGACTGTGTGGTAACACCGGAGACAGCCGTATTCTTGCCGATCTTTACATTATCGGGAATAACGGACCGCTCACCTACGGTAGCAATTCCAAAAGAATAAACTGCTGGTTTTAAAACATTAGGCACTTCCTCGCCGCAGCCCAGGACCACATGATTTCCTATGGTAACATCCTCCGCAATGATGGATTTATCCATCACAACGCCTTCACCGACAGTCGTGTTGCGCATGATAATGGAATTTCTCACAACGCTTCCTTTGCCAATGACAACATTCGGACCGATCACGGAGTTATGTACCTCTCCGTAAATCTCAGAGCCTTCTCCGATCAGACACCGGTCCAAAACAGCGTCTGCCGAAATATACTGCGGCTGAATGATATCGCCCTTTGTATAAATTTTCCAGAATTCCTCATAAAGATTAAATTCCGGAATAATATCTATCAACTCCATATTGGCTTCCCAATAAGAGCCAAGTGTTCCTACATCCTTCCAATAGCCGTTATACTCATAAGCAAAAAGACGTTCGTTCCGCTCCTTGCAGTACGGAAGGATATGCTTTCCGAAATCACAGCTATTCTGATCCTTCAGTGCATACAAAGCTTCCTTTAAAGCAGGCCAACTGAAAATATAGATACCCATGGAAGCCAGATTACTGCTGGGGTGCTCCGGCTTTTCCTCAAACTCTGTGATGCGGCTGGCGTCATCCGTTACCATGATTCCGAAACGGCTTGCCTCCTCAATGGGAACCGGCATACATGCAATGGTGACATCCGCTTTGTTCGCCTTATGGAAATCAAGCATAACCTCGTAATCCATCTTATAAATATGGTCGCCGGATAAAATAAGCACATAATCCGGATTATACTGTTCCATGTAATCCATATTCTGGAAGATAGCATTAGCAGTTCCTGTATACCACTCGCTGTTTGTGCTTTTTTCATATGGCGGAAGTACTGTTACACCGCCCTCATTTCTGTCCAGATCCCAGGGAACTCCGATTCCAATATGAGTATTCAGGCGAAGAGGCTGGTACTGTGTCAAAACTCCCACCGTATCAATACCGGAATTGATACAGTTGCTAAGCGGGAAATCTATGATGCGGTATTTTCCGCCAAAGGCTACCGCTGGCTTGGCCACTTTTTCTGTCAGTACTCCCAGTCTGCTGCCTTGGCCGCCGGCTAAAAGCATGGCAATCATTTCTTTCTTAATCATGCAATCACCTCTTGTTGTAAGTTATTTAAGGAAGTCCGACTCACTGAATCAGGCATTTTTGATGTTTTCTCTTTCAGTGCCCTCGAACTGGCTCAGTTATTCTCACTAAGTTTATGCTGCACCTACGGCTTGCATTCACTAAGTGCTCATATTATACCATACTTTACTTGATTCGTGAACATTTTTTACAATTAATTTTCTCAAATTTTATTTTTTTTATGGCTATTGCCTATGTTTTTTTGACAAATTATTAACATTTTCTATTTCATTTGTCTAATTTATACATTTATTTGTTTTTTCCGACACTATTCATTGTGTCATTTGCCTTTTGCAGTTAAAAAAGAAACTCTTTTCATTTCCAATCATTCGGGGTATAATGTAACAAATCATTACATAATTAACTAAGGAGATTATTCGTTATGTATCAGATAAACTTTCAGAAGCCGCTCCATATCCATTTCATTGGAATCGGCGGAATCAGCATGAGCGGTCTGGCCGAAATCCTTTTGGGAGAAGATTTTATCATTTCCGGCTCAGATGCTAAGGAAAGCCCGCTCACAGATTCACTGGCCCAAAAAGGCGCGAAGATTTTTTACGGACAACGCGCTTCTAACATCGGTGATGATGTGGAGGTTGTAGTTTATACTGCCGCCATCCACCCTGATAACCCGGAATTTGCCTGTGCTGTGGAGAAAGGCATCCCTATGCTGACTCGTGCACAGCTTCTCGGACAGATCATGCGCAATTATGAGACACCCATCGCAGTCTCCGGAACCCACGGAAAAACCACAACCACTTCTATGATTTCCCAGATCCTTCTGGAGGGTAACTGTGATCCAACCATCAGTGTAGGTGGAATTCTCCCCACCATCGGCGGAAATATCCGTGTAGGCCAGTCCGAAACCTTTGTCACCGAAGCCTGCGAGTATACAAACAGCTTTTTAAGCTTTTTCCCAAAAATCAGCATTATCCTGAATATCGATGCAGACCATCTTGACTTTTTTAAAGACCTGGATGACATCCGTCATTCCTTCCGGCACTTTGCAGAGCTTCTTCCTTCCGATGGCGCGCTGATCATCAACGCAGACACACCCCGGTATGAAGAGATCACCAAAGACCTGCCCTGCAAGATCATTACTTATGGTCTGGAAAACCAGGCACAGTATCAGGCAGCCGACATCACTTATGACAAATACGGTCACGCCTCCTTCACGGTAATAAAAGACGGCAAGAAAGCCGGAAACTTTTATCTGAAGGTGCCGGGTATCCACAATGTGTCCAATGCCCTGGCCGCCATTGCCCTGGCTCAGCTTCTTGGTATCTCCAATGACACCATTGCAAAAGGTCTTGGAAGCTTCACGGGAACGGAACGCCGTTTTCAGTACAAAGGAGAGGTGGCAGGCGTTACCATCATTGACGATTACGCCCATCATCCCACAGAGATCCAGGCAACTCTCCAGGCAGCAAAAAATTATCCCCATGGAAAAGTCTGGTGCGTGTTCCAGCCCCACACCTACACCCGTACAAAGGCGCTTCTGCCTGAGTTTGCACAGGCTCTGACACTGGCTGACCACGTAGTCCTGGCTGACATTTATGCTGCCAGAGAGACAAATACCATCGGTATCTCTTCTCAGGATGTGCAGAAAAAAATTCAGGAACTCGGCACTCCCTGCGAATACTTTTCCACCTTCGATGAAATTGAAAACTTTTTATTAAAAAGTTGTACACAGGGTGACCTGTTGATAACTATGGGGGCGGGAGACGTTGTAAATATTGGAGAACACCTTCTCGGAAAATAGTTATCCACATTATCCACATGCTTATACACATTTTTTTCGTGGAAAGCATGTGGATTTTTTTGTGCATAATGCACTTAACATAATTCGACACAAACCTCACCCAAAAATTGCGATAATCTTACAATTTTCTTACATTCCGTGGTTTCTCATAACCATTATTCGCAACCTGCTTTCCACATTATCCACATTATCCACATTGAAATGTGGAAGAACTCCCATTGCAAAATCACCTATTCTCTTTTAAAAAGGGTTGTGTTATAATCCAAGATAGTCAAAAAAGCGAGGTTTTAGCATAAGTATGATTACTTTATATAATACCTCCCCCTCGGAGGTTACCGCCTTATCCAATACATTTATCGACCACTATATGCCCAGAGCAAACGGAGAGTTTGTAAAAGTATACATTTATCTCCTGCGGATGCTTGGGGACAATAATGCCTCTTTTAGTCTGGAGCAGATGGCTGACCGTCTGCTTTGTACGGAGGGGGATATTCTGCGCGCCCTGAAATATTGGGAAAAGGAACAGCTCCTTAAGCTCCGCTGCCGTGCAGACGGAGATCCCGAACAGATCGCACTTTGCAATCCGGCGCAGACCTCCCCTGCTGTTCCACAGGAGGCAGTCTCTGTTTCTCCTGTAATATCTCCGGAAGCTTCCGTGACCGCCGCTGCACCGCTACAACCCTCACCGACCGCAAAAAACCCGGACCCCAAACCGGCAAAGAAAACCCTTACCCCGGACCGTGTACGGGAGCTGAAGCAAAACGAAGAGATCGTCCAGCTTCTTTACATAGCAGAACAGTATCTTGGCAAAGCCCTGACTCCTACGGAGATTCAGAAAATCCTGTTTTTCTATGATGAACTTAAAATGTCCGTGGACCTGATCGACTATCTCATTGAATATTGTGTTGGACGGGGTCACAAAAGTATGCGCTATATCGAAACTGTGGCTTTTGCATGGGCACAGGATGGGATTTCCACTGTGGAAATGGCAAAGGATTCTACCTCGCGCTACGGCAAAGATTATTTTACGATTTTAAAATCCATGGGTATCAGCAACCGAAATCCCGTTGACTCAGAAATTTCCATCATGAATGTCTGGCTTAAGGATTACGGTTTTTCCATGGAGCTTATTCAGGAGGCATGTACCCGCACGGTCATGCAGACCGGACAGCCCAGCTTTCAATATGCGGACAAGATC
Source organism: Ruminococcus sp. 5_1_39BFAA (assembly GCF_964240875.1). Taxonomy (NCBI): domain Bacteria; kingdom Bacillati; phylum Bacillota; class Clostridia; order Eubacteriales; family Oscillospiraceae; genus Ruminococcus; species Ruminococcus sp. 5_1_39BFAA. The sequence continues at coordinate 444,015 of NZ_CAXSVO010000002.1, read as the reverse complement.
CTGTCCGGCTGGCTGAAAAAAGGAGTGAAAACCCTGCAGGATATCAATGTTCTGGATGCCCAGCACCAGAAGCGCAAGCAGGAGCGCACCGCAAACCGCACGCCTGCACCCAAAACACCCAACCGTTTTAATAATTTCCATCAAAGGGATTACGACTTTGATGAATATGAAAAACGGCTTCTGAACCAGTAAAACACCTGCACAAAGCTGCAAAACGCCTTAAAAGGAGACTTACCGTGCCTTTACAAAATTTTCAATATGATACCATTATGAGGGAATACAATCGCAGGCAGGCAAAAAACCGCCGCACTCTGGAGGAACACCAACGGGAAGCTTACACAAGGCTTCCCAGGCTCCGGGAGATTGATGAGGAGGTTGCCACCTTAAGCGCAGCAAAAGCCCGGTCCCTCATTAACAGACAGGATTCCGGAATGGAGGATCTGAAGGCTTCCATCTCCCTGCTTTCCCAGGAGCGCACGGCACTGCTTGTGTCAAACGGCTATTCTGCCGATTATCTGGAACAGCCTTATGACTGTCCTCTCTGTCAGGATACCGGATATGTGGGAAGCCAAAAATGCTCCTGTTTTAAGAGGGCAGAGATTGAACTTCTCTATACCCAGTCAAATTTAAGAGAAATTCTTCAAAAAGAAAACTTTGACCACTTTTCATTTGACTTTTATTCTGATACAATAACAAATGAGTCAACTGGACTGTCCGCTCTGGAAACGGCGCGGCGCGCACATGAGACGGCGAAGGATTTTGTAAAGAATTTCGATAACTCCTTTGATAACCTTTTTCTATATGGAGATACCGGGGTAGGCAAAACTTTCCTTTCCCACTGTATTGCACATGACCTGCTGGAATCGGCTCACTGCGTGCTGTATTTTTCGGCCTTTGATTTTTTTGATATGCTGGCCGGAAACACTTTTTCCAAAAAGGACTCCCCCACCGGGGAAGATTTTATTTACGACTGTGATCTGCTGATCATTGATGACCTGGGAACAGAACTTACGAACAGCTTTGTCTCTTCCCAGTTGTTTTTGTGCATTAACGAAAGGATCATGCGCAGAAAGTCTACGATTATTTCTACGAATTTGAAATTGGAAGATTTCTCAGCAACCTATTCTGAGAGAACATTTTCCCGCATTGCCAGCAGCTACCGCATGGTGAAGCTGTTTGGAAAGGATATTCGAATACAGAAAATATTTTTAGGAGGAAAATAAAGCATGGCACAGGCAACTACAAAAGATTTAACAACACTTCCTGTAGGAAGACTGGGATTAATTCCTTTGGAGAGCTGTAAGGATTTGGGGCAGCATGTAAACGAATGGCTGATTCAATGGCGTCATGAGCGTAAGCATCCGGAAATGGATTCTTTTGCTTTTGAAGGTTATCAGAGAGATTCCTATACCATCAATATACAAACTCCCCGTTTTGGTTCCGGCGAAGGTAAGTGTGTTATTTCAGAATCTGTTCGCGGCGATGATATTTATCTTCTTGTTGATGTATGCAACTACAGCATGACATATTCCATTGGAAAGTATACGAATTTGATGTCCCCGGATGATCATTTTCAGGATTTAAAGCGTGCAATTGGCGCAATTGGCGGAAAAGCGCGCCGTGTAAATGTGATCATGCCTTATCTTTATGAGGGGCGTCAAAGTAAGCGTATCGGAAGAGAATCTCTGGACTGTGCAACTGCACTTCATGAGCTCATCAGTATGGGGGTAGAAAATATTATCACCTTTGATGCTCATGATCCGCGTATTCAGAATGCTACGCCGCTCCATGGGTTTGAAACAGTTCAGCCGTCTTATCAGTTTATTAAGGCATTGCTGAACCATGAAGAAGGGCTCCATATTGATAATGAGCATTTTATGATCATCAGCCCGGATGAAGGCAGTATGAGCAGGGCTATTTATCTGGCAAATATCCTTGGGGTGGATATGGGAATGTATTATAAGCGGCTTGACTACTCCAAGGTGGTAAATGGACGGCATCCGATTGCGGCTTATGAGTTCCTTGGGCCGAAGCTTGCAGGCAAGGATGTGATCCTGGTGGATGATATGATTTCTTCCGGAGGGACCGTGCTGCAGATTGCTTCTCTTTTGAAAGAGAGAGGCGCGGGCAGAATTTATATTTGTTCTACTTTTGGACTTTTTACGGATGGGCTTAAGAAATTTGATGAGGCTCATGAGCAGGGTGTGTTTGACAAGGTGTTGACTACTAATCTTGTTTACCAGTCTCCGGAGCTTTTGGAGCGGCCGTATTATATCAATTGCGATATGAGCAAGTATATTGCGTTGATTATTGATACTTTGAATCATGATATGTCGGTTAGTCATTTGTTGAATCCGGTGGATAGGATTAAACGTTGTGTGAATACTTATATGGAGCAATATAGGTAAGCGAGGGGGAAAGCTCGGAGAGCGAAGGCCGCATTCCCCCTCGCGCTCCCCCTTTTGGCCCGCTTGGGCGTGCGGCTTCGTTGACATAAGATATAAGTTTTTGAAGGTTTTAAGGGATGAAATTTAGAACCGGGGATGGATTGTTTGGGATCCATTCCCGGTTTTTGATTTGGAGAGCTATAGGTGGTATTGACGGGCATGTTCATCGCTCATTGGTAGTCTATAGCAGTGAGTTGTGATGGCTCGATATAATGCAAGCAAACCAGGCAGAGAAGTATAGTGCCGGGCTACAGCGATGTGTTATTGTGTCAGGCTAGAGGGTTAGTTTTTGGTAGGGGATTCCTTCTTTGTCTAGTATTTGCATTTCGCGTTTGTTGCAGGTGCTGATGATTACCTGGCGGTTTTGGGATTCTAGCCAGTGGAGGACGGAGGTTAGGCGGTCTTCGTCGTACATGCCGAAGATGTCGTCCAGGATTACAGGGAAAATGTTTTGTCCGCAGAGGAGGTCGCCGGAGGCCATTCGCAGGGCGAAGTAGACCTGTTCCATGGTTCCGCGGCTGAGACGTTCTGCGGGGATGCTCCGTTCAGGGGTATTGACGGTTAGATGAAGGTCTTTGTCCATGAAGACTTCCTGGTAGCGGCCTCCTGTGATTTCCTTCAGGATTCTGGAGGTGCGCTGGCGGAGACGGCGGCCCAACTGGCGGTGAATGTTTCCGGAAATCGCCTGGATGGTGTCCATTGCAAGGTCCAGCGCCTGGATTTCGGTGTCTTCCGGGGCGGGCAGGTAGGTTTCAGACTCATATTCTCTGTATTCGTTTTGAAGGTTTGTGAAGTCTGTGCGTTTTTCTTCATAGGCTTCCTGCAGGGTTTCTCTGTTCCATTTTAGTTTTTCCTGCTGTGAGAGCCAGCGGGCCTTCAGCTTTTTCTGGCGGGTCAGCTCGCGGACCAGTTTTCTCCGGGCACTGAAATAGTAGATGATCACTCCCACAGCCAGTATCATGCACAGATCCAGGCCAACTCTGGATAGCATATCGGTGGACCTGGTACGACCAAAGACCCCAACCAGCCCCACTGCAACAGCAATTAAAACTGCAATGGTCAGACCCAGCTTCTTATTCTGTACACTTTTCAGTTTTTCCTCGATCAACTCCAGAGCACTGTCATCTCCTGGTTTTATCTGAAGGTTTTCTTCTTTTTCTGCCACCTTGCTCTGGCGGGTTTTCAGCTCATTCAGCTCCTGGCTCAGATATTCCATTTTGGCAGAGAGCTTTTCCTGTTCCTTCTGCACTTCTCTGCGCCGTTTTTCCTGCTGCACAGAAAAGCCCTTGCGGGACATTTTCAGCATCTGCATGGCACGTCCAAGGTCCACAGAGCTGTCTCCGGTTCCCTGATAGCTTGCCATATAATTTTCCAGTTCTTTTGCCAGGTCTGCACCTGTTACGCTTTTTAACTGTGCCACGGAAACGGTGTTGTCATAGACAGCCTCGCTCACATTTCCCAGTATTTTGTCAAGGTCACCGTTTTCTACGGACATTAGCTCTCCATCGTCCTCACAGAGCAGTTCAGCGGTCTGGTTTTCTTTGTAAAAGTTTCTGGTAAGACGGTAGTTTTTTCCCTGGCTTTCAAACCAGATCGTTCCGCCGTAATTTGCCGGGTTCTCCCATGGCTCGTATCGGGCATAGATATCGTTTTTCGCTGCTCTGCCCCGCTGCCTGGTAATACCATACAGCATACTGCGCACAAAGGTATGTGTCGTTGTTTTACCGCTCTCGTTTTCTCCATAGAGTACATTAATTCCAGGAGAAAGCTCCAGCGTCTTTTCATGGATTTTGCCGAAATTCTTTATTGTCAAACGTTTTAAGATCATATACTTGTCTCCAACAATGCCTGAAGGCCGTAATACAGCGCCTTCTCCTCCACAATATTTCTGTCCTTTTCCAGGAACCAGGTGATATAGTCCCCGATGATCGTACCGCTGTACTGCTTGCGCAAAGCCTCCAGATCATAGGCTGGTCTGGATTCATCCTGTACCTCTGTCACATTCCCAAAGGATTTCACTCTTTCCGGTATGAGTAAAAGCTCCGGTGCGCGGAATCCCTGAAGAATGACCCGGTAAATATTCAGTCCGCCTTGTTTGTAAATCTTTTCTTTTAGCGCCTCCTCCATGGAAAGCTGAGTTGTATTCTCGTCCACTTCCAGAAGGATCTGCTCATAAGACCTGGATGCAAACGGCACAAAGGCTGTCCGAAGCCGCCCTCCCTCCAGCCGTCCCTCAATGTATCCGTGAGGCCCCAGGTCGTTCCGGTCAATAGGCTCCAGAGCCCCGGAATATGCCGCCATGTCCCGCAGCAGCACCTGCGGCTTATGGATATGCCCCATCGCAATATAATCAAAACCAGCGGCACTCAGAGCGCTCACATTCATGGGAATATGCTTTTCATCCCCTCCATGCGCCATCAAAATGTGAATACCCTCTCCTTCCACCGGGCGGGCGCTGTCGTATAGCGGCGCCGTAATTTCCTGATGCTCATAGCTCAGGCCATATACATATACATCCAGCTTTTCATCCTTCACACAGGTCAGCTTTTCGCTTTGGAAAAATACTACATTCTCTGCCCAGGCAAAATCCCGGTAAAAAGATTCTTTCTTCATATAATCATGGTTTCCCGCCATGAGATACACTCTCGTCCCGGGGATGGTGGAAAACAGGTAATTCACTTCTTTTAATTCCCTCAAAAGAGGCTGGCGGTGGAATAAATCTCCGGCTAAAAATAACAAATCCACCGGATTCTCACGGATGCCCGCAATAACCCGGCGGAATGTTTCCCAGATCTCTCCCTCCCGCTTTTCGCTCCACGGGCAGCCCCTGTCAGGAACTGCCCCCAGATGTACATCTGCAAGATGAATAAATCTCATGAAAATTCTCCTTATTATAAATCACAGTTATTCACTGTTCTCGGGAACGGAACCACGTCACGGATGTTACCCATACCTGTGAGATACATTACGCAGCGCTCAAAGCCCAGACCATAACCGGAATGACGGGTTGATCCATATTTACGCAGATCCAGGTAGAAGCCATAGTCCTCTTCCTTCAGGCCCAGCTCGTCCATGCGCGCTTTCAGCTTGTCAAAATCATCCTCTCTCTGGCTTCCTCCGATGATCTCTCCGATTCCCGGAACAAGACAATCCATAGCTGCTACTGTCTTTCCGTCCTCGTTCTGCTTCATATAGAACGCCTTGATCTCCTTCGGATAATTGGTAACAAAGATTGGTTTTTTGAAAATCTGCTCTGTCAGGTAACGCTCATGCTCTGTCTGCAGATCGCAGCCCCAGGAAACCTTATAATCAAATTTATCGTTATTCTTTTCCAGGATCTCAATAGCTTCCGTATAGGTTACACGTCCGAACTCGGAGTTCATTACATGGTTCAGACGGTCCAAAAGTCCTTTATCAACAAAGGAATTGAAGAAATTCATCTCCTCCGGTGCATTTTCCAGCACATAGCGGATCACATATTTCAGCATTGCCTCTGCAAGATCCATATTGTCATCCAGATCTGCAAACGCACACTCCGGCTCGATCATCCAGAACTCTGCCGCATGGCGGGTAGTATTTGAGTTTTCTGCACGGAAGGTAGGTCCGAAGGTATAAACATTGCGGAATGCCTGGGCAAAGGTTTCACAGTTTAACTGTCCGCTGACAGTCAGATTTGTCTCTTTTCCAAAGAAATCCTGGCTGTAGTCCACAGCGCCCTTGTCATCTACAGGCGGATTCTGCATATCCAGAGTAGTTACACGGAACATTTCTCCTGCTCCCTCGCAGTCGCTTCCTGTGATCAGCGGTGTGTGCACATACACAAATCCTCTCTCCTGGAAAAATTTGTGAATCGCATAAGCACAGAGAGAACGTACGCGGAAAACTGCCTGGAAGGTATTGGTACGGGAACGCAGATGGGTAATAGTTCTCAGGTATTCCAGGCTATGACGTTTTTTCTGCAGCGGATAGTCCGGCGCGGAAGCTCCCTCTACGCAAACCTCATCTGCCTGGATCTCAAAAGGCTGCTTTGCCTGAGGAGTAGCCACCAGTGTTCCTTTTACAATAATGGCAGCACCCACGTTCAATTTGGAAATTTCGGCAAAATTCTCCATCGTATCATGGTAAACAATCTGCAATGTTTCAAAAAATGTTCCGTCGTGAAGCACGATGAAGCCAAAGGTCTTAGAGTCACGGACACTGCGTACCCAGCCGCCTACGGTCACTTCTTTGTCCAGGTATTTCTCCCGTTCCTTATAAATCTCTTTTACTGTTGTTAAATTCATAATCTATTCCTCTTCTCCTCGTTTTTCCCAAAATTCGTTTCTATATAGTATAGACTATTCCTGTGCTTCGTGCAAGGAGTATTCTTACAAAAATACGCTGAGTATCAACATGCCCCTGCACCGTTCCCGGCACAGGGGCATTGCAATCTTTTAATTAAAAGCTCTGAAGGAAGTCCAGGCAATAGTGATAAATTCTCTTATACGTTCTGGTTCCGTAATGCAGTCCGTCGTCCACACCTGTGTCAACACCGTAGGCATTCGCATCTGTGCTGTAGCCGGTCTGCATCAGCCAGGAATAGGTATCGATAAAGGTATAATCCTGTCGCAGATTGCTCTTAATATAGCTGTTAAACTGCCGTACATCTGCTTCTTGTCTCACAGTGTGATTGGTTTTTTCATTCATCTTACTGTTTACCGGGTTCACAGACATATAGAACAGTTTACAGTTCTTTGCCTTAAGAGTTCCTGCCAGTTCTTTCATATAGGACAGATACTCAGGAAGGCTCGCCAGGTCATTGATGCCAAGATTGAAAATAACTGCTGTAGGCTTCTGAAGGCTGCTATTCTGATTTACAATTTCCATCAACGCATTGTAGCCATCACTCTTCAGCCAGTTTAATCCCATTCCTGTTTTCGCAACATACTGCACATTTCTCGTTACTGTACTTCCCGCCGCAAACTGCTTATTCAGCGTTTCCTTCATTCGTTCTGTTCTGGAGTCCCCAACAAAGATCACCTGCTTATATTTCAGGCTCCAACTGTTGGCTTCCAGCATATCTGTTTCTGTCAGGTTCGTTTCTGTGGAACGGTTAAATACAACAGCATAAAGCTTCGTATCTCCGTTTATCAGGATCTTCTCCCCTGCCTCGTAATAGCCTGAACCCGTTTTCATCACAGACTGCCCCGGCTGTGTTGACCAGCCCATAAAGGTATAGCCTGATGCGCTTTCCACAGACGGAAGGCTAAGATAATTTCCTTTTCCTACATTCAGGGTTTTATACACCGTACCATCATTCTTGCACAGAGTTACCGCTGCTGAAGTCTCGCGGACTGCATAGAACTTCATATTCTTTTTAACCCTGTATTTTGTCCCTGCCTTATATATTCTGGATGAGCTGTTTTTCACAGTGGACCAGCCCAGCCCCACATAACCGCTCGCTTCGGGTACAGATGGAAGTATCACCAGGGACCGCTTCGTCACCTTCATGGCAAGCTTCTTATATGCTGAGTTGCTTTTGCCATTGGACAAATAAAAATTCACCGTGCAAACCCCAACCTTTTTATAGACTGCATAAAACTTCGTGTTTTTGGTAATTTTTATCTTTTTTCCAGCCTTATAGACCGGAGTCGATGCGCCCTTCTTTGTGGTCCATCCCACGCACTCATAGCCTGTTACTTCCGGAACCGCCGGAAGCTTAATGTAGGAGCCTTTTGTGGTCTTTACAGCCAGCTTCTTAAAGGCTGTGTTCGATTTTCCCTTGTTATTATAAAAGGACGCGGTACAGGATGACGCCTTCCGGCGTACTGCATACAGGCTCAGATTCTTATTTGCCGTGATCTCCTCTCCCGCCTTATACGAAACTGTAGAGGAGCCTTTTTTTACAGCCCAGCCCAGGCTGGTATAGCCGGACACTGCCGGAACCGCCGGGAGCTCCACTTCCTCTCCCGCCTTCGCCCTCATACGCAGGGTTCCATAACTGGTAGCTCCATCGTTATCCCAGAACCGGATCAATACATACCTTGTGGCAGCCTCCACGTCTTCTACTCCGCCAACTACACCCGCAACTGACGGCGGGAATGGAATGCCTGTCACCAACAACAGCGCTGCCAGAAGCACACACCAGATCCGTCCTCTTTTCGTTTTTTTCACATTTTTCATAGACACTCCTCTGATTCAAATATTCTCCATTTTCACATTCCCGCTGCTGCCTATATCCTATATATACAGGCAGCAACACGGTTCATCTTTAGTATAACGAAAACATTTTTATCTTTCAACCATAAGTAAAGAATTTCTTATAATTTTTTTACAATTTCTTTACTTATATGTTTTATGAGGATGCCATTTTTGTCATATTTTTACAATTATAATGTCTCAATAAAGCGCATAAATGCAGTTCTGCCTTCCGGTGTACATTTATACACACCAGCATCCTCCAGAACGTGGATAAACACCTCGCCTACTTCTCTGTGCAGAACCTCCTGAATGTTATCTTTGTCAAGATGGTCATATTTAGGCAGGAATTCCTTTACCCAGTCTGCATGTTTCTCGATTTTTTCATTGGAAGAGATATCTTTTCCTTCCAGAATATACTCTTCCAGAAGCTCCAGCTCCTCCTTCAGTCTGGCGGGAAGAACGGCAAGTCCCATAACCTCGATCAGACCGATGTTTTCTTTTTTAATATGATGATACTTTGCATGAGGATGGTAAACACCCAGCGGATTCTCCTCTGTGGTAATATTGTTGCGCAGAGTCAGATCCAGTTCAAACAGATCCCCTCTCTTGCGTGCGATCGGAGTAATGGTATTATGCGGCTCACCGTCTGTCTCAGCAAAAATAAATGCTTCCTCATCTGTGTAACCTCTCCATGCCTCCAATACATGCGTTGCCAGATCAATCAGCCTCTTCTCATCCTTATGACGGATACGGAGTACGGAAAGAGGCCATTTTACAATACCTGCCTCCACATCTTCGTAGCCCGGGATCGTTACAGGCTTCTCGATCTCCGCTTTTGCCATAGCAAACGTATAATGTCCGCCCTGGAAATGATCATGGCTTAAAATCGAGCCGCCGACGATAGGCAGATCCGCATTGGAACCCAGGAAATAATGCGGGAACATTTTTACAAAGTCAAACAGCTTCACAAATGCGTTCCGCTCGATTTTCATCGGGGTATGCTGACCATTAAACACGATGCAGTGCTCATTGTAATATACATACGGAGAATACTGGAATCCCCACGGACTGTCATTGACCGTGATTGGAATGATCCTGTGGTTTTCCCTTGCAGGATGATTGGTCCGTCCCGCATATCCTTCATTTTCCATACAGAGAAGACATTTGGGATAGCTGCTGGCCTTCGCAAGCTTAGCAGCTGCAATTGCTTTCGGGTCCTTCTCCGGCTTTGAAAGATTGATGGTGATATCAATGGTGCCGTATTCACTTTCAACGGTCCATTTCTGGTCCTTTATTACGCGGTAGCGGCGGATGTAATCGCTGTCCTGACTTAATTTGTAGAAATAGTCGGTAGCCTCAACCGGGTCTTTCTCGTATTTTTCCCAGAAGGTTTTCTGCACCTGCGCCGGGCGGGGCATCAGGCAGTTCATCAGTCTGGTGTCAAATAAATCACGGTAGACCACGCTGTCTTCAATTAAACCGCGGCTCACAGCTTCATCCAGAAGCTCCTTTAAGACCTGTTCTAAATCAATATTAGCATACTCTTCCTCCGGTTCTGTATACTCGTCTTCTTTGAAAACGTCCAGAAGAAGGTTTGTGGTATAATTCTTTTCACAGACAGGAGTCAGTCCTGTCTCGATTCCATACTGCACCAGCTTTTTGATATTCTCATTAAACATAATTCATTCTCCCTCTGCGTATTTATGCCAATTTGCCAGCTCCATCTCCCATTTCTACCACATAGAATTCAGCCTCATGGCCTACTTTCTCCTTATATTTTGCGCCGAGCGTCTCAATAAAATTGTCTACCGCATCGTTTTTCACAATACTTACTGTACAGCCGCCGAAGCCGCCTCCTGTAATACGGGAACCGATCACTCCAGGGATCTGCCATGCCATATCAACCAGGATATCGATTTCCTCACAGGAAACCTCATAGTCATCACGGAGGGATACATGGGAAGCATTCATCAGTTTTCCAAATTCTTCCACATTATTTTCCTTTAACGCCTGAACAGCTTTAATGGTTCTCTGGTTCTCATAAACAGCATGTTTTGCACGCTTCCGGCAGATTGGGTCCTGGATAGCATCTTTATGGGCCTCAAATTCCTCCTCGCTTAAATCGCCAAGAGTTTTCACATCTATTACCTTCTGCAAATCCTTTAATGCCGTCTCGCTCTCATTTCTTCTGTCGTTATAGGCAGAACCCACGAGGCTGTGTTTTACCTTGCTGTTTGTAATTACGATTTTTGCATCCTCAAGCTGTACGGGAGCATACTCATAATGCAGAGTATTGGTATCCAGGAAAATCGCGCAGCCCTTTTTGCCCATTGCACTTGCGAACTGATCCATAATACCGCAGTTCATGCCATTAAAATTATTCTCGGAATACTGTCCGATCAGAGCCAGATCCTGCATTGTCAGCTCATCAATCTCAAAGATATCCTTCAGCATGGTTCCTGTAAGCACCTCCAGAGATGCAGAGGAAGAAAGGCCGGAACCATTTGGAATATTTCCATAGATCATGAAATCCACGCCGCTTGTCAGCTTATATCCCCGTTTCTCGAACGCCCACATAACTCCCTTCGGATAGTTCGTCCATCCGGCTTTTTCTGAAGGAACCAGATCCTCCAAAGAGGACTCGATAACACCCAGCTTTGAGAAATTCATGGAGTAAAAACGAAGCTTATTGTCATCTCTTTTTCTTGCCAGGCCATATGTGCCAATTGTAAGTGCACACGGGAAAACATGGCCTCCGTTATAATCCGTGTGTTCCCCGATCAGGTTTACACGTCCCGGTGCAAAGTAGGCTCTGATATCACCCTCACCACCGTAAACTTCCTGGAATTTTTTCATCAATTCTTTCTGCATAGTTTCTCATCCTCCTTAAATAAAACTCTTAATATTTTTAATAATTAAAGCTTTCAATATAACTGATAAAAATATTGCCTGCTGCCTCAAATAATGCGGTACTGTCGTTCATTCCATAAGGATATGTCTCTCCGGTCGCCGGATCGTAAAGCCATGTGTTGTATTCATCATAGCCAATAATGACCACGCTGGAGTTCGCCCCGGTCTTGGCAATCACCGGACGCTGGGCGCTGATTTCATACAGCACACCATCCAACGTACAGCCGGACAGGTCTATGATCGTTCCCGCATCTCCCAGTCCATCCTGCAGAGTCTGCTTGTCCAATGAACCTGTGCGCATAATTTCCGGCACATCCTCCAGATTCAGGGTCAGCTTTGTCTTTTTATTTCCCCGCTCCCATATATACTGCTGCGCTCCGTTCAGTACCACACCGGTCTGCTCGTCAGCCCGCATGACAGCCTGCGCCGGGTCATAATAAGTACTGTCAAGTCCCCCTTTTGCATAGACATAATAAATTTCATCCTGAGATACCTGTTTATCCAGAACCACCTGACGGTCTTCCATACTTCTCATTTTTGCATAAACCACCAGTGGTTCGTCCGTTTCCGGCTCATCTTCAAAGGCAAGCCGTACCTGAGTTCCGGTTCTTGAATTGCTGACAAGCTCTACCGATACCTGTTTTGTCGCTGCCTTTTTATTATTCATGATCGTATCCTTTTTCTGAGGAACAAATGTATTGCCTGATTTTGCGGAAAGTTCAAATTCCACCAGCGTACTTCCCACCGTCACATTGGTGATGTACAGTCCATCCTGATGATATTCTTTTTTTGCCGTTCCGTCAAAGCCCTCAATACGCAGAGTGTGGATTCCCCGTGTCTCATGACCGTTATCGTCTGTTACCACATCACCGTTTACAATGATTCCGTAAATCAGATCCTCATTCATAAATCCCAGCGGACAGATCTGCTGCCCTTCAGCGGCAGCCAGTTGTCTGGTTTGCAGCGTCTCAAATTCAATCTCCCGAATTTGTCCCGCACCTTCACCTTCCTGAAGCTGCCATGCTGCATAAGCATTTGTCTCAGATACCACGAAATCTTCTCTGTTAATCCCTTCCTCAAGGATCTGACAGGTTCCCTCGCTGATATTGATCTGATACAGTTTCTGCGCAAACAGCAGGAATAGCTGGTTGTCCGTACTTACGTAGGAAAGGGTTCCCAAATCTTCCTTCAGGAATTCATAGGACTCTGTAGATGGAATGAAAATCTTTTCCTCCACCACATTCTGGTCATTGCTGTAATGATACACGCATACACCGCTGTATCCTTCCCTGATTCCTCTGTTCATGTATCCATAAAGAACAAAGTCCACATCTCCGTTGTCATCCACACGGATGATCTTAATGTCATGCTGTGTTCTGGAATCCCGGAAATCACCGTCCTGCTGCTTTCTGAAGCTGAAAATCTGGGCAAGCTTTCCGTCATCAGGCGAGTATGACCACAAATCTCCCTGCTGGACAAAAACCAAAACTCCAGCCGTATCGTTCATAACATACGAAACATTTTTGTCTCTTACTCCCAGAAGAAGACCGTCGTCTGATATATGTATGGAGGATTCCTCAAAAACCTGCTGGGCACTTCTCTCAAAATCCAGCAGCATGATTCTTGTCTCCGTATAACGCATGCGGTAAAACTCTGTCACATCGTAAATCTCTGTATTTCCATCCGCATCCTTTGCAGACATCTGATATTCCAGAGAAAGGCTCGCCGTAGTTTCATTAATGTCCTTTATCACAGGGATTCCGCTCTTATAAATCTGCGGTTTCAGGTTGCCCCAGCTAATCTCCGAAAAAGTGGATTTAATATTAATATCCGTAAAATTCGTGGCTGCGCCCGTGGTTTCCGGCTCCAGATAGCTCGCCAGATCCTCAGCGGCAGTCTTGTCCATACACTTCTCATAAAAGCTTTTAACGAATTTTACATACTTATCTGCGTTGAGATTCGATCTGGAAATAATCCTGGTATAATAATAGCCTGTTCCCTTATTGGTATCCAGGGAAATCTGCAGGGAATACTCCTGATTCATGCGCAGGTCACTGCCTATTTCCACGGAAGCCTTCAGGTAACTGTTTTCTTTATCTAAACTTTTAATTTTTCTGTTTTCGATCACCTTACTGCCATCGGAGGTACGTATTTCATAAGAAAGACTGTTTACCTTCGTATCGTAAGGATTAATGACAAATGTAAGCTTTTTCGTGGCATCCAGCGGTGTCAGGCTGTCCCTGATAAAATCCGCCTGCATAGGCTGTGCGTATCCATACATCCGGTTGGCATAATTGCCTCCCAGGTCCACCATAATTTCAGGAAGCACCGGATCATTCATATCGGAACGGTCGTCCGTGGTTTCGCTGTTCAGCAAAAAGGCGCTTCCCGTCACGCCCAGCACAAAGATGACCATTAAGATAATGGCTCTGCGCAAAAATTTTTTCATTCTGTTCTCCCCTTAAACTTCTTCCCCCATCTCCCCTGACTGGTACAGAAGTCTTTCTAATGTCGGCCTCACATTGAGAGCCTCCATAGTATCTGCAATCACCTTCGTATCTCTGTTTTTTCCCGTCTTTACCGCCCGAATCAACAGATTCTTCGGCGTATGCTCCATATCGATAAATTCCAGAAGCTGTACATCGTAGCCTTTGCTCTCCAAAAGATTGGCACGGATCCCGTCTGTGATCAGAGCCGCCATACGTTCCTTTAAAATCCCGTATTTCAAAATAGGTGCCAGAGTATCATTTTTTATCTGCCTGTTCAGCTCATGCTGACAGCAGGGCACAGACAAGATCACCTTCGCACCCCACTCCACAGCTTTTGCCAGCGCATGATCCGTGGCAGTATCACAGGCGTGCAGCGTCACCACCATATCCACAGAGGAAACGCCTTCGTAATCTGCAATATCTCCCTGGAAAAAATGTAGCTTCTCGTAGCCGTAGCCTGCTGCCAGACGGTTACAGTTCTCAATTACATCTGTTTTCAGATCCAGCCCGATGATATTGACATCATACCCTTTCAATTCTTTCAGATAATAATACATAGCAAAGGTAAGGTAAGATTTTCCGCATCCAAAATCAAGGATCGTAACCTCCCGCTCCTTTGGCAGTTTTGGCAGAATATCCTCAATAAATTCCAGGAAACGGTTAATCTGACGGAATTTATCGTATTTCTGTGAAATGACTTTCCCTTTTGTATTCATGACACCCAAATCCACCAGAAACGGAACGGGCGTATCTTCTTTTAAAATATATTGTTTTACCCGGTTATGAGCCATCATCTGTACCGGCTTTGCGGCAGGGTGGGATTTTGTTTTTATTGTCATCTTACCCTTTTTGCTCACCAGAACTGTCCCGTCCAGCGTCTGCCCTGTGGCCTGCATCTGCGAAAAATCATGACCCAGAGCTTCTGTAACATAGGTGATCAGTTCATCTTTTGTATAATTTTTATGAAAGATCTTAGTGCCCTCGGCAGCGGATGCCTGATAATACACCCGCCCCTTTAGCTCCACCGGACGTATCTTTACTTTAGAAGGGCCGCCGCCTCTGCTTCCGCTTAAAACGATCTGCTGCAGCCTTTCATTAACCTGTTCTTCCAAATATTCTTGTAATGTCTTCATATTTTTTATTTCGCTTGTTCCTTGCTTTGCTCTTCGTCGCCCGCACCATAGAACTACGGTCCAGCTTTTTTCATTATATCTTTTTTCTTCCTTCTTGTATATATACTATTCTTTCATTCACCTACAAAAATATCCGATTTGGTTACTGTTTACTCCGTTCGCAGTTGCTCCATTCACCCTATCAAAGTCTACCACCCTCTGCATCGACGCCTGCGGCATCTTCTTCTGGATATCTCCTGAAAAAGAAGCACCTGGACCAAATCATCCAAAAGACCGTCTGACATGGCTTCCATTTCAGCCTGCGGTTCCACAGCATGTTTAATACACTGCCCCATGTGATACAGCATGTATTTATCAGGGTACTCATCGTAAAGGCGGCTTCCTTCATAATCCATCAGCCCGCATTCCTCTTCTACCTTTTCCTGAATCCTTCTGGCCGTATCGGGATAGTAAGATTTCATCAGAGCAAACTCTTCCTCCTGTACCCTTTCTCCATCCAAAAGAACAGGGGAGCCAAACGCTGTATAAAACGGATAAAAATCTTTATAATACATTCGAAAAGACCTGTTTCCCTTCACTGTCATCTATTCCAGTATATGCAGGAAACCGGCTGCCGTTCCCCGGCAAAGGCACTGCTTTCTTACAGATTCTCAATCATCCGTGCAGTCAGCTTTACGCTGTGCTCAATTGCTGCCGCTTCAAAAGCCGAGTAATCCATATGAGCGCTTCCATCCGCCTTATCCGAAATGGCACGGATAATAAGAAACGGCACGTGATTCAGCCATGCAGCCTGTCCGATAGCGGCGCCTTCCATCTCCACGGCAAAAGCGCCAAATTCATTTGTAATCTCATCCTTTACCTTCTGCTCACAGATAAACTGATCACCGGAAGCAATCCTGCCTTCAAACACCTGGATCTCCGGATTCACCTCCTGACACGCTTTTGCCGCCGCATCTCTCAGCGCAGCATCTGCCTGGAAAGAAAATACATCCATCTGCGGAATCTGTCCCTTTGGATATCCGAACCCAACTGCATTCATGTCATGGTGAAGCACATCCGTGGAAAGCACAATATCTCCAATGTTGATATCATTGTTCAGGCCTCCCGCGATACCCGTATTGATAATAGCTTCCACCTGAAAAACATCCGCCAGGATCTGCGCACACATACCTGCGTTCACCTTGCCGACCCCGGAGCGCACCACTACTACCTTTTTTCCCTTTAAGATTCCCTCATAAAAATCCATGGACGCCCTGCTGGTGATCCTGACATCCTCCATCATTTCTTTTAATCTGGAAACCTCCTGCTCCATTGCTCCAATAATACCGATACAATTCATAATAATCACTCCTCCATATATTCAAATTTTTCTTATTCTCTTTTTCTCTCAAAAATAGTTACTTTACAATTATCTTTCATTATAACAAATCTTCGACTTTTATCAAAGTTTAATTTACTGCGGCAAGGTTATTTCTTTAAATCATATGGAAACTTGTTTTCAATTCTGCTATAATAGGGGCACTCATACATCGAATGATAAATAGTTTGATGTATTTCCGCTTATGGAAAATTAATTTTAAAATACTGGAGGAATAAAAAGATGGTATACAGAACAAAAGGTGTCTGTGCAATGGCAATCGAATTTGAAATTGATGATGAAAAGAAAGTACACAATGTAAAATTTGTGGGAGGATGTTCCGGAAATACTCAGGGAATTTCCCAGTTAGTAGAGGGTATGGATGCAGATGAAGTGATCAAGCGCCTGGAGGGAATCAAATGCGGTCACAAGCCTACTTCATGTCCGGACCAGCTTACCCTGGCACTGAAAGGCGCTCTGTCATAAGACTTATCCCGTCGTCCGTGCTATAGCCCGATGGATAATTTAAGAATTCTAAAGCGAATCTCCGGGTCTGGCATCCCGGAGATTCGTTTTTTACATATTTTTTAAAGGTCCGTCCTATCCCATTTATCACAGAGGGATTGTATCTCTCTGGAAAAACGTTCTAAATCCTTGTTTGGGCATCCCTGGTTCTTTTTGATCACAGACATCAGACGATGTCCCATAGAAACAAGTTTCTCGTATGCACGAGCTGCTTTTGATGCCTTATGGGAAAGGGAAATTTTCTCTATTTTTATCCCTTTCGCCTCGTACAGACATTGGTTCGCTGCCAGGTCATAGATCGTTCCGCTAAAGGGTGCTGTTGCATCATAGCCCAATTCTTCCCTAAGCCGCTTGGAAAAAATTTCCGTCACGCTGTCTTCCCCGTGGGTAACAAATACTTTTTTCGGTTTCCGGTCAAATGCTCTCGCCCAGTCCAAAAGGCCATTCACATCAGCATGACCACTGATACCAGGCATCTGGCGTATCTCAGCCGCCACATATACCGTTTCTCCAAAAAGCTTGATCTCCGATGCGCCCTCAAGCAGCGCACGTCCCACAGTTCCGATCGCCTGATAGCCAACGAAAAGAATCGTACTCTCCTCTCTCCAAAGGTTGTGCTTCAGATGATGCTTTATCCGTCCCGCATCACACATACCGCTGGCAGAGATAATAACCTTGCAGTCGTCGTCAAAGTTAATGGCCTTGGAATCATCACTGGTCACAGACACTCTCAGTCCCGGGAAGCTCAAAGGGTTGATTCCCTGCTGAATCAGCTCCAATGCCTCCTCATCGTAGCAGTCATAACGGTGCTCACCAAAAATATTGGTAGCTTCAATTGCCAACGGGCTGTCAACGTAGACCTTAAAGCCTTCGTGCCCATGCACAAGTCCTTCCGCTTTGATCTGTCTCATAAAGTACAGCATTTCCTGCGTTCTGCCAACGGCAAACGAAGGAATCACCACATTTCCGCCCCTGTCAAAGGTCTGCTGGATAATTTCAGCTAACAGCCTCACATAATCCGGACGTTCCCCATGGCTTCTGTCACCGTAGGTAGATTCCATTACCACATAATCCGCCTCATGAAGATACTGAGGATCTTTGATCAATGGCTGATCCGTATTTCCAATATCCCCGGAAAAAACAATTTTTTCCTCCTGACCCGTCTCCTGAATCCACAGCTCAATGCTTGAGGATCCCAGAAGATGTCCTGCGTCCACGAACCGGACACGCAGACCGTCTGCCAGAGGGATTTCCTGATTGTACGGACAGCCCACGAAATTGCGCAGAACGCCCATGGCATCTTCCATGGTATAAGCTGGCACAAATTCCGGCTTACCCTGCCGGCGTCCCTTACGGTTACGCCATTCTGCCTCGAACATCTGAATATGCGCACTGTCGCGCAGCATAATATCGCAAAGGTTACAGGTTGCCTCTGTAGCATACACCTGACCCCTGAAGCCCTTTTTATATATAGCGGGAAGATTTCCTGAATGATCCATGTGCGCATGTGTCAGCAGCACAAAATCCAATTCCCCGCAGGCTACAGGAATATCCTTATTTTCGTAGTAATTCGGACCTTGCTCCATCCCGCAGTCTACCAGGAATTTCTTTCCGGCAGCCTCCAGATAGTAGCAACTCCCTGTTACCTCATGTGTCGCCCCTAAAAAGGTAATCTTCATGTGCATTCCCCCTTTTGTCGAGAAAAATACAATAATTACTTTTGTTGTATTTATTATACACGACAAACGAGGAATTTAACAGCATTTTTCCCAACTATTACGCTGAGATGTCCATTGTCTGTCCAATAAGTAAAGTTCCAATCTCCTCGTTTCAAAAAACCATCGCCAGTCAGAAGTCTGGATACTCCTTTTTTTTTAAAGTGCCGTTCCAAAGCTTCTTTATTTTCTCCCATAGGAAAAATCAAAGTTTCAACCTCATGCCCTTCCAGAATTTTATCAACCAGTTTGATGCTGCTATCCTCTCCCGTTCCAATCGCAAGAATATCAATCATCGAACCGGTCTGGTCGTCTCTCCAAGCAGAAAGATCATTCCCATCAGAGATATACATAAAACTTAATGTTTCTAAGTAAGCTAACATTCGTTTTCGAGGTCTACAGTTTCATTTTATCGAAGAATAACTTGCAGTCATTTCGCGCCACAGAACGGTAATGCAGGTTTGCAAATTCGTATTTTCACTATTTTTCGAACTGTGATCCACAGCCATGTCTCGCTATTCAGTTGTAATAAGTCGTATAATGGTGAGCGTTAATAGTTACAATTGTTTGGACTATCAGCCTTTCCCCTGCTCACCGCAAAGTTACTTTCCCGGAATCACTGTGTGGACAGCGCTGATTTTAAGGAAATTCCCTCTTGGCTTCGCCCGGTATCTCCGGAAAGTGGTTAATTTTGCAAGCAGGCGTCCTGCAAAACCCAGACAGCATGTCTGCATAAAGGAATCTCACATGCTGTCAACTTTTGTAAAAGAAAAACTTGTGGATAGCGCCCTTTTATAAAAGCCTCTCGTCTGATACCGTGAATCTTCGCAGATTATGTAATACGTAATATGTATTTGTGAAATTTGCGAAAACGGGGTGGCTGGAAAGGGCGTTAAATGATTTTCACATAATCATTTAACCTTAATCCCCTTCGTCAACGTTGTGGTAGACTCCTTTGTGCCACCGTTTACTGCTGCATGGTAGCCACGCACACGGTAATAATAACCACTTGGCACAAGAACATCAATACTTTTGCTTAAGTGATTAACATTACTAGCCGTAAACTCCCAACTTTTATAGGTTGAGTAATAGCCATCTACCTTTCGTTCTAAGTCCATATCCAGATACACAGTCAGGCAATCCCTATGGCACTGTGTAAGACCGTAAAGATTAACCTTATTACTAGCAAGCCTCGTTATTTCACTTGTTCCAAAATTCAGATTATTGCCACGAAGCAAACTATAACTGGTATCTTCAGCATGATCTTCTGTAGTTTCCTCATCTGTTATTTTGCTATCATCTGATGCCAAAACCGGATATGAGCTAAGCATACAAGCCGCAATGGCAATTGCTAATATTCCTGACTTTTTTAATATTCTACACTTCACTCTTAATCACCTCCATTCATCTGCAAACGCCCATTACAAATACAATACGAAATTTTTTACCCTTAATCACTCTAAAACTGCATTTTTTCAATTAATTTAATAAATTCCGTCTCCTCCATCTTTCCACAAATCTGATAAAATGTATCATTTTCGTTCCACGTAGCTATATAACTAGGGGCCTCATCATTTTTATCCTGAATTTTCATTACTTTTACTTGGATATCTCCATTATCGCTATAAATTGTCCCTAACTCTTTTCCATCTAAACTTAAGTTGCTTTTTTTTCCATATTTATCTTTTTTGTCTACGAATAAAGTTAATATGATATCGTTATATTCATATTCGACCAAGGCCGTTTCACTGGTTTCTTCTATCTCGAACTCACAAAACGTAAACGAGTGGGGACGATATCTGAATATTGGCATTTTTACTCCAAGAACTTCCTCAATAGTAGCGATCGCATTTTGTTCCCCCTGTTCTTCGTTGACTGTCACATCAAAATCACTATCAATATGAATTTGTGTATCATTTCCCATAAAGTAATCGATTTTTTCTATGAAATACTGCCGATTCCCTTCAATACTCATACTGGCCCCCAATACGCTTAAGATGCAAACCAACCCTAAGCCCGCAACCTTACCAAGCCCGTATCTCCTCTTAAGGCCCTTGTCTTTGTCAGCATTCCGTTCAGGCATAGGGATAACCTTACCGCTATTTCCATTTTCTTCCATAGAAATAGCCGCTGCGGTGCACTCAGATGACTCTTCGCGAGGCTTCTCATCCTCACGGTAAACACCCTCCGCTTTCAGCTTTTCTACCAATTTATCAAAGGAAGCGTCAATTTCAGCCTTTGACATGTGCCTTTCCTCAATCTCACTATCTGAGAGAAGACCATGCTCTATCATTTCTGCTTCCCATATAAGTTCTTCATCAAGCAGCTTATCCAGCTCCTCATCCTCTGCTCGTCTGTTCATTTTTTTCTCCCAGAACCTCATCTTTTCTTGACAATTCTTTCATTGGGGTTCATATTTATCTATAAAAAGAAATTTCAGGAGGCCCCTATGAAACATATTATTCTTACCGGCGGCGGTACCGCCGGACATGTTACTCCCAACATCGCTCTCATCCCTGCATTAAAGGAAAAGGGCTATGAAATTTCCTATATCGGCTCCTATGATGGTATTGAGAAGAAGCTGATAGAAGAAATGGGCATTCCTTATTACGGAATTGCTTCCGGTAAATTAAGGCGTTACTTTGACATCAAAAATTTCTCTGATCCCTTCCGTGTTTTGAAGGGCTATAGACAGGCCAAAAAGCTTTTAAAACAGTTAAAGCCTGATGTTGTATTCTCAAAAGGAGGATTTGTAACCGTTCCTGTTGTCATTGCCGCCAATAGACGTCATATCCCGGCTTTAATTCACGAATCCGATATGACTCCTGGGCTTGCCAATAAGCTGTGTCTCTCCTCTGCCTCTAAAATCTGCTGCAATTTCCCCGAGACAGTAAATAGTCTGCCAAAGGACAAAGCAGTTCTCACCGGCACTCCTATTCGTCAGGAGCTATTGCATGGTGATAAAGAAGCAGCCAGAGCTTACTGCGGTTTCCATACGGACAAGCCTGTCCTTCTGGTAATCGGCGGCAGTCTTGGTGCAGCATCTGTCAACGAAAATGTTCGAAAAATTCTTCCAAAGCTTCTGGAAGAATTTCAGGTAATCCACATCTGCGGAAAAGGTAAAATGGATGAAAGTTTACAGGGTACCCCTGGCTATGTCCAGTACGAATATGTTCAGCAACAGCTTCCAGACATGTTTGCCCTTGCTGATATCGTAATTTCCCGCGCCGGGGCCAATGCCATCTGCGAACTGGCTGCCCTCGCCAAACCGAACCTTCTGATTCCTCTGTCTGCAAAAGCAAGCCGCGGCGATCAGATTTTAAATGCCCGCTCCTTTGAGCGTCAGGGCTACAGTATGGTTCTTGAGGAAGAAGAAATAACCGAAGAGGTTCTTCTGAATACAATCCGCAAGCTTTACGCAGAGCGCCAGTCATATATCGATGCTATGTCCGGTGGAAACAACCTGAATTCCATCCAACATATTGTAAACCTCATCGAAGAATGCACCCGCGCATAAAGGGCAATTCCTAATACAGCCTTTTAAATTCTTCTTTTAGCCAGAGTCTGGTTCTGAGGATCCTGTTATTCACATTATTTCTTGTGATACCGAATTCCTCAGCAACCATCTCAGGCGTTTCACCCATAAACGTTATCTTCATGAATATTTCATAGTTCATCGGGTTCTTACTGCGCAGCTTTTCAAGAACCATCCTTACATATTCACGTTGTTCAATTCCCAGAAGCAATGCTTCTGCACTTTCCGCCCGTTTTTCACCCGCTCCTTCTTCGATTTCATCCAAAGAAGTCACTTCCCGTTTCACATGTGCTCTGCGAAGATAATCTCTAGCTTTATTTGTAGTTTCCATTACTACAAGCGCATGAAGCTTCTTTTCGTTTTCACTGTCCAGTCTATCCATGATCTTGTAGAAATAGCAAAACACTTCCTGACTGATATCTTCCGCTGTTGCACGGCTTTTCACAATTCCCGCTGCAATCCTTGTTGAGAATTCATAGTAATTTCCGTAAAAATCCCTGAATTCTTCACTATTCATCTTTTGTATTCTCTCCGGTTCTGCTTAACCTTGCATTTTTTCCAGTATCTCCGCCTTCATTTCATCTGTAAGAGTGCCTGGCTTCCACGTAATTCCTACTCCATCATTATTATAACGCGGAATCAGGTGCATATGGAAATGAAATACCGTCTGACCTGCAGGCTCTCCATTATTCTGTACAATGTTAAATCCGTCACATTCCAGCGCCTCTGTCATTTTTCCAGCCATTTTTTTTGCCAGCACCATTGCTTTTGCCGCCATTTCATCCGAAATTTCGTAAATATTTGCAGCATGGGCTTTAGGCAAGATCAGAGCATGTCCCTTGCTTGCAGGGCCTAAATCCAGAATCACGCGGAAATTCTCATCCTCATATAAAGTGGCAGATGGAATCTCACCATTCGCAATTTTGCAAAAAATGCAGTTGTCCATGTTAATTTCCTCCTTAAATTTATACATTTTACAACACTCACGGAGTGCCATAATATGGTCTTTTTCACCTATTCCGTGTCGTATTTTCTCGATTTTTTCAAGACGATATTTGTTGATATTAAAAATTTCAGGTGTTACACTTCCCATGAGGTGATGATATGCAGGCAAATACCACAGCAGAGCAATTACAAAAGGAATTTCAATGTACCTTATCCATGTTTTCCCATGAAATCCGAAATCCCATTGCATTGATAAGCAGTGAACTCCAGATGCTGGCCTCCTCCCATCCTGAGATTACAGCTTACGATTGCTGGGATGACATAACAGACAATCTGGAATATATCCGGGAACTTCTTAACGACCTCTCTGACTACAATAATGCCGGAAAGCTTACTTTGGCAGATACTGATTTATGCGGTTTTTTAGGCACGGTTCTTTCCAGTGTGAAATCCACTATGAATTATCTGGGAATCGCTCTGGAAACAGATATTTCCCATTCCCTTCCCACTCTCCCCATAGACCGTGTAAAACTGCGGCAGGCTTTACTGAATCTGCTCCGCAACGCCCAGGAATCCATTTCCCCGCCCCACGGGAGGATTCTGGTACAGGCTTTTCCAGTCAAAAACGGAGCCTGTATTTCCATTCAGGATAACGGCTCCGGCATATCAGCAGAACAGTTACCGGACATATTCACCCCTTTTGTTACCTTCAAATCCACCGGAAACGGCTTAGGACTGGCTGTCACCCGCCAAATCATTCAGGCGCATGGTGGCCGCATCGAAGTAGAAAGTGCCCTCGGTCAAGGCTCTGCATTTCGGATTTTTCTGGGATAAATTCTCCCGGGATGATAGACAAGTACGGCAATTAAAAAGCCGCAGATCATCCCGCCAACGTGGGCAGCATTGTCCACACCGCTGCTGGTAAAGCCAAAATATAACGAAAAGGCGGCCATGATAAGAATCTGACGCGCTGACAGGTCCTGTACCCTACCCCTGTTGCGCACAAGGACGTAAATCATGGCGCCCATCACCGCGAATACTGCGCCAGACGCCCCGGCAGACACTGCGTAATCCCCTTTTTCAAGATCCAGGAAAAAGGAAAAAATATTTCCGCCGACTCCTCCCAAAATATAAATCAACAGGAGCCGCACTTTTCCTGCCACTGGCTCCAGTCTTTGTCCCAGTACAAAAAGAACCAGCATATTATTAGCCAAATGGCTCATTCCGAAATGAAGAAACATGCAGGTAAACAGACGGTACCACTCTTTATTTTCTATAATAAGCGGTGCAAACGCCGCCCCACAGTCTACCATATGCAGCGTATCCTGCGAACCTCCGGTGATCTCTACCGCTAGGAATACGATCACGTTTACCAGCATCAACAGCACCGTCATGGGCGCCTTTTTTATTTCTTCCAAACAATCACCTCTTTAAGTGTCCCTATTATACCAAATTAGCGGTAATAATACAAAGCATATCTGAAATTTTTCCAAATTTTATCCATTTTGCTGCCTTCGAAAAACGATCGCCGCCGTTTTATCCGATACCCCACCCAAAATCTGATATATATTTACCCATGATATCCTATGTATTCCTTATATGCCTTCTCTAATAATCGAAAATCACAACTATTATCTGTTAATATTTGCTTTTTGTTCTGTGTTACCATTTCATAAATCTTATTCGCCTTTTTCCGTATCTTGTCTTCGTGATTCACACAAAATTCGTATTCTTTATTTAATAGTATTCTATACTTTTCATCCTCAACGTCTTTAATAATCAATTTCTCTATGCAGTATTCAGGAACCGGTATCATATAATTAAATCTTAAAGACCCTTTTACTTCCTGCTTGTCACCTGGTACACGAATCAAGATATTGCCTTCTTGTTTTTTCGCAAAAGATGACACTAATACATAATAATTAATATTATTAACTTTTAAAACTGTCCCAACGGCAAATTTATTTCTGTCTGCATAACGTATATTCGGCACTTTTGTAGTACCTCTATGCTCTTTTTCATATTTTTGCAGAAATTTCGTATATTCTTTATCCACCCTATAAAAATCCATACAATCCTCCGTATACAACATCAGGGAGATGAGTAACCTCATCTCCCTGCAATTAACGGCTCGCTCTTCTAAGTGGCGAAGCACTTAAATTAAAGGTTCACATTCAAAGTAGTGAAGCACTTTTAAATTAAAGGTTTGCACTCAAAGCAGCAACGCTCTTTAATTAAACATGATCTGTTCACCTATAGTATATGCAGTTTTGAAACGATAGTCAATCATTTTTATATTTATTTTTTATCCAATGCCCGTGCGTAGATTGCGGTTGCCCTATTTCAGAAAAACATACCTTGCCTGGGCAAAATCCACCTCGTCTTGATCCTTTAACTGGTAGTCCTCATCGGGACGCAGCATCTGTCCGTTTACAGAGGTACCGTTTCGGGAATTGAGGTCTGTCAGATAGTATTCTCCGTTTCTGTTTCTGATTTTTGCATGGACGCGGCTGACGGTAGGCAGATTGATCACCGCATCTGCGGCATTTGCAAGCTTACCTATCACAGTCAGTTCGTCTTTCAAATAGATTGTCGCCAGCTCGCCCGGCTCCCGACTCACCAGGCTGGATGGACCTGCCGATATATTGGCTGAGAGCACTACGGTTTCTCCATAATTCTCCGGCTCTTGCCTGTCGTCTTCGTCATCCTTCCATGCTTCCTGCCGGGCGGTCATCGGCCACACGGTCATGACTTCCTTTCTGTTTTTTGGCATTCTGTCCCCGCATTCAGATTTTACTGCTTCTGTTGCCGCAGCTTTCTCAAAGAGACTGTCCGTATTGCTCTTTTCCTGTACGGCCAGGGAAACAGCCTCCGCCCTCTCCCTTTTTCTTCTGGAAAAAGCTGCATAAGTCAGCATACTGACCCCCATAGTCACTATGATTCCGCCCAGCAGCATTTCCATAGGAATCCCCGGAAGGTACCCCATTACTTTTGCAGAAATCACAGCCATAGCAACAGCCGCGCCGGACAAGCAGCCCAGGATTTTATATCCAACCCCAAATTTTCCAGGTTTTTTAGGTTCTTCTGCTGCCTTTTTCTTATCCGCTCCCTGTACAGATTCTTCTGCTCCCCATAAATCCTCTCCTAATTCAAGATTTTCCGGTATCTCTGGTTCCTGGTGCTTTTCCGGTTTCTGAAGCGCCTCTGTGGAGATAGCCTCTCCTCTCTCCCGGTAAAGCTCCTCCTTGATATGCTCAAGATGAAAGCCATCCTCCAATGCACGCCTGTATACACCGTAACCCAACATAACTGCTGCGCTGTCCTCATGATTCAGCTTAGGCAGAATATACTCCGTCAATTCCTGAAACTGCTTTCTTACATCCACCTCAAAGCCCGGCAGGTAGCAGAAAAATAGCTGCCGCTTTTCTAAATCCACATACATATATTCCGGACGGATAACCAGCCTCCCTGGATTCAGCAAATACTCTGACATTTCCTCCATTACCTGCACAAATCCGCCAAAGATCAACTGCAAATCCCCAAAATCCAGCTTTTTCTCCTCAAACAGCATAGACACCGACTGCCGAGAGGTAATGTCGTAATAAATCATAAATTTGCCGTCTATTCCCTGTATCCTGCATTTCAATACAGAAGGAATCGCGTTTCCTGCAAGCATTCTCACCTGGTAGGAGCCTGTGTCGATCTCCTCTTCCTCATGGAGAATCAGGAAATTATGGTTCATATCTCTTTTATATTCTGCTCTCATCATCCATCACCCAGTCCTTCGATCAATTCGGCAGCCGCTTTTACTTTTCGAATCCAACTCACCGGCTTTAGCACCGCGGCCTCTCCCTCTGCACACAGGTGCCAAGAAAAGCCGCCAAAACCAGATACTGTATCCAGGTTATACGCTACCTGTACCTTTTTTCCTGCCGTCGCCTGAACAGTGAGATTATCCGCCCCGAAAAAGCCTGTGCTTCCAAGCTCTCTTCCCTTTTCTTCTGCAGTTTCCTGAACCTTTCCCTCTTCTTTGATTCCTTCCATACTCCCGCTAATGGCCGCTTCATAGGCAGCCGCTGTCAACCATGCTCTGTTATGAACCCAGAAGAACAGATACAGTATTCCCATCACAACCAGAAGCAGCACAGGCATTAAAAGTGCAGCCTCCACGGTCAGACTCCCCTTTTTATCCATCTTTACCACAATATCAATCCTCCCACATAGCTCAAAAGGATAAACGGAACAAATGGAATTTCATATTTTTTTCCTTTTCGGAACACCAGAAGCATGATCAACGAACAGACGCCGCTGCCCAAAAGTCCCATAAAAAGCACAGCTAAAAACTCTCCGCCGCTCAGCATGATTGCAAGTACCATCAGAACCAGACCATCCCCCATTCCCACTGCTCCGCCTGTCACGTTACTCAGTCCGATCACTCCTGCACTGATTCCCATGGGAACCAGCAAATTCCAGGAGAGCGCCCCATTATAGAGCGCTAACAGCAATCCCAACACCCCAAATATTCCCACCGCAGCCAACGATATTTCCCTTTTCTTCACATCAAACCAACTGTTCACACTCAGGAATACCAAAGCACAAACCTCATTCAGCATTTTTCTCTCCTCTCATCCGCATCGGCTGCAGCAGCGCATTCCGTCCAGCTCCGACTCCTTTACCAGACGCACAGAACGTTTCAGACCGCTGCAGTTTTTCTGATTATGATACCGGTTTCCCTTTTCTGTTATATACACAGTGCCGGAAGGATTCTGATATCGGCTGCAAGTCTCACAGGCATGATATTTCTCACCGTAATCATTTCGAAGATTCGGAACACTTTTTCCCGATACCTGGGTGACAGACAGATTAAGATAGGTACATCCCAGCTTCTTGTGGTAAACCTGTCCCGATTCTGTCACATACACCATGACCTCCGTGCTTTCTTCGCTGCTTTCCCCGCTTTTATGCTCAGCACCTGTCCAGGCATGGACCTTTACCACATTAAACATTCGTATCTTGGGTAGTGGAATAAATCCGCCCACAGGCTGATAGGAATAGATATCCGGCAGAGTGATCTCCTCAACTCCGCTTCCATCCAGCACATAAGCGTACATCCCCGCCTGTTTGACCTTCTGGCACAACGCTGATAAATGTTCTGTCTGCAGCTTATAAATATCCATAAAAGAAATCATTGTTACCATTCCAAAGAAAAACAGGGGTAGGACCAGCGCGGTCTCCACAGTCAGGCTTGCCTTTTTCAGCTTCTTTACCAGCTTCCCAAAGGAGACGCACAGAGATACTTTTCCAGAAAGAATTGTTCTGACCAACGGGGCTGCCAGAACCAACCCAAAACTTCGAGAGCGTTTCCTTTCCTTCCGTCTGTAATCATGGTGATTTCTCATTTGTTTTCTTCTATCTGTATCTCCGCATCTGTCTATCATTTGTTCTTCATTCACCAATACTCCCTGAAAAAGCATCTTTCTGCGCCTCCCTCCCAATACCGCATTACGTATAACAATACTGCCTTGTAACTGTAAAGCTTTTTCGTTTATTTGCCCTCACATCCACGGAAGCTTCCAATGCCGTCAGACAGGTATCCAGCCGAAATCCCTCCCAGCCATCTGCACTTCGCATGGACAACTCCAGCATGTCCATTCCCCGCCAGACCTTACGGTCCTTTTTCGCAGCCAGGAGAAACACCTGGAGATAATCTTCATATTCCAGCCCTTCTTCCTCATTTGCTCCTGTTCCATCTGCAATTTCCAGTAAGGCCGGCAAATTCTCCAGTGATAGCTGCCATTGGGACGAATCCTTTACCAGCGGTACCTTTCCTCCAGCAAATAAGGTTCGAACATCCAAAATGCTTTCTCCAAAAGCCCAGCACAGAATCAATGCCCCTTCTATGATCCCTGCTGCAGGCGGTATGAGAAATCCTGATGCAATAGCGATTGCCAGAGCTTCTGCCTGGGCACGCCTCACACTGTCTGCCGCAAGACATACGGCATTTACCCCTTCTCTTACCAACAGCAGCTTTCTTGCAATGGATTTTAGATTTTCCTCATCGCTGCCATATCCGCCCAGTATATATTCTATCTGATACTCCAGACCGCCCTTTCCAGGGCTTCTATAATTTCCCAGCTTATCCATTAGATACTGCTGGTATAACACCTGGGAAATCAGAGAGCTGTCCCTCTTTACTTCATCGCTCATAGGCAGCCCCTGCTCCAGTTCTCTCCCGGATACCAGCTCGTTTTTTTGTATCTTCTTATCCGACCTGCTCCGGTCCGGCGGCAAAACAAGATCTAAAAGGCTCATCCACCTGATTCTCTGTATAACAGGAATCGGATTCTGAACAGTAACCGGAACAAGCTCCGTCCCTCCGAATCCCGCTTCTTCCGAAGAACCTCCGTCCGTAAACTCCTCGCTCTGGCTCTGCTGTTCCTGTGCCCTTTTCTCTTCCAACGCTGCCTGACTTTTTTCAGCAGCCTCACTCATTTCCGAATCATAGACCGCCAGCGCATTTCCGTTTTCAGCCTCACTCCCTGCTTTTTCCGCTTCCTCTGTCTTTTTCTGCCGCTGTCTCATTTTCTGTAAGAGGAGCTGCACTCCACGGCTTCCAAGTGTTTCTTTCATATACCGGACAATCTGCTGGTAAAAAACCTCTCCCTCCTCATCCGTAAGAAGCCGGTATCCGGCAATCCCACCGTTTTCTATAGACAGCTTCTGGCTGTTTTGTGCCAGTATCGGTTTCATATAACTTTCCAGGTTATCATATATACCTGCCAGATCTAATTCCTCACCGCTGCCCGAAGCATCCACTGCAAACAGATCATAGTCCTTTAAAAGAGACTTGTCATACTGTCCAAACAGGGAATATAAGCCGATATCAAGCCCATTCAAAATCTGTGTTCTGGCTGCCGCCATCCTCACGGATTCAATTCCCGAGCATAGAAGAGATACAACCAGGCTCAGAATCAATGCCGTAAATACTGTTATGCTGCCCTTTCTCACCATGGAAACACACCTCCTCATTTCTTATGCTTATCATGGTATCCGTTAATACGGACATATTGTTTAAATGGAGTTACTCTGACTTGTTATTTTAGCTAAAATAGATTTCACCAGATTTGTAAGCTGTTCTTTAAAGATAATGACAAGACCAATCAACACCACAAGTATTAAAATAATCTCCACCACACCCACAGCATCTTCTTCCATGGCAAATTCCTTTGCCAGCTTTCGGATATCCTTCATACGTTTCACCTCCTTCCTCGTTTGCCGGATGATAACTGAACCATACCTCTTCCCACCGGATCATCCATAAAAGGACAGGCACGCCGGAATCATGATCACAGCCATGACCACCAAAAGCATCAGCACCATGGGCACCAGAAGCTTCGTAGTCGCCGCTTCTCCCAGCACTCTGGCATTTCTTTTGCGGTCATCCCATGCCTCCATGGATTCCTTTTCCAGCATGTCGGAAAGATAACGGCTTCCTTTTTGCAGATTTTGTATCAGGAGCGTGGCAAAGGTCTTATATTTCACCTGCCCGCACCGTTCTCCAAACCGTCTGTAAGCTTCTGCCTCAGAAACACCGCTTTCCATCTCATTGCAGGCTGTCACGATTTCCTCATAGGCTATCCTGGGCTTTTCAGGTCTTTTCCGTTTATAGTCCAGTGCTATTTTCTGAAATGCTCTGCGTACCGTCATTCCTGCCTGTACCAGTAGTGTAAATTTCATGATCAGTCCGGGATAGTCCATCAAAAGCTGCTCGTACCTTTTTGCAAGAGCCGCCTGTTCCTCCCTGGCTTTGACAGCCACCAGCGCCATCGCTGCTGCCAGAAACAGGGCTGCCAGAAGGTTTCCGCTGTTATCGGGAGGCGTTGCCCATACCAGAGGCTTTCCGTTCCATCTGGCAGGCAGATAGTAATAATCCGGATCGTTCTTGTCCTCGTTATACTTTATAACCGCATCCAGCAGCTTTTGTTTACGGCTTTCTTCCTCTGTCAGTACCTCCGGCTGTAATTCTTCTTCCTGCTCCATTTCCTTTTCCGGTACTTGTATGTAGATATTGCCTGCTTCTTCTCCATCCACGGATACCATGAATTTCTCCTCATAAGAACCTTCCTCCTTTTTTAGTCCATATCCCTCAGAATAAATGCTGCCTCCGCCGTCCTTTAACGTAAGCGCCAGTCCGATCATATTTCCTGCCAATGTCACCATCACAAACAGTCTTCTTCCCTTTGCAGTCCCAAATTTTTCCGCGGGAAGCCATCCCATTTTCCACCCGGCAACAATTGCCGGGACTATAACAAAAATGACAATATGAAGCCACATTTTCCCTCCTATACCTCTATATCTACTATTTTTCTGCCCATCCAGTACGCGCCTCCATAAATCACCAGACATACGGTCATCGCACAGATTCCAAAGGGATTTCCATACAGCACATCCAAAAATCCCGGGGAACTTAGCCGCAAATAGAGAATAATCCCCGCAGGCATCAGGCTCATGATAAACTGCTCTGATTTTTTTGCAGAAAGCGTGGCTTCTATCTCTTTTTTCACATCGATCCTGTCTCCCAACATCCGTGCAACCTTCTGGATCACCTTGCCCATATCTCCACCGGTTCTTTTTGCCGTGTAAAATACGGAAGCAAAATTTTCAATATCCTCCACCTGGCTCCTCTCTCCAAGGTCAAGAAAAAGCTCTTCCACAGGAATGCTTACATGCTGCTGCGCCTGAATATAGCGAAATTCTTCCAGAATATCCTCGTCTGCATCATATAGCTGCTCCAGATCCCGCACACAAGCGGAAACTGCATTTTCTACGGAGTACCCTGCCTGCACTGCCACGCTCATGGAATTCAGCGCATCCTTAAACTGATAATTCAGCCGCTTCTTTCTCTCGTGGATCAGGCGCTTCTTTTTCCATTTCAGATAAAATACCGGAATCGGAGACATGAGAGCTAACGCCCAAAAATTTCTGTAAAACAGATAATCTACCAAGGCACACAATGCCATACTCTGCGCCAGATACTTCGCCGCTTCGCCAGGGCTGTAGCAGTATTTGCCGTAATCCCTTCTTTCCGTTTCCTGCTTCCGCATTGCTTTTTCTGCACCCTGTTTTCCCTTTTCCTTTTTCCTCATAATCTGACCCCCGCACGTTCCAGCTTTTTTCTGTTGAGGAGAGCGGCTGTCTCCAAAAGCCCCTTTCCCTCCTGCCACTGATAGAGCGGCGAAAGACGTATTTCCCCGTCTTCATAGCCGCAGACCTCCGTAATTTCCAGAACCTTCCTGGATTTATCCCTCATTCTGCCCAGATGGATCAGTATGTCCACACCGGAAGCGATCTGACGCCGTATGGCTTCCAGCGGCAGGTCTACCCCCATCAGGGTCATCGTTTCCAGACGGCTCAACATATCCCGGCTGCTGTTGGCATGGGCAGTGCTTAAGCTTCCCTCGTGTCCTGTGTTTAATGCCTGCAGCATATCTACCGCCTCTCCGCCCCGTACTTCTCCCACCACGATCCTGTCCGGCCGCATTCTCAAGGCTGTTTTGATCAGATCCCGGATCGTCACAGACTCTGCACCGTTTCCATTCGTCATCTTTGCCTCCAACCTCACCAGGTTGGGAATTCCCTGGATCTTCAGTTCCGCATTGTCCTCAATGGTAATGATCCGCTCATCCTTTGGAATATATTCTGACAATGCTCCCAGAAACGTGGTTTTTCCGCTGCCCGTACCTCCGCCGATGACCATGGAATAGCCTGCCTTTACCAGCTTTTCCAAAAACTCCGCACACCCGGCGGGCAGGCTGCCAAGCTCAACAAGCTTTTCCATGGTAATGGGCTTATCCGGGAAACGGCGGATCGTAAGAATCGGCCCATTCAAAGCCACGGGATGGATCACCGCGTTTACCCTTGCACCATTTTCCAGCCTCGCATCCACAATTGGCATGGACTCGTTTACAACCCGGTTGCATTTTCCTACGATCTGCTGGATCACATCCTCCAGCTTCTCTCTTGATGTAAATGTTTTGTGCCATTTTTTTACCTTTCCTTCCTGCTCCACAAAAATGGAATCCGGTCCATTCACCATGATTTCCGTCACCG
This sequence comes from Ruminococcus sp. 5_1_39BFAA, assembly GCF_964240875.1. Taxonomy (NCBI): domain Bacteria; kingdom Bacillati; phylum Bacillota; class Clostridia; order Eubacteriales; family Oscillospiraceae; genus Ruminococcus; species Ruminococcus sp. 5_1_39BFAA. The sequence continues at coordinate 410,669 of NZ_CAXSVO010000002.1, read as the reverse complement.
TTTCATCCTCGATCAGCTCCTGAAGCACGTCCAGCTTTCTTACAGAGTAGAAAAGCTCCTGGCGAAGCTGCACCTTTTCTTTTATGGAAAAACGGGAATCCCTCATGTTGTCCAGGATCAACTCATCAATAGCATCCAAAATTTCTTTATCAGAAAGCTCCCGGTATATATCCAGCTTTTCCATCAAAAGCTGGCGAAGCTTACGGAATGTCTCTCTGCTCATACGCTCTCCTTTCTCAGCACTTCCCTTACATAGTCACCCAGTTCACTCCACAGAAGCCCCTCAACATATGCCTCTGCAGGTCCGCTTCCCATGTGAAAGGGCGGCCTTACCTTCACTGTCTTTGACAAAATCTGGGGAAAATCCCAGATTCTCACCAGGTTCTCAAACTGCGCAACCTTGCTGACCGATACCACATCCGTAAGGACCGGCATATAAATCCTTGCACACATATCCAGCATCTGAAATGTCTCGTCAATTCCGCTGCCCATATCCAGTATCAGAATCTCATAAGAGCTGTGCATAACGATTTCCTGAATCAGACGCTCCCAGTCCTGCCAGGCAGTTCCCCGGATATCACCCGGAGTCTGCACAGGCGGGATATAGTCCAGATTATTTACCGTCTGTATCATACTGTTCATTCTGTGGATAAGATTCTGGTTATCCTGGCGCACGTAGTACAACAGGTCACTTAAATTATGGGAAAAGGCTTTTCCCATCAGTTCTTCAAACCCGGAATATTCTTCCAGGTTCAGGTAAAGTACCGCTCTTTCCCTGGCCAGCACCTGCCCCATAGCCAATGCAAAGGAAGTTTTCAGACAACGCCCTAACGGGGAATAAACCCCATAAATTTCCGTTGTCTTTTTCAACACAGGAAAAACAACCGGCGCTACGGCTTTTTCTGCTCCGTAACACGCCATCACCTCACGGATTACCTCTGAAGAAGACTGATACTTATACACACTTGGATACTGATCCAGCTCCGGAGGATGTACTCCTTCGGACAGGATCACAATCTTTCCAATATCCATTTCCCGGACCTGACGGCACATCGCCTTTCCGGAAATCAGCAGCAACTCAATGTGTGTCTTTTTCCCATAAGCGATCAGGCTTTCCACGCTGGTAAATGCCTGGATCTCAAATGGGATATTTTTCTTCTGATTCAAGTAATCCATGAAATTCAGGGCGTAGTCTACTTCCAGATCGCAGACTGCAAAAATGTTTTTCTTCAATATGCACCTCCCGCATAAAGCACTACACTTAGAAATACAGGTACTGTAAAATGAAAGTTCTCTGGTGATGACATGCCGCCGCGGTAATAGGGTGTTATCTTCCCTGTGCTAATAAGCTCCCTGACATACAGGATAAAGTAGAGGAATCTCTGGCTGATGCCGCCTGTAGAAATAAGAATTGCTGCAGAAATGCCTGCTCCGATGAGCATGGAAAAGAAGATACATTCCAGAATTTTTGCCGCTCCGAGAATGCTGCCAAGAGCACAAAGAAGTTTAATGTCCCCTGCTCCCAGCATCCGTAAAAGGAACAGCCAGCCCAATACTGCTGCGGGCAGTAAAATGCCCATAAAACCATCCCACAGTCCGCCCGGGCCTTTTTCCAAAAGACGGGCGGCCAGCCCGATTCCCAGACAAAATACGATCCATCCGTTGTCTACTCTGGCAGTCCGTAAATCCAACACCATTGCCACTCCTGCCATTACAATAGGCAGTCCGGTATTGTACAGCATATTATCACCCCTTTTCTGTAGGGTTCTTTAAATTTTTTCTCTTAAGTAAAATGGGAATTTCCGTCTGAACTGACGGCTTCGATACCAGATGTTTTCTGGTGAGTCTCATTATAGAACGTGAGGTACTATTTTGTCCAGTGCTTTTTTCCATATTTTTCTAAAAAAAGTATAAACAAATCTCCACGAAAGAGATATAATAGGCTTCAAAACAGCTGAACAGCCGCATTTACGGCAATCACAATTCATTACATGGGGGTATACTTTATGACTCGTATTCTTTGCCTGGGAGATAGTATTACAGACTGCGGACGCTTTTTTTCCTCTTCTCCGCTGGGAAATGGGTATGTAAAAATGCTCTCCCACAGTCTTGCCTCTGCCGGGATCCTGCATGAAATGATCAACTGCGGAATCGACGGCTTTACTGTTGCGCGGCTTCTGGAAAATGCGGAAAGCTATGCTGCGAAAGATGCAGATATTATAACAATTTTGATTGGAATCAATGATATCGGATTGATGATGAATACCTGCCGCACGCCAGAGCAACAGGCAGATATGATGCTTCAATTTTCAAGGCATTACGATAAACTGTTAACAATACTGACAAATTCCGCCAAAACCATCATTCTCATGGAACCCTTTATTTTCCCCTGGCCCGCTGAATACCGGAACTGGATTCCCCATGTGAAAGCTATGTCCGGCAAAATACTGACCCTTGCTGATAAATACAGTTTTCCCTATATCCGTCTGCATCAAGATCTGAATGAGGAAGCCCGGCGATATGGGCTGGATATGATCACGCCTGACGGTATTCATCTCACTGCACAAGGGCATAAAATTCTGGCACAAAAACTCTTCTCTGAGTTTCAGGATAAATTGTAATGTCAGTATAAATTATAATTGCATATTATTGCATTTTTATGTATAATAATGCAATCCTGACAAGATTAGAAAGAGTGGTTTCCCATGAATAAAATGATCAAAGAAATTGAAGACATGTCCCTGAACGCATGGCCTTCTCACAAGATGGAGCTTTATGACGGGTGGATTCTCCGTTTTTCGTATTTTTATACACACCGCACCAACAGCGTGGAACAGTTCGGCACTTCCACATTGTCCTGGCGGGAAAAGGTATCCTACTGTGAAAATGAATACCGCCGTCTGGGAAGCCCTGCTATTTTTAAGATCAGTCCGCTGGTTTCCCCGGATTTTGATTATGTGCTGGAAAACCGCGGTTACGGGATTCAGCATACTACCCAGGTTATGACTATGAATCTGGAGGACGGTGTTCTGGATCATCCTTATCCCAAAGTAAATTTTACAGATGACATTCCTGATGTGTGGATTGAAAGCCTTTTTGACCTGAAGGGAACTGTCAATCCAGTTCACCGCGCTGTAGTTCCATCCATGTATCGTGCCATTGTAAAGGATACCATCTGCGCCTCCATTTGGGACAATGGAAAAATCGTGGCCACCGGACTGGGAATCCTGGACCGTGATTACATCGGCATCTACGCCATCCATGTCCGCGAGGATTTCCGGCATATGGGCTATGCCCGCCAGATCTGCACCGGGCTTCTGAAGGAAGGAAGGCGTAAGGGCGCTTCCAAATCCTATCTCCAGGTAGTCAAAGGCAACACCCCAGCCCAGGCACTTTATGTCTCATTGGGTTATCAATATGCTTATACTTACTGGTTCCGTGTTCAGCCGTAAGTCAGATGTGGTTGGAACAAATAGAGTCTTTTCTTTTGGTACGAAAAGAGCGCAGCAAACGCTGCGCTCTCTATTTTTTGGGGAATCGAATCAATATTCAATTGTAATATTATTCAGATTTTTATTATGTAAAACTGTTTATACCGCCTTTTTCTCCAGACCTACGGAGGTTACATTGCCTACCACAAGACTGGTCAGAGGACTGAAATATAACAGACTGGTGAGCACGCAGTAGATTGGTGTCATAATGGCAAACTGCACCAGACGTCCCGGCATAATGCCATAGAAATTAGCGCCGATCATAACCAAGCCTGCTGTAGTGAATACAAGAGTTCCCAGTACGGCGGAGATCACAATGGCTGCACAGATGATCGCAGTTTTTACCTTTCTCGTCTTCTCTGCCATAAGCTTCTTTGCCACTCCCGGAACCACACCCCAGGTGATAGCAGCCAGCGTGATCAGCGGGTTGATGGCATAGCCCTTCATGAAGCATCCGATGATGTCCGCAGTCATACCGCACACACCGCCGGCTACAGGGCCAAGCCAGAGTCCTGCCAAAATGGTTGCCACTGTACCAAAGGTGATGCGGTACACACCCAGATCAATGACCATAACACGGGAAAGCACCAACTGGATGGCAATGAGAAGTGCCATAAATACAAGCGTTTTTACGCTCCACTGCTGTTTGTTTTTTTGCATAATAAAAACACCTCCATAATGTTTTTAAAAATAGAGTAGTTACCATAAATAATAATAATCCCTCCACATTATGAGATGTTCTCACATGTAGCAACGGGTGCGGAAAATATATCGTAAGCAGCCTCTTTGTCTCTTGCTAGCTTTTCGTTTCACGGCGACTCCCCAGCCAATGAACACTTGACGCATAAATTCCTACTTCGCTATTATTTATTTAAGGCGATTATAACACAATTTGTAGAAATTTCAATATGTTTTTGCTATAATATACCCAGTTAATCTGCACAAATTATGGAACTTTTTTATGGTGAAATTTAAGATATTATTCCGTTATGCTGTATCGCTGCATAGTTCAGAATTTTTCCCACATACTAATCGGAGACTTTATCAACGATTAAGGAGGAATTCTTATGGATACCGGAAAGAAAAATATCAAAAATGTGTCAGATTCAAATCCTTATAACATTCAGTATGACAATTACCTTGATACGAACGCCTGCACAGAATGTACAGGTCTGATGCACCGGGCACCGGACGACCGAAAAGAATGGGACGCTTACAGAGAAGTTTTCGATTTCACTGCCAAGCCTCCTGCACCGGACCAGGAGCAAAATAAGACCAGACATTAAGGCAGGAAACACCGGAGGATATAAATGAAAAAGCTTATTGCTTTATGTATCTGCTCCTGTCTCGCCTTTACCATGACAGGCTGCACCTTAGGCGATATGATAAAAGAATATATCAATGAAGAGGATTCCGCCGAACAGGAGACTGCCACAGCAAAGCACCGGGTTTACATGGATGAGATTACCGGAACTCTTCTGGACTTCACCGGAAGCCAGCTTACTGTACAGGGAGATGAGCAAACCTATGTATTTGATGTTTCACAGGCAACTCTGGAATGCCAGGACGGAATGATCACCGGGGATGAAATCAGTGTGATCTACGAGGGGCAGCTTTCTGATACAGATACCAGCAGTGTGAAAGCATTAAAGGTAGTGGATGAGTTTCATAACAAAAACCAGTTGGAGGAACGCACCGCTCATGGCGAAGTCCAAAGCCTGACTCCCAACACAATAACCATTAAGTCCAAAAAAGGGAAAACTGCCACTTATCCGATCACCGGAACGCTGCAATACTACCAGAATGGTATCAAACCAGGCATCTGGGTCTACATTCATTTTAAAGGAGCATTTGCTCAGTCAGAAGATGAAACTGCTACTGTACTGAATGCAAGCCATCTGAAGGTACTGAGCATTTCTGATATTGAACCGCTGACCGTCCCGGAACCAACGCCCACTCCGGATCCGGCGCAGGATACCCGGCAGGAAAAGGACAAGGAAAAACAGCTCCACGCTGTTATCCAGAATATTGCTGCCAATGTGCTCACTGTACTTCCCGCCGGTTCAGAAACGACCGTGGATGTGGATCTTTCCCAGATTCCCGTTCACTTTAAAGGCGGTGCTGCTCCCGGCTCTTACGTCAATATTTCTTATGTCGGAGAGCTTAAGGATAACACCTTTGCCGGAATCACGGTCACCGGTGTGACCGGAGAAGACCCTGATACCATGGCAGAGAGAAATATGGCTTTTACCGTAACCGGAACCATCTCCGGCTCTACTGCAAATACCATTACGCTTCAGACCTCCGATGGTGCTTCTGTGACCTGCTTTACGGAAGGCGCACAGAATTATTCCACCTCAGGGCTGGCTGCAGGCTCCTGGGTTCGGATTACATTCAACCCATCGAGATCAAAAACTTCAAATATCTATACATCTATCAAGATCGAAGATGCGTAAGGAGAGGGCTTTACAGCTCTCTCCTGAATTTTTTACGTATCCTTACTTCTCCTTCCTTCAGCCACTCGTTCACCTCATGAGTAGCTCCAAGGATTGTCAGGAAGGCCTGATATTCATTCATAATTCCATCGCCATGAGGAACCATATATGCTCCCGCATCGCTTCCCAACGCCACCTTCACTCTTTTTTCAAAGGCAAGCCGTAGATTTTTCTCGCCGTTTTCCATAATGGAGCGTATAACCGTATCCTCATATCTGCCGCATCCCAGCAGATTTCGGACAGTCACCAGCGTCGGTACCCACACCGTTTCGCTGTCTGCCAGCATGGAAATGACCGTTTCGTCCATATAATTCCCATGCTCCACACTGTCCACACCAGCCTCCACTGCCGCTGCCACTCCGTATACGCCGTTGGTATGGCTCATCACAGCCATCCCCTCCTCATGAGCGATATGTACCATCTCCTGGACCTCCTCCTTCGGAAGAGGAGTTCCAGTCACATTGCCGTGATTGTCAAAATCCATCAGCCCTGTTGTCATGATCTTAATAAAATCCGCACCCTCTGCACTTGCCTCCAGAACAAGCCCATGGTACTCCTTCATGCTGTCAAATCCGCGTCCTACTATAGCTCCGTAGTGACCGTTTTTATGAATGGCAAAAATCGGTGTCCTGTAATCAATTCCATACTCGCCAGCCAGTTTCTTTGCCCTTTTTGACACGCCAAGGGCATCGCCTCCATCCCGCACAAAAGTCACACCAAGCCCCTGGTATGTTTTCAGATGCTTTCTTATTATCCCGTCCTTCACACCATCCCTGTGAAGCTCCACTGCTTTTTTGTAATTCAGACCATCCATGATCAAATGTGCATGGCATTCTCCAAACATATTCCCACCTCTGACTACTGTTCAAAAAACTTCCTGATCTCCGCTTCTGCTGCCTGCACGGAGCCTTGTACAAAGAAGGGCTTTCCGCCTCCCCGTCCATTTAACGCACCGTTCATCTCTTTTGTAAATTGGCGCAGGTCTCCATCTATCTCTCCCATAGCATACTTAAAGCTTCCGTCGGGATTTTTCGAAAATACGGCGCAGCGTCCTTTGCATGTCTGCATGACAGCATCAGCCAGCTTGCGAACACTGTCCGCTTCCATTCCCTCCTGAAACAGCAGAACGTTTCCTGCGTTACTCCACTTCTGCGCCTCTCTGGAAAACATTTCTTCTTCCATAGTGTGAACGCGGCCTTTCAGAGCAAAATTTTCATCCTGCAGCCTTGCCACCGCCTGGGCAGTCTTGTCCATTTTCGCGGAAAGCTTCACCGAAATCTGGTGATTCTGCCCGTTTACCATATTCAGATAATTCAGCACACGCTTTCCGGATATCATCTCCATACGCACACCATCCCGGAATTTTACCACAGACAGCAGTTTCACCATGCCGATCTCACCGGTACGGCTCACATGAGTTCCGCAGCACGCACAGGTATCGCAGCCCGGAAATCGTACGATCCTCACCTGCCCGGTCAATTCCTTTTTGCTTCTGTATTCCAGGCTTTCCAGTTCTTCGCGAGATGGGAAAAAGATTTCTACAGGAGCATTTTCCCAGATTTTTTCATTTACCAATGTCTCAATCTCTGCCATCTCAGCATCATCCAATATGCCATTGAAATCAATGGTGATCACATCCGATCCCATATGGAATCCAACATTGTCATACCCGTATTTTTCATGCACCAGCCCGCTTACCATATGTTCGCCGGAATGCTGCTGCATCAGGTCAAATCTGCGCGTCCAGTCAATTTTTCCCATAACTGTTGTTCCCGGCTCTATTGCCTCATCCGTATAATGGAGCAATTCTCCGTCCTTCTCATGGACTTCCTTCACCTTTATCTGATTCAGATATCCTGTGTCGCTTGGCTGACCGCCGCCTTCCGGATAAAAAGCGCTTTCATCCAGAATAATCTGAAAGCCCTTCTTTCCTTCCCTGCACTCCAGCACCTTTGCTTCAAATTCTTTTTTATATACATTCTCATAATATAAACGTCTTGTTTCCGTCATTTGTCTATCCTCCTGCTGACTTTACCTTAACAGTATAGACCAAATCATGACTCTGTGCAATTTTTTTTACAAATCCGAAACAATTTGAAGTGATTTTCTTCACCAATGCGTTATAATTAGTGAACGGGCAAGGAAGGGGGCTGATATCATCACACATGAACAATATCTGGAATATTTGATCGAGCAGTATCAGAATTTAGTATATTCCATATGTTTAAAATCTATCGGCAACCCTTTTGACGCCGAAGATCTGACCCAGGACGTGTTTATATCCGCCTACAAAAATCTTTCCCGTTTTGACGGTACTTATGAAAAAGCCTGGTTAAGTAAAATTGCAGTTCGTAAATGCCTGGACTACCTGAAAGCGGCCGGACGGCGCACAATTCCTACGGAGGATATCTATTTCTCCCAATTGCCGGATTCCAACTCTTCCCCCGAGGAGGAATATCTGCTGGCAGATTCTGATAATCAGGTGCGGCAGCTCTGCCAACGCCTGAAAAGCCCTTACCGTGAGGTGGCTGTCTCTCATTTTTGTGACCAGTTCTCTGTAACGGAAATCGCCCGCAAAGAAAATAAAAACCCGAAAACCATTCAGACCCAGCTTTACCGAGCTAAAAATATGTTAAAGAAAATGTTGACTGAAAGGAGTGATTAGGTGCATATCGATAAAAATGCTTTAGACAAATTCCAAAATAACGAGATGGAAACCAAAGATATGATTGCTTTTCTGGAACACCTGGACAACTGTGACTACTGTCTGGACCAGATGATCAACCGGGAATCCCAGGATCCCCCCGCCGCCGCTCCTGTTTATCTCAAAGAACAGATTCTTGCAAGGACTGCTTCTATGGATGTAAAAGCAGAGAAATCCGTTGCTGAGACTTCTTATAAGATGAAACTGTTATATGAAGGACTGCATACGGCTGTGGGAGTTCTGGTAGCCCTACTCCTGCTTTTTAGTATCTGCCAAGCGGAGTTTTCTTCCTTTGGCGCCCGTCAGACTGCTGTTATCGAGCAGACTGAGCAAACCGAAAGACCTGGAACTACTAATCATTTAAAGGATTTTTCCATCGGCATCAGTGAAGGACTTTCCAATGGTTCAGATAAGATCAGTGATTATCTGAGCAATCTTTCCAAAAAAATAGCAAATGGAGGTTTTTAAAAATGCAAAGAAAACGAAAAGGACTGTGGTTATTTGTCTGCTCCTTAATACCCGGTGCCGGAGAAATGTATATGGGGTTTATGAAACAGGGACTCAGTATTATGTTCCTCTTCTGGGCAATCGTTGGCATTGCCGGAGGCTTCGACCTGGGATTTATGACGATTTTCCTTCCCATCATCTGGTTCTATAGCTTCTTCAATGTCCACAATTTAAAATCTCTTCCTGATGAAGAGTTTTATTCCATTGAAGATAATTACATTCTTCATTTAGACAGACTCCTGGGAGATGGCGCAGATTTTCTTCCCAAATACCGAAAGATTCTGGCAATTCTTATGATCGTATTTGGTGTTGCTATTCTCTGGAATAATTTCACAGATATGCTGTACTGGTTATTCCCCAATTATCTGGGATATATGATCAGTGATATCCTTTACCGGATTCCGCAGGTTATCATCGCTATCGTGATCATCCTTGCCGGCTATTACATTCTCACCGGAAAGAAAAAGAGACTGGGCCGTAAAGATGCGGATCACGAATTCCAGGAGCATTACTGGGAGCCATATCGCCCTTACCAACAGCCATTTGCTTCACAGTCTTCTGAACAGTCAGACAGCTTTGCGAATGAAGATGCCAGCAGCAATGATTCCCCGCAATCAAGCCCTGAATCAGATGTTATAGATCCAAATCAGCCCCCCCTGCCCGACTCTTCCAACCCAAACCTTTGATTCACCAAAATCCTTTACCGTAAACAGGACCGCCACAAAAGTGACGGTCCTGTTTACTACATAATTATATTTATCCTACGTAAGTTACATTTGAAAACAACTGCAGACTTGGTGAAGAAGGAAGTACAGATGCCGCTTTCACCCACGCATAGTTTTTCTTATATTTAATCTGGATATACATCTTTCCGTTATACAGCCAGCACTTGCCTGTAGCGGTCACCTTTTTTCCCTTTTTCAGGGTGAAGGCCTTTGCGGTGCTTCCCGGTGACTTAAATACCGCGAAGTTCCTATTGGCAACAAAGGTACGATTATCTCTTCCATTGGTATAGATACTGTCAAAGGTACCGTATTTACTGCTTCGTTTCAGGGTACCGCCGGAATATTTATAGGTGTATTCGATGTTGCAGGGACCCACTGTATAAGACATCAGATAAAACCGGGCGGTCACCGTATCTCCGGAAATTTTTACGATCCTTCCGCTCTTATTCGACCCGTGATTTCCGAACAGTGTCCGGAAATCAATGACTTTTCTGAATTTGCCTGACCTGTACTGGAACAGCGCACATAAATCTGCGTAGTCATTGTCCCCTTTTGTGCAAATGTAAATAAATGGCTTGCCGTTCTTCAAAGTATACCGTTCAATGGTCACATTGTAAAAATGTGAATCAGAAAGGGTATAAACAACTTTATTATTAATACGAACGGAAAGTCCCGTACATGCCTCATGCTGGCTGTCGTAGACAGTTCCGACCCGGAACCTGTCCTTATTTCCATCTCCGGTTATGTCATAGGTCTTATAGGTCTTATTAGCCCTTAGTGTCGCAGCCGTAGGACCTGCAGCCTGAACTTTTTTTGCAGGTACCATGCAGATTCCAAGCATCAGGAAACAAATGAGCAGGACCTGTAAAATTCTTCTTTTCTTCATACGCATCCCTCCTGTTCTATATTTCCGCGAGGGTCAATGACCCTGTCGCACTGCTGTAAGACTTTGACTTCCGCCGTCACAGCAGCATGTATATAATGAGCATATCATTTCAGCCCTTATTGCCTGTAAACTGGTATTTCCTTCCGGTAATCAGCTCTCCCCTTTTATACAGATAGAAACTTCTCCGTAGGAAAGTCTGCTCTGTCCGCCGTCATGCTCCTGTACCAGCAGTCTGCCATCCGGACAGATGGACAGCGCTTTCGCACGGCGGCTTCTTTCTCCATCTATAATTTCAATTTCTCTGCCCGGCACAATGTTATGCTCCACATATTCCCGGGACAGCTTTAAATCCTTCGTCTCCTCCAGAAGCGCATTCACGATCTCTGCTGCCAGACGATTGCGATCTGTCGCCTCAGCCTCCTTCCGAGTGTCAAATACTGCACCAACCACTCCAACAAGCTCAGATGGAAGCTCCTCTTCAACCAGGTAAAGATTCAGCCCGATACCTACCACCGCAAACTGGATATCACCGCTTTCAAAGTCTGTCACTGCCTCTGTCAGGATCCCACATACTTTTCTCCCATTTCGGTACAGATCATTGACCCACTTAATATCTAATGACACACCGCATACTTTCCGAACAGCTTTATATACCGCTGTGGCCGCTGCTGTGGTGATCAGAAGGCTCTCCTTCAGTGTTTCCTCTGGTTCCAGAATCACACTGAGATACAGGCCTGCATCCCGTGGAGAGTAAAAGCCGCGTCCCCTTCTTCCTCTTCCCGCTGTCTGCTCCAACGCCATGATAAAAGAACCGTGTCCTGCCTCACCGCTCACTGCGGCTTTTTTTGCCCACTGATTCGTAGAGTTCACCTGGTCATAAATCTTTACCAGAGTCTGGGGTTCCTTGAGATAAAGCCTGAGTCCCTCCACGGATAAGCGGTTGCTGTCCCTGGCAAGCATATATCCTTTATTTGGTCCTGCCTCAATGGTATAGCCCTCTTCCCGAAGCGCCTTTACTGCCTTCCATACTGCAGCACGAGTGCATGTCAGCTCTTCTGCAAGGCGCTCTCCCGACATGGTTTCCCCTTTATGCTGCTCCAATAATTCCAAAAGTCTGGATTTGACCGTCATTTTTTCTTCCTTTACACATAGTTTTCCAGGGCCTTTTTCAGAAAGTCTCTGTATTCCCTGCGGACATTCTCCGGAGATACTATGGTTATCCCGGATCCAAGCCCGGCCAGCCAGCCAAAAAACTGACTGCTCACGTTGACATGTACATGCGTACCGGAATGGTTCTCATCCTTGCCTATTATAATGATCTCCTGCCCGAAATGATCCAGTACCACTCCTACCAGACGATTCTCAAATTCCAGGCTTACACGTTCCTCTCTTCCGCCAAACATCCCGAATGTGCCTGCCGCAAATTTGGCAGCATCAAAGTTCTCAAATATCTCCGCTCCGTTCCGTCCGGCCTCTTCCACTGTGATCTTCAGCATTTTGTCTACACGGTAATGCTTTACGATCCCGCTTTTCTCATCCAGGCCGATCAGATAATAATTCTCATCCTTCCAGATCATATGCCACGGACTGATGCGGTAACGTTCTCCATCTTTTTTCAGACGCATTTCCTTTGACACCGTCCACTCATAATACTGGAAGCTTATCTGTTTTTCCTGGGATATCGCCTTATGAATCTCGTCAATGTTATAATAAATACTCTCATTCAGGGTTTTTACACGTGTCTCTACAATGACCTGACGCTGCAGCTCCTTAGCCTGATAAATACTGGTAAGGCTCTCCAGCTTCTGTATGAGCTGCCGTGATTTTCCGGCAGTGATAAACCTGGATGACTGCACCGCATCCACCAGAAGCTTCAGCTCCGCAAGCTCAAAATTTCTGTCAGCAAGGTAGAATCCTGACGGCCTTTCTCTGCGGTTCTCAATATCCATTCCAAAAACGCGCAGAGTTTCGATATCATCGTATATGGTCTTTCTCTCCACCCGAATTCCGAACTCCTCCAGATATGCCATGATATCCTTCACTGTCATGGGATGCCGCTCATCTGTACGTTCCATGAAGGCCCGCATCAAATATAAAATTTTCATTTTCTGCTGGAATGATTTCGGCATATATACTCTGCTCCTATTTATCCGTCAGTACCGCTACGACTCCTGAATATAATACCACAAAAGCAAAGATCAAGGCAATAACATCCGCTCCACGGAAGTCGAAATTAAATATCATGGCACCTGCCACCATAATTTCCAATGTTACCAGAACTCCAAGGATCATCGCCATAGTCCCAGACAGCTTACGATTACTTTTCTCATTTCTACGGTTCTCTGTGTAACCGCCGCCTGCAAACGCCATATTTCTTTCCTTGATCCTCTCATCAGCACTCCACATCATATACTCCTCCTTTTTCGAACGCATTTTCGCGAACATGTTTTCTCTGTATTTATATCTTACCACAATATAAGTCCAATAAAACGGGATGAAACTGATTTTGTCGAAAGTTTGTTTGTTTTTCACAAAATCAAGTACGAATATATGTTCTTTTTTATCAAAAAAAAGAAAAAAGCTCCGGAAAACTCCGAAGCTATGCACAATATCTCAAATCACAACAAGCCTGCAAACACAGAAGAAACAACCACCGTAACAAGTCCAGCCACTGCGATCGCCAGGCTGCTCATGGCACCTTCTACCTCTCCGATCTCCATGGCCTTCGCTGTGCCGATGGCATGGGCAGAGGTTCCAAGCGCCAGGCCCTTTGCAATCGGTTCCTCGATTTTTGCCACCTTATATACTGCTTCCGCGATCATATTCCCAAGCACACCGGTAATGATGATGACCGCTACTGTAATGGTGACAATGCCTCCCAGTTCCTCTGACACACCCATTCCAATGGCTGTGGTGATGGATTTCGGAAGCAATGTTACATATTCTTCATGGGAAAGACCGAAAAGCTTTGCAAAAACCAGCACGCTCACCATACTTGCCAGCACCCCTGACAATATCCCGGCAATAACTGCTTTGATGTTTTTTTTCAGCAGATGCATCTGGCGGTACAGCGGGATCGCCAGGCAGACCGTTGCCGGCGTGAGCAGATAGCTGATGTATTTTGCACCCTCATTGTAGGTTTCGTAATCAACATCCAATACGGTCAGTATCCCCATTACACACAAAATCGCAATGAGAAGAGGGTTAAAAACTGCCAGTTTAAACTTTTTCTTTAAGAGTAAGCCGATCTCGTAGGCGATCAGGCTGACTGCAGCGCCAAAAAATAAAGAACTTTCCAAAAATGATGTCACTTCTCCAGCCTCCTTCTGTCCTTTTTTATCACAAACTGCGTTGTCCGCCCTGTGACCACCATGACGATGATCGTAGTGACAACCGTAATGACTGCCACCGGAACCCAAATGGGCTGTAAGGCGCCCCAGGCATTTAAAAGCCCCACGCCTGCAGGGATAAACATTACCGGCATGATCTCCACCAGAAAATCAGCCGCATTTTCCACCTGTTCCAGCTTGATCACGCCGCACAGCAATGCCGCCAGCATAAGAATAAGCCCATAAACGCTGGCCGGTACAGGCAGCGGCAAAAGCACCCTCAGCCCTTCCCCCAGCGCAGAAACCAGCAAAATGATCCAAAACTGCTTTAAGTATTTCATCTTACGTTATCCACCTTTCTTAGCAGGATCCTACATGTTATTCACAATTTCCAGGTATGGCTCAAGCTCCTCCAGGGTTGCCCTTCCCATACGCTTCATCTTTGTGACACCGGGATACTGGGCCGGAATTGATCTTGTCATAATATTATCTCCGTAGATTTTTACCATATCGCCGTTTTCCAGCACATCTCCTGCGATCAGCTTATCATTCCTGTTATAAATTCCTTCTTTCGGGATGTCAGCCTTAAAAACTGTTTTCGTGTCCATGTCCACAAATACCTGTTCCTTCAACAATTCTCCCGCTTCCACACAAATAGCACGGATGGCCTCCTCTTCCTGTCTCGCTTCCTCTGCCATATCCTTTTCCGCCTGCAGAGCCACTACCTTCCAAAAGGAACTTCCCATTACCACAAATACTGCGACCAGGATGATCATTCCTATCGTAAATTTTATGTCAACTTTCTTTTTTTCCAACCTTATGCCCCTTTCTCTGTCTTCCTCATACGCTGAGGACATTATACTCCTATCCTGTTCTCATTGCAAAGGGGTCTTTTTTCAAAAACCGCTCTTGACTTTCCCGAAACAGGTCACTATAATTAGGGCATTCGAAAAAAGTGCAATGGGGCACACGGACAATGGTCTGTGTGTCCTTTCTTTTTTCCCGGCATTTACATTCTAATGGAAAGAGGAATTTAATCATGGAAAAAGAAGCATCCAAAACAGCCGCAGAATTATTAGTTGAATGTCTGGAGGAGGAAGGTGTTGAAGTCATTTTCGGCATTCCCGGAGAAGAAAATCTGGCTGTCATCGAAGCCCTGTCTAAACATCCAGGAATCCGTTTTATTACCACACGCCATGAGCAGGGCGCCGCTTTTATGGCAGATGTTTACGGCAGACTTACCGGGCGCGCCGGTGTTTGTCTGGCAACCCTTGGGCCTGGCGCCACAAACCTGGTCACCGGTGTGGCTGACGCAGATTCTGACGGAGCACCTCTTGTAGCGATCACAGGTCAGGTAGATACGGAGCGTATGCACATCACCTCCCACCAGTTTTTAAATCTTACCAAAATGTTTGAACCTATCACAAAGAGAACCAAGATGGTCAGGAAACCGGAGACTATCAGTGAGATCGTCCGGCTTTCCTTTAAATACGCAGAAAGCCAAAAGCCCGGCGCTACCCATATCGACCTACCCGTGGATATTGGAAAAATGACCGTTTCCGCAAACGAGCATCCTCTTCCTAAAAAGCTGGAGCCAAAGGAATTTGCAGATTTAAACACTGTTGAGTTTGCCGCCGGTATGCTGTATCAGGCGAAAACTCCCGTTATTCTTGCAGGTGCCGGAGCTGTCCGCGCCCAGGCAGCCCAGGCTGTAACAAACTTTGCGGAAAAGCTGAAGATTCCGGTTGTACATACTATGATGGCAAAGGGAATCATCCCTTTTGATAATAAATATTCCATGTGGACGATCGGAATCCCCCAAAAGGATTACCAGAACAAGATACTGGAGGAGGCTGATGTTGTAATTGCCATAGGCTACGACCTGGTGGAATATGCTCCTCAAAAATGGAATCCGAACAAAGATAAAACCATTATTCACGTAGACTGCTGCCCTGCCCACATCAATAAATATTATCAGACAGCAGTGGAGGTCGTAGGGGATATCTCTAACTCACTGGACAACATTTCCTACCGCTGCCGCCGCAGTGCAGAACCGGAAGCCGTTCTGAAAATAAAGGAACTCATGATGAAAGAATACGATCAGTACGAGGAGGATTTCAGCTTTCCTGTCAAGCCCCAGAAGATCCTTTCCGACATCCGGAAAGTCATGAATCCGGAGGATATCCTGATTTCGGATGTGGGTGCGCATAAAATGTGGATCGCCCGCCACTATCACTGCTATCTTCCCAACACCTGTATCATTTCCAACGGCTTTGCATCCATGGGAATTGCCGTGCCGGGCGCCATTGCCGCAAAACTCCTTTATCCGGAAAAAAGGGTTCTGGCAGTTACAGGGGACGGCGGTTTCATGATGAACTGCCAGGAGCTGGAAACAGCTTTCCGTGAGCAGCTTCCTATTGTCACGCTCATCTTTCACGATGATTCCTACGGGCTGATCAAATGGAAACAGATGGATCAGTACGGTCACTCCGAGTGTGTAGATTTCAGCAATCCGGATTTTGTGAAGTTTGCTGAGGCTATGCACGGAAAGGGTTATCGCATCGAGCGCGCAGAGGATCTTCTGCCCACACTTGAGGAGGCTTTTGCCCAAAATGTTCCTGTTATCGTGGACTGTCCGGTAGATTACAGCGAAAATGTAAAATTAACCGCTCATCTGAAAGAGCTTTCGGAAACTCTCTGAGTTTCTTTCCGGCACATGAGTAACTTCCCGATTTTTCTCTAAAAATTTGGTTCAAATTGGTCAATTTTAACAAAATTATGTTTTTTCTTTTTTAAGGATTGACTTTTCAAAAAATTTGCGCCTATAATACGCTCATAGCAAAAACCGATAAGCAAAGGTGCTTTGTCAGCAGGAAATGCAGACAGAGCACCTTTTTTTGTATCAAAAGATTGTTGCTGACGCAGCCGCGCTTCGGCATAAGAAATCAGAAAGAAGGAGACCAAATGGCTGACATGGTAAAAGTTGAGAACCTGAAAAAAAATTTTGGAGATTTAGAGGTTCTGAAAGGAATTAACCTTACCGTAGAGGAAGGAGAAAAGCTGGTCATCATCGGACCTTCCGGCTCCGGCAAATCCACTTTTATCCGCTGCATCAACTATCTGGAGGAGCCAACCTCCGGAAAGATTTCGATTGCAGGTACTGAGGTGACCAAAAAGAATCACCTGGAAATGGCAAAAAAATATTCCTCCATGGTTTTCCAGCAGTTTAATCTCTACCCTCATCTCACCGTTTTGGAAAACCTTACGTTAGCCCCCACGAAACTCCAGCATGTGCCCAAAAAAGAGGCCATCCAGCATGCAATGGATTGCCTGGAACGTGTAGGATTAAAAGAAAAAGCAGGCAGCTATCCTGCCCAGCTTTCCGGTGGTCAGCAGCAGCGTGTCGCCATAGCCAGGGCACTCTGTACCAAACAGCCTCTCATCCTTTTTGATGAGCCAACTTCGGCACTGGACCCGGAAATGGTTCAGGAAGTATTGAATGTTATGGTGGAGCTGGCACAGGAAAACATCACCATGATCTGTGTCACTCACGAGATGGGATTTGCAAGAGAGGTTGCTGACAGAGTCATCTTCATGGACGGCGGTTACATTCTGGAGGAAGGCACGCCTGAACACTTCTTCGAAAATCCGCAGCACGAAAGAACCAAAGCTTTTTTAAGCAAAATATTACACTAAGTTTTCTGGAGGTTTTTATCTCTTCAGATATAAATTATTTTTCAAGGAGGAGTTTATTATGATGAAAAAAAGATTATTCGCTCTCGCTGCCGCAGCTATGATGGTAGGAACTATGGTTGGCAGCACCATCTCAGTCAGAGCAGAGGAAGTACCGGAAGATGTTCAGGCAATCATCGACAAAGGCGTCCTGAAAGTAGGATGCAAAGCCGATGTTCCGAAATTCAGCCTCCAGAATACCGAGACGGAAGAATACGAAGGTTTTGAAGATGACCTTGCATATGAGATCGCAGGTGAAATCTTTGGATGCACTGCTGATGAAGCAAAGGAAAAAGATCTGGTAGAATTCCAGGGTGTTACGGCTAAGACAAGAGGACCTCTTCTTGAAAATGGAGAGATCGACCTGGTTATCGCAACCTTCACCATCACAGATGAAAGAAAAGAAACCTACAATTTCTCCACTCCGTACTTCACAGATGCAGTTGGACTTCTTGTAAACAAATCATCCGGCATTGAATCCATCGAAGACTTGGACGGGAAGATCATCGGTGTGGCACAGTCTTCCACCACAAAAGACAGCTTCAACGCTTACATTGAGGAGAACGGTATTGATATCAAACCGGAGTTCCAGGAATTTGACGGATATCCGGCACTTGCACAGGCTCTTGCCACCAATCAGATCGACTGCTTCTCTGTAGACCGTGCGATCCTTTCCGGATATGTGAACGATTCCAATATGATCCTGGACGACCGTTTCGCAGAACAGGAATACGGCGTTGCTTCTGCTAAGGAAAATGAAGGTCTTGCAAAGCTTGTGGATGACAAGGTAACCTCTATGCTGGATGACGGAACCATCGATAAAATGATCGAAGAGTGGGAGATCCAGTAAGCGATATCCCCGCATATCCAGTAATGAAATGGTAAAGGAAGATTGATATGATTAAAGGTTTATTAGATGCCAAACGGTGGGCGGCTCTGTGGGACGCCATACCGGAATATTATATTCCCGGCTTTCTCATGACTCTGAAGATTGCCATTGTAGGATTAATGGTTGCTCTTATCCTCGGCATTATCTTCGGAATGCTTTCCACCATGAAGTTTAAACCGGCTAAGATCATCGCCCGCATTTATGTGGAAGTAATTCAGAATACACCGCTTGCCTTGCAGGTCATGTTTTATTACATGGTTCTGCCCATGCTGTTTTCCAGCACAGGCTACCGCATTCCCAAATTTGTTCTGGGCGTTATCGGAGTAGGTGTTTATCACGGAGCTTATATTTCAGAGGTAATCCGCACCGGTATTGAAGCCATTCCAAAAGGTCAGTCCGAGGCGGCTGCTTCCCAGGGCTTTACTTATCTGCAGACCATGTATCATATCATCCTTCCGCAGACCATAAAGATCATTATGCCTCCTTTAGCGAATCAGGCCCTGAACCTTGTGAAAAATACTTCCATTCTGGCTATGGCTGCCGGCATGGATCTGATGTATTTCACAGATTCCTGGGGCGCTGAGCGCGGGTATTTTGCACAGGCTTATTTCACCAGCGCCCTGCTTTACTTCCTGATCTGCTTCCCGCTGGCACGGCTTGCACGCTATCTGGAAATCCGCTCTCTGCGGCTTCCTAAGGCAAAAAATGTGGATGAAATACTGAAGGAGGAAGGCTTATGTTGACTCTGTTTCAGCAAATTTTTACCTCAGCAAATGTAACGTTTATGCTGAAAGGTCTTGGGATGACTGTTATTATTGCAGTTCTTGCAACCTTGATCAGTATGTTTTTCGGTACTATCCTGGCGCTTATCCGGACCTACGCCAAAGGAAAGTGGCACTGGGCTTCGGCTCTGGTTGGCGCATATGTGGAATTCTTCCGCTGCACCCCAAACCTGCTCTGGATCCTCTGGATCTACTTTACTGTCAGAGGAGATAAAATTGCAGTTTCTGTCTTTGCCATTTCACTTTTTACCTCCGCAGTTATGGCAGAGATTTTCCGCGGCGGTTTGAATTCCATCCCCGTTGGACAGTTTGAGGGAGCACAGTCCCAGGGATTTAATTTTCTCCAGACTCTTTGGTATATCATCCTTCCGCAGATGATAAAAAAGGTAATCCCTGCCCTGGTCAGCCAGGTTATTACGATCATAAAAGATACATCCTTCCTGAAGATGGTAGATGTGAATGAGTTTATGAGAAACTGTTCTGTTGTATTAGGATCTATTTATGATCTGCGCGGTATGCTGATGCTGTTTGCGTTTGAAGCCATCTGCTATTTCGCCATCTGCTTTACCTTAAGCTGTGTAGTGCGAAAATATCAGAAGACTCTTGTAACTGCGTAAGGAGGTTTCATTTATGGATAAATTTACGATCACCATTACCCGGCAGTTTGGAAGCATGGGCCGGACCATAGCCAAAGAACTTTCTGAGGAGCTGGGTGTAGAATTTTATGACAGGGATATTGTGGAGGAGGTTTCTCAAAAGCTAAACCTTCCGATCTCCCAGGTCAGTGAGTCGGAGGAACAGGCCAGCTACCGCTTTTGGAGGCGGATGTTCCCCCTTGGCACAGACAAAGAATATATGCAGAATATCATCTTTGATGTGCAAAAAGAGATTATCAAAGAATTGGCAAAAAAATCAAGCTGCATTCTGGTGGGGCGGTGTTCCGATGCGATCCTGGAATCCAATGAAAATAACATGAACATTTACATCTATGCCCCGCTGGAAAAGCGGCTCGATAACTGCATCAACCGTCTGGAAATGGGCGAGGCGGAAGCCAGACGCACCATTGCTGACGTTGACAGAGCACGGGATGCCTATCATAAAAAGTATGCCGGTTTCCTCCCATCCTGTCCGGATCACAAACATCTTATGATAGACTCCTCCATGCTGGGGCCGGAAGAAACGGCCCACTGGATTGCTGAAATTGCCAGAAAAAAATTTAACCTTTCATGAGACTGATTGAGGACGTGCCTATGCCGGAATGACTATTTTTTCTACGGTATACTGCCCGTCCTCAGTTGTCATTACCGCCATGGTAACTTCGCCTCCGAAACGGCTTCTGCCGCAGCTTCCCGGATTCAGCCACAGCCGCCCGTCTATCTCCTGCTGGAAATATTTATGGCTGTGCCCAAACACCACGACCTGCGTATCTCCCAGAGTCCAATCCACGTCCTTTTTGTTATGCACCATAAAGAACTTCACGCCTCCGATGGAGAATCTGAGGCTTTTGGAAAGTCCTTCCGCCCAATCCTTGTCGTTATTCCCCCGCACCACATAGATATTTGCCAGAGGCCTCAGTTCATCCAGTATTCCCGGCTTATTGATATCTCCGCCGTGGAGAATGCAGTCACAGGTTTTCAGGATTTCCATCACCTCCGGGCGCAGAAGCCCGTGTGTATCTGAGATAATTCCTACTTTTATTGCCATGCTTACTCACCAGATCTTTCCTATTTCTTCTTCCTTTAATCCGTAAAGCAGACAGAATGCCTGCAGATCCCCATCGCCCCGGATCAGCATCACATCTTCGAATTTTCCTGTTTTTCTGTCTGCAAAGCCTGCTACTTTTTCCCCTGTACAAATGCTGGATTTGATCACCGGGCGAAGGCGCTCCGCATCATAAGCTTTCGGTTTTTCCGCTTTCTTTTTCCTTCCAAACATATCCTATCCCCTCCCGGTCATAGAAAATCAAACAGGCTCAACTGCTGTGCCGCTTCCACAGCGTGTTTCTTTCCTGCTCTTTCCTCTGCTGTATCTTCTTTCGGTAATTCTTCCAGAAATTCCGAAGGCTCACCTGCATAAGTAAT
This sequence comes from Ruminococcus sp. 5_1_39BFAA, assembly GCF_964240875.1. Taxonomy (NCBI): domain Bacteria; kingdom Bacillati; phylum Bacillota; class Clostridia; order Eubacteriales; family Oscillospiraceae; genus Ruminococcus; species Ruminococcus sp. 5_1_39BFAA. Next base: position 389,048 of record NZ_CAXSVO010000002.1, on the reverse strand, counting down.
GATCAGCTCCTCTTTTGCACGGGTCATTCCCACGTAAAAAAGCCGCCTTTCCTCTTCCACATCAGAAGGATATTTTTCGTTTTCCAGGGGCAGCTCCCCTTTGCCAACGCCAAAGAGAATCACCACAGGGAACTCCAGGCCCTTGGAGCCGTGCAGGGTCATGAGGCGTACTGAATCCGCAGAATAGGATTTCCCGCCGCAGCGTTTCAGATCGCCCTCTTCTCCTAAAAGCAGCGCGTCCAAAAACTCTGCCATGGTATTATAGCAGGCTCCCATATGTGCCAGATTTATAAAATCGTTGTCATCCTTTCGCTCAAGATCCTCCATCCAGGTTTCCAGAAGCTTTTTCGGCTTGCTGCGCTTCCATTTGGTCCGGTATTTTTCAGCCATCTGCCCGTAAATACTGCTTTCCAGATCCGAAGCCTCCGTATCAAGATTCCACAGAAGCTTTCCTGCATCGATGGCATATTCCTTCTTTTCCGGTTCCAAAAGTGAATGGAAAAAGGCAATGGTTCCTCTGAGCAGAGGCTTTTCCAGAAAATCCTCACGTCCTGTTACAAGATAGGGGATTCCTTCCTGGGACAGGCATTTTTCCAGCAGCCGCGCCTGGTGGTGCGTACGGTACAGAATGGCAATATCACGGAAAGTCCAGGTTCTTTTTTCCTCCCGGAAGGTGTCCTGCTGTTCCACATCCACCATGTCGATTCCGCCAATGAGACGGTTGATTTCCTTTGCTGCAAAGATAGCCTCCGGCATTTTTCCTGCTGCCTTTACGATCCGCACCGGAACGCCCTCCGGACGGTTCGCATGGAGAAATCTGTCTCCTCCCGGATTGTTGGAGATAGCTGCTGTCGCAGCGGACAAAATCTTTCCGCTGGAACGGTAGTTCTCCTCCAAATGAATGACCTTAAGCTCCGGATAATCCTTCTGAAGCCGCTCAAAGCAATGGGCGTCCGAACCCCGAAATCCGTAAATGGACTGGTCGGGATCACCGATAGCAAACAGCTCCCTTCCGCGGGCATTCCAGGCAAGGATCAGCTCGTATTGCAGCGGGCTGATATCCTGAAATTCGTCCACCAGAAGGTAGGTAAAAGGCTGCTCATACGGCTGCTTTTTTCTGTCATTTTCCTTTTCAGCCTCCTTGAAGCATCTCAGGGTTTCCAGTAAAAGATCGTCAAAATCCAGCTTTCTGCTATCTCTCATTTTCTCCCGGAAAGCCGCAAAAGCCTGGGCGAAACATTCATCCTTTTCGTCCTCACAGCCTGATACTTTCCAACTGGATAATGACTGAAGAAACTTAGGCGTTGCTATATCAAGTCCGTATTCGGCAATGATCTCCTTGGCAAGCTCCCTGGTCTCTTCCTCTCCTGCCAGCAGGAAATCCATTCCTTTTTTCTTCAAAAAATCCAGGCTGACAGCATGGAAAGTTCCGATATTCATCCGCTGTACGCTGCGCGGGCTGCCTAGCTGTACCGTTAATCGCTCCTTCATCTCCGCGGCTGCCTGATTGGTAAAGGTCACAGCCGTGATCTCGGATGGCTTCACTTTTCTGTTTTCCAGTAGATAGAGGATGCGGGAAACCAGTGTCTTTGTCTTACCTGTCCCCGGCCCGGCGATAACTGCAACCGCGCGGTCAATGGCTTCCACCGCCTGCTGCTGGCGCTCGTTGAGTGTGCTCCCAAGCTGCACCTGACGCTCATTCAATGTGCTCAAACCCTGCTTCTGGCTCTCATTCTGTGTACCTGCAGACTGCACCTGCCTCTCATTCTGTGTACCCTCAGACTGCCCCTGGCTCTCATTCCATGCACTTCCAGCCACTGTCTGATTTCTCATCGTGCCTGCCGCAGCCACGAATGGCGTATCCGACTTTCCATTGTTTTCCGCTTCCGGAAGCATCCACTCTCCTGTGCCGAAAAGACTGATCTGACCATCCAGATTCTGTATCTCATGGTTTTCAAAAAGCTTGATCGTTCCATATTCCCCATCGAATCCAGGACGCCGGATAACCTGTCCTGCACGGAGTCTGCGGATTCCCTCCGCTATCAGGTATCCGCTCTCTTTTTTGATATCTTCAATGGGGATTTGCCTCAGTATCTCAAATTCCGGGCCCAATTTTCCCAGGATTTCCTCATACTCTTCCAGCACTTTTCTGCTTGCGGCAGACCGTCCCGTGGAAGCAGCGATCACCTCGGGAAGCGGTACAAGGCTTTCAAAGGGCTTTGCATTTTTCCGCACAAAGCCTTCCTCACGGTCAGCAAGCTCTACCACCCTGTGGTCTACTCCTATTGTCATTTTCCGACCGCACACCGGGCATTTTCCATTATATTTTTCTGCCTCTGCAGGGCTTAAACAGATATGGCATTTCCTGTGCCCATCGTAATGGTATTTGCCTTCCTCCGGGAAAAATTCTACGGTTCCTTCCAGTCCCTTGCCTTCCTGGACAGCACCGTAAAGTCCGTCATAAGAAAAATCAATATCCAGTAAATTTGCCTCTCTGCCCAACTTTGCGGGAGAATGTGCATCTGAGTTTGACACAAGCTGGAAACGATCCAGTGCTGACAATCTCCAATTCATAGGCGGGTCAGAGGATAAGCCCGTCTCTACCGCATGGATATATGGGGTCAGATCCTCAAAGCATTCCTCCATGGTGTCAAAGCCGGAAAAGGCCCCAAACAATGCAAAATGCGGAGTCCAGATATGAGCTGGAACCAACATCCCCCTGGGGCATAATTCCAGCATGATCTCCAGCAGATTCCTGCAGTCCAATCCCAATATGGGGCGCCCGTCTGAGTGGATATTTCCAATGGTTTCCAGCTTTCGCGCCAACTTTTCCCCATCCTCCAGACCGGGAAGGAGAAGGACATTATGGACTTTCCGTACTCTGTCATTCTTTTTGTAAATAGAACTGATTTCTCCTGTTATAACAAAACGGGGCGCTTCTCCTCCCATCCGTTTTGCCTCTTCCAGAACATATTCCTCTTTTAATTTGTAAAAGCCGTTCTCTGCCGGGGTAAGCTTTTCATTCAGCTCCTCCCGCCATGCAGGATGGGTAAAATCTCCTGTTCCGACTATAGAAATCCCCTTTTTTCTTGCCCATAGATCAAGATATTCCGGTGTACCCTCCTTACTGGTTGCTCTGGAATACCTGGAATGAATATGCAAATCTGCTATTGCCTTCAAACTGTCACCAGCTTTCTGTTTTCTAATTATTTTTCGTTTTGCTATATTTTCTCATGCCTGCATCAGCTTCCAGCCATTGTCCTTCAGCCATTTTTTCCGCTGGGCATAATCCGGCAAGATCTGTTCTACCTCATGCCAAAAAGCCGGAGAATGGTTCATTTCCTTCAGATGACACAGTTCATGTACCACCACATAGTCCAGAATTTCCGGCGGAGCAAGCATCAGTTTCCAGTTAAAATTCAGATTCCGGTTGCTGCTGCAGCTTCCCCACCGCGTCTTTTGTTCCCGGATCGTAATACGGTTAAAATGCACGTTCAAAAGCTCTGCGAAGTATCTGGAACGCTGTAAAAATACCTCTCCTGCTGCCTTCTGAAGCCTTATTCTCTCTTCCTGAGACAGCTTGGGAAGCTGTGTTTTTTCCTGCTGTTGGTTTTGTATTTTTTCCAGATTTTTTTGTATCCAGTCTGCTTTTTCTTCTACAAACCGTTGAATCCTGACCTGGGATATCCGGTACGGCGCTCTCACCACAACCTGACCGTCCTGACGTATTTCCAATGCCATTGTCCTGCGCTTGCTACGGATGACTTTGTAGCGGAAGGGCTGAACATCTGTCAAACTTTCCTGCATATTTCGCTCTCCATATATGCTTCCATTTCTGCTGTCAATTGCTCCATCTTCTGAAACGTTTCCGGGTCTTTATAATGAAGGCGTTCCACGATTCGTCTCACATAGTTTTTTTCTTTTATGATTTCCCATGTTTCCGGAAAATTCACATCATAATACTGTGCCACATAGGACACCCAGTAGTCCACTCCTGTCTGCCTGTCAGCGGAAAGCACAGACTCTTTTTTCATGCAGGATTCCCATACCTTTGGGGAAATCTTTCCTTTTCCAGCCGCCTCTTTATCCATACCAAGCATGGTTTCTACAGACTCCACCAGCTTGACACGACAGTTATCCAGCTTATCTGCATCCCGTATCAGTTTTGCATGGAGCAAAGTGCGTTTGTCTGCGATGCCCTCCAGCTTAAAATCGCTGTGCTTTGCAATTGCGGTATGAATGATTTCATCGAAGCAATCTTCCCTGACAAAGCGTCGGATCATAGGTTTTTCCCCTTCAAAAAGAAGCTTCGCACCGAACGCCGCATGGTCCATAGTGTCAGGCTGAAAGCTGTCAAAAAGCTTTATCTGTTCAAATCTGCCGATGTCGTGAAGCAGCGCAATGATCGCTGCCAGCTCCCGATCTTCCTGGCTCAACTCCATTCTCCGGGTAATCTCCCTTGCGCATCCTATCACACCGTAGGTATGTACAATTTTTAATTTTATCTTCTCGTCTTCCCTGTCGTATTCATTCAGGTATTCCTCAAAGGCTTCCCTTGCCCCGGCAAAATCTATGGACATGATGTGTGCTCCTTTTTCATTCGGTATATCAGTATTGGTGTATAAAGAAAGCCCTGTTTCCATATACAAGTGCTAACGTAATTATATAAAATAGCAGGTCAAAAAGCAATAAAAAGCGGAGCCGCCCGAAAGCAGTTCCGCCATACAGCATATTTGACGTGTCGTTTCTGTTATTTTCTCTACTTCTCCAATTTGGATATTCCGGCAAGATATTCCGGGTAATCTTTTTCCGGAATTTCCAGCACCTTCATCGCCTGCTCCGCTGTAAGTCCCAGGGATTTCATCATCTTTTGGATGGCGGCCAAGATTGCTTCGCGAACGCCATCTTCTTTAGCATCATTCAGAAGCCCCTTCATGCCTTCGCACATATCGACCTTCTCTTCATCTTCTTCGATTTCCATATGTATACCTGTTATCGCATTCATCACTTCTACCGCCTTCCGCTCTACACTTTTAAACTTCTCATCAGCCTGTAACAGTGATCCAAGCTTCTTTTTATCTTTTGAATATTTAATGTACAGCATAACCTCCCGTAGACTGGTCCGGAATCTTTCTATTTCGTCTTCTGCCATAGATGCAGGCGAAATCAGATTAATCCGATAGTCCGGCACAAACGCCAATATCTCCTTTTCCTCCACTGAGAGCATCTCATGCAGGCTCATAGGCCCATCCCATTCTTCCGCGCCGAAAAAAATCACCAGTGTGATCACAGGAAGAAGCTTATCTTCCTTTCGAAAACCGCTCAGAAACTCTCCGCTGGAAACTGACATTTCCCCACGACTGCGATACGACCTCGCCGCCTGAGAAACCTGCTCCGCATATTGCAAAGCATCGTACAACATGTCCTTTACCGGCATTGCATAATGAATCTCCGACTGGTTCTCGATTCCCAGAATCAAATATGCTGCCCTTTCATCTTCCATAGCTGTAAGGTATTTCAACTCGTCACGATATTTCTGTACTGGCACCGATGCCCCATCTACTCCATAAGGAAGCGCGATGGCTGTGGTATCCAGTTCGTGAAGCTTATCCGGGTCAATGACCTGTCTGCCGCCATATATCAAATAGTTAAAGGCATCCGCAAACACTTTTGTATCTTTCATGTAATCTTTTGTGACTGTGTCTTTTCTGCTCATCCGCATGTACCCTACCTTTATTTTATGTAAGATTCACTTTTCGACACGTCATATATCAGATTATATGGTAGTGGGACTAAAAAGTACTTCCCCTATCGTTATGCTGTACATTCATCTTATCATAATATAAATGTCATTACAACAGAAAAGGTCCCGTTGATTGCGTAAGTTTACTGTCGGAATAAATGGGTTAGAGTTTACCCTTGATGCTCAGATAAAGTATCCAGCATAGATTTTCTTATCCCAACTTTACTTCATTCTCATCTTTTTTGCAAGTCCCTTCCGGGACAGCGAGCCACTTAGGTCCGCTTGGATGTGCTTTTAGGCTGTGTACCGGTTCCTGTCAAGGATGTGTAACACCGCTCTGCGGCTTTGTCCTTGACAGGACTCCGGTCCGCAGCCTTTTCTATCGTCAAGCAGACCTAAGTATATCTGCGGCATCTGCCACCTTTTTACAATCCCCAGATATGTTCATTGAAGTATACTTTTTTCTTTGTGTCCAGGCTGACACTGTGCGTCATTGCATCCACATATTTTCCTAGTATGCCATACCTGCTTTTCTCACTTTTGAACATCTCGGCCGACAGCATGATTCCCTGTTCACATCCTGCCGCTTTTGGCCGTTCTGCTTTCTGGTATCTTACCAGTTCCAGCATATCCCCGCCATTATATAATACGCTCTCAACTGTGCCATCTTCCCAGCTCCTGTCCGGCTCCATCCCATTGGCCTGGAGCTCATCCTTGCTGACAGGACGTGGCTTACATGTCCCTCCGTACTGCTTCCGATCACTCCGCCTTTGTGGAGCAGACGCAGTCGTGCTGCTCCCCAGTTCTCCAGTATATAATCCCGGCTCTGCTCCAGACGTCTCCTCCCTGATTCTACGCTTTCTTCCGGAAGCGCATCCTTCAGCCTTTCCACGATCTCACACAGCTCTGCTTTCGTTCCCCTGCGTATAGCGGTTCTCAATTCTCTGAGTGCATCATCTGCACTGTCTTTCATATGGCTGATCAGACGGATCAGGTATTTCTGTAAATGAAATTCATCCAGTACATACGCTACTCCTCTGATCCGTGTCCTTGCTGTTTCTATCCAGCCACCTCCATCTGCATTCAGATAGATCTTTTTTACTTTCTCCATCTCATAATGGGCATGGATATATTCATAGATTTCATCCCAGAATGCTTCATTATCTTTTCCGTCACATACCCTGCAAAAGTAGTGCGGATTTATCAGCTTATATCGTTTGCTTTGCGGTGCCTCCGGTTCAATTCCTTCATGCACATACACCAGTTTTGTGATCAGGCAGTTGTTTTTTTGTCCACTGCTGTTTTCAACCAGATCGCCCTTCCGTTCGCGAAACTGGAGGGAAACATGATCCTCATCTGCTTCTATATACAGATATTCAACTTCCTTTTTCTTTTCAGGTTCTCTGGTGTCTTTAGGTAATTTCAAACCATGCAGTTTTGCTTTTACGGTCTGTTTGCTCACAGTCCCTTCCAGACTGCTTTCCTCGCCGCCTCTCCTGTAGGAAGTCTGTACAGCCTCTTCCAGCATCGCTGCTATAGCATCTTCTGTTATCCTTTCGTGTTTTTCCAGCCCCAGGATTCTGTCCAGCAGATACTCCATCTTACCTGTTTCTCTGTTCACGAAAAGAGTTTTTGTAAAGTGCACTGTTCCCAGTGATGTGACCAGCTGCTTCTGACTGTCTTTTTCAACGTACCATCCCGTTGTCCTCTTACCACTGTCCTTCAGTTGTTGGTTCATCTGCTCCAAAGACTCCTGAATCATAAGGAGACCAACCTTATGCAATTCTCTGGTGATCCCTTTGATATACTCTGCCATCTTCTCAGGATGCTTAAAAAAATCATCCTCCAATTTTTCAAAAATACTGATGCTTTCTTCCGCGAAATGTTTTATACTCTTAACCATAGAGAACACCTTCCTTTGTTTGTATTAGTTTGGTCGCTAAATACTTTATCACAAAGTGGTGTTCTCTTTTATTACCATTTTTAATTTTCCGACTAAAACTTTACGCTAGCGGTCCCGTTTGTTCTGAATCTGCTGCCATCTCCGGTGGCAATGTCGGCTGGCTGTTAAAAACCGCCGCAGGCGAATTCACACCTGCGGCGGTTCTTATTTCAGATAGCAATCTTGAACAAAATAGCTACTGTATTATTTTGCTGTTGCGGATTTTACGCCTGAGTAACCGGAATAGATATCGATTCCAGCCTCATTTGTGGAGACAGCGCGTACCTTGTAGTAGTATTTCTTACCCTTGGTAGCTTTCTTATCTGCATATTTTACAACTGTGCTCTTAGTGGTAGCAATCTTAGTATAACCGGAAGATTTCTTTGTGGAACGGTATACTTCATATCCGGTTGCGTTTGCAGATTTCTTCCATGTGATCGTAACCTTGCCTGCAGTTGCTTTTACGGAACTCATCTTCGGAGCTGCAACGCTTGCCTTTGTTACGGATGCGCTTGCTGCCTTGCTTGCACCGCTGGAATAAAGACCCTTGTTGTTTTCTCTCTCGTAGCCATTTCCGTATTTGTAAGCAACTACATAGTAGTAGTATTTAACGCCTGCGCTCGGTCCTTTCACGAACGTCTTCTCAATACCATTCGTGTTCGTATACTTAACAGCTCTGTCAACAAGAGTGGTAGCAGTCAACTCATCTTCGGAAACTTTATATCCAGCTATGGAATTTGCATCCTCTACTAAAACAGGAACCTCATATCCTCCATTATAGTAGTAAGAATTTGTATCCTTATCCTGAGTACGTGCCGGTGATGTAGTTCTGTATACCTGATAATAATCAGCCCCTGCAACAGCCTTCCAGGATACGGTGATGCTTCCGTCAGCATTGTTTGCCTTTGCGGTTACACCTGTAGGTGCAGCCAGATATGGTGAAACGGAAATAATCTCACTGCTGTATGAATATTCCTTAGGCTCTCCAGAATTTCCATTCTTGTATGCGCGGATTCTGTAGTCTACAGACTCGCCAACAGCAGCCGGGAAGGTATAGGAAGATGTGGAAGCCTTTGCGATAGTGGCAAACAGCTCATATTCATCTGTCTTATCATTATACTTCTCAATCACGTAGCCGTTTCCGGAATATACAGGTTTCCAGCTAGCCTTTACAGTGCCGTTGGTATTGCGCTTTGTGCTGATAACCGTAACGCCTCCCTCAAAAGCAAGGCTTGCAGAATCCGTATCTTCAATGTAGAATTTCTTGGTTCCCACTGTCTTATATGCACGAACCTTGAATTCATAATCTCTTCCAGCGGTAAGCTTGGAAACGGTGTAGGATTTTGTGGATGCCTTTGTAATGGTCTTAACCAGAACCCACTTCTCGTATGCGTTGCTTCCAGCAGCTGCGCTGTATGTGGAAGCATTGGAGCTTGTCACCTTACGGTATACTTCATAGCCCTTAGCACCGGAAATCTTATTCCATACAAGCTTCACAGCGGTTGCACTCTTTGGAGTAGCGACCAGGTTCAGGTTTCCGCCCCAGGTAGTAGCATCATAATAGGTCCATGTTCCCCATGTGGTCTTGTTTGTCTTCTCATCCACATAGTATGCTCTTACACGGTAAGCATAAGTCGTATCGGCTTTCAGCTTCTTGTTCGCATATGCGCCTTCTGTAGTCTTAGTCAGAGTCTGGTATTTCTTTCCAACCTTTTTCTGGATCTGATAACCTGTTACATAACCTCTCTGAAGCGGACTCATACGCAGGGTAATGCTTGTAGATGCTGCAACAGAAGAAACAAATACCTTAGGAACCGTCGGTTTTACAGTTACTGTGTTAGTAAAGTCACTGTAATATCTGTCTTCCACCGTGTTATCATCCTGCAGTGCGTCCTCGGTACTGAACGCTCTGGCGCGTACATAGTAGGTCTTGCCAGGTGTCAGTTCAGAGAAGTTGATAGAAAAGCTGTTTTCATCATATGTCTCGTAATATGCGCCTGTAATATCCGGGTTGTTTGCAAATGCAGCATCCTCGGATACCCAATACTCAATACCGCAGTAATTATTCAGAACACCTGTGTATTTAAATACAAACTCATTCTGCGTTCTTTCAGCAACCGTAAGGTTTGTGATGGACGGAGCCTGTGCCTTAGAGATCGTCACAATCCCAGAAGCCGGTCCATACTCCTTTTCCCCTTTGTCGTTGTACTTATAAGTAAGTGCTCTTACATAATAAGTAACGCCTGGCTCAAGGGCATATTTGTAAATGGTAAGTTCGCCGGTGCTCTTATTAACATCCGTAACAAAATTCGGATCCTTGGAATACTGAAGTTCCCAGTTATCTTCGCTCTCTAATACAGGATCAAAATGGAATTCAAAAGTGGTTCTTGTGGTATTATACAGAGCAAAGCCTGTAATAGCCTTCAGAGGCTTTTCCTGTTTGGTAACGGTGAAGCTGATTACGTTTGACCAAACAGTCTTGCCGTTTGTATCCGTAACATATTCGCCGTCCACATTATTTGCGACCCGCATATAATACGTCTTGCCGCTTTCATAATCTGCTTTTTTCAGCTTGATCTTGTAGCCATCGCTGTAATTAGAAGCCCAATTCCACTCCCAGTCATACTCGAACTCAGCGTACTTCTCATCGTCTGTATATCTGCACTCGATATATCCGGCTTTTACGGCCCCATCAAACTCAAAGTACATATACTCCTCATCTTCAGATGCAAATCTGAGATTTGTAATCTGAACCGGAACTTTATCTGCTGGAACTGTATACTCCACAGCATCAGACCATTCGCCAGCCGTATCAACGGCTTTATCATTTGCACTTGCCTGATATGTGTAGACTGCACGAACTTTGATGGTGTATTTCTGACCTGCGGTTAAGCTTTCCATAGGCTTGGTCTTTTCCGCATCCGCATACACATACTCCCAACCATTTTCCAGGATCTTATACGAATGCAAACCGCTCAGAGAATCTATATCCATACACGGCATGTTGTCTCCATAGTAAGTACGACTGTAAACAGGTTTGTAATTGTATTTACCTGTAGTCTCATCATATTCTGAGTCTAACCAAGCGTAATACTCATTGCCCTGAGCGTCTGCCACGGAAAACTCATATCTGCTGACACCTGCAATATAGTTCCACCTTAAAGTCGGTCGCCACGTAGTCTGGCTCTCTGTGTCAAGCCACAGACCTGTTACCTTAGCCGGTGTGCCAGGTGTTCCTACACTTACGGACTCAGCTTCAGCTACTACAGCCTCATCTGTCATAGACTCGTCTGCAAATGCTTCAGCAGCCGCTTCATCACCAAAGCCTGCTTCTTCCTCAGTCACCTCAACCGGAGCTTCTTCTGCGACTGGGGCTTCTTCTGCGGTCGGAGCTTCTACGGCATCAACAGCCTCAAAGCCATCGCCGAATTCCTCTACAGCAGCAAATTCATTTTCAGCCATAACAACGCTTGGTGACATGGATGTTATGGTCATAGCTGCTGTGATTGCAAGTGCCAGAGATTTGTTTAACAACTTAATATCTCTCTTCATCTTTGCCCTCCTAATTAAATTATTTTAGCCGTACATTATATACAGTTATATATATTTTACCTTCTTTGGAATTGTTTGACAATACCCCCCCCCGTATTTTTTTCAGTATTTTTCAAAAGTTTTTCCAAAATTGTTTTTAATTTTCGATTTTCTTTTTCTATCCCCCTTTTCCACCTGTTGACAATTCCCTTCCAACCTAATATCATAAAGCCAACCACATACCAAAACCAACCATACTGTTTTCCTTGCAAAGGAGGTCTTCATGTCCGAAACAACACACCCGCCGCAGGTGGACGAAACCCTGAAAGAGCTGGAAAGCCACGGCTCCTTTGAGCTTCCTGTAGAGACTTACACGGACAACTGCGCGATCTTTCGCTCCTTATATAACCACTGGCACAAGGAAATGGAGATTCTCTTCATCGACCAGGGCTGCGGCCTGGCACGGCTTAACCGGGAAAGTCTACGCCTGAAGCAGGGCGATATTCTTATGGTAAACAGCGGAGTTATACACGGCATTAAATCCGATTTGAAAAATGTTCTTTATTATAGAAGTATTGTGTTTGATCTAAGCTTTCTTACCAGTCCCGCCGGAGATCTGTGTCAGGAACGTCTCGTTTCCCGTCTCCTGGAAAACAAGGCAGAATTTACCCATCTCATCTCCCCTGGCGACTCAAACTATGAACAGCTTTCCAGGCTTTTCACTGAAATCCATCAATGCCACCGCGAAAAAAGCCCCTTTTATTTTGTAAAACTGAAGAGCCTTTTTTACGATTTCTTCTACGAAATGCTCATTGGGCACTACATCATCACTGCTGACGCGGAGCAGAACAGAAATCTTGCATCCGTAAAGACTGTTCTGGATTACATCAGCCAGCATTACCGGGAACCCCTGACTGCAAAGGAGCTGTCTGCACTGTCTAATTACAGCGAATATTATTTCATGAAGCTTTTTAAGCAGTACACCGGAAAAACTGTCGCCGCCTATCTGAACGACTTTCGTCTGGAAAAAGCCAAGGCTCTGCTGCTTCATACAGACAGCTCCGTCACGGAAATCGCCCTGGATGTAGGCTTTAATAATACCAGTTATTTTATAAAAAAATTCCAGCAGGCGAACCAGTTATCCCCTCACAAATATCGCAAAAACATGTCATAACAGAACAATTTTGTTGTATTTTTCCTCTATCTGCGCATGCTAAGATAAATGCAATCAAACAGTAGGCACTGCCTAAGCAACCATAAAATCTTATCATCCAGGAAGGAGAAAATACGACAATGGAGGCTTTAAAAACATTCATTCACGACATGTTTCAAAAGGACTGTTCTGCCTGTACAAACGAAGAACTATACAACGCACTTCTGACATACACAAAAAATTTGCTGGAGACAAAAGGCTACCATGAGGGAAAGAAAAAAATATATTATATTTCCGCCGAATTCCTCATTGGCAAGCTTCTCTCTAATAATCTGATCAATCTTGGAATTTACGACGAGGTTTCTGACTTTCTTGAAAAGAACGGAAAATCCCTGGCAGAAATTGAGGAAGTTGAACCGGAACCTTCCCTTGGGAACGGCGGTCTCGGCCGTCTGGCAGCCTGCTTTTTGGATTCCATTGCAACCCTTGGGCTTCCCGGAGAAGGAATCGGTCTGAACTATCACCTGGGGCTGTTTAAACAGGTTTTTAAGGATGGACTCCAGAAGGAAACACCGAACCCATGGATTACGGATACGAGCTGGCTCACCCCTGCCGATGTGTGTTATATGGTTCCGTTCCGCGGCTTTTCTTTGAAATCCACCCTGTACAATATCGACGTAGCAGGCTATGAAAATAAGTCCATTCGTCTCCGTCTTTTCGATATTGATATTGCGGATGAAAACATTGTCCACGATGGGATCGCCTTTGACAAAAAGGATATTCTCCATAATCTGACCCTGTTTCTGTATCCGGATGACAGCGATGATGCCGGACGAAAGCTCCGCATTTACCAGCAGTATTTCATGGTAAGCAACGCCGCGCAGCTTATTCTGGATGAGGCGAAAGCTAAGGGATGCACCCTTCACGACCTTGCCGATTATGCGGTGATCCAGATCAACGACACCCATCCCAGCATGATCATTCCGGAGCTGATCCGGCTGCTCACAGAACAGGGCATCAGCTTTGACGAGGCAAGCGAGATCGTTTCCCATGTGTGCGCGTACACCAACCACACCATCCTGGCCGAAGCCCTGGAAAAATGGCCCATCCATTTTCTGGAGGAGATCGTACCTCAGCTTGTGCCCATTATCCGCAGGCTGGATGCAAAGGCAAAAGAAAAATATCCTCAGCCCGAGGTTGCGATCATTGACGGAAATGAACTGGTGCATATGGCTCATATGGATATCCACTATGGCTTTTCCATCAACGGCGTGGCAGCACTGCATACCGATATTCTGAAAAACAGCGAGCTTCACGCTTTTTACAAGATTTATCCTGAAAAATTTAATAATAAGACAAACGGTATCACCTTCCGCCGCTGGCTGATGTACTGCAACAGACCTTTGACCGCATATATTTCCTCCCTCATTGGAGATGGCTTTAAGAAGGATGCAGCGGAGCTGGAAAAGCTTATGGCATTCCGACATGACCCGGCTGTTTTATCCCGTTTGCTGGAAATCAAGACGGACGCCAAAAAGGTGTGCAAGGATTTTGTCATGGCAAATACAGGGGTGGAGATTGATGAAAACAGCATTTTTGATATTCAGATAAAAAGACTTCACGAGTACAAACGCCAGCAGTTAAATGCCCTGTATATTATCTACAAATACCTGGAAATCAAAGGAGGAAAGAAGCCTTCCAGACCTTTGACCTTCCTGTTTGGAGCAAAGGCAGCACCCGCTTATTACATTGCTAAAGACATTATTCATCTGCTTCTGACGCTCCAGAATCTGGTGAAAAATGATCCCGATGTATCTCCTTATATGAAGGTTGTAATGGTGGAAAATTACAATGTCAGCGCAGCGGAAAAACTGATTCCTGCATGTGACATTTCCGAGCAGATCTCCCTGGCCTCCAAGGAAGCAAGCGGAACCGGTAATATGAAATTCATGCTGAACGGCGCAGTGACCCTGGGTACCCTTGACGGGGCAAATGTGGAGATCGGCGATCTTGTAGGTGAGGAAAACATTTACATTTTTGGTGAATCCAGCCAGCAGATCATTGAGCACTACTCAAAATCCGACTACTGCTCACGCGCAATCTATGAGGGTAATGAGAACATCCGCAGATACGTGGATTTTATTGTCAGCGATGAGATGCTGCGCCTTGGAAAAGAGGAGCATTTGCGCAGCCTCTATAACGAGCTGGTAAACAAAGACTGGTTTATGACTCTTCTGGATCTGGAAGACTATATCCGTGTTAAAAACCAGGCATTAGAGGATTACAATGACCGCGAAAAATGGGCGGAGAAAATGCTTGTGAACATTGCAAAGGCAGGTTTCTTCTCCTCAGACAGAACAATTGAGCAGTATAATCATGATATTTGGCATTTATAAAAAACGGCATTATACTGCCAAAACAATGCCAGGCATCGTTCATCACGGCGCAAAAAAGAGGGATTCGGCATCCCTCTTTTTTATGCTGATTTATTTCACCTGTATCTGACACATTTTCATAGCTTCCAGGGCATTTGTATGGCTCTGGGGCGTCACTCCGGCACAGCAGGAACCATCTACTGTAATTTCCGCTTCCGGCAGATACGCCTTTAAAAGCAGAGCGTTAGAAATCACGCAGATATCCGTACATAAGCCAATCAGTTCAATCCCGTCGAACCCCTCTTCCGCTACCCACGCCGCCAGTTCTTTGCTGCCAAAGGAGGGCTTTTCAAATCGTTTCCCTTTAAATTCTCTCAATGCCTGGTCAAGCTCCCAGCCAGCAGTATTTTTTATACAGTGGATTACGGGAAGCTTTTTACCTTCCTGCGTGTCAGGATAATTCTCTTCGTGGGTGTCAAGGGTAAAGACGACCTCATCTCCTGCCGCCTGATATTCCCTGATTTTTTCTGCAACCTTTGGCACGATCGCCTGGGCTTCTTTTGTTCCAAGACTCCCGTCTATAAAATCCTTCTGCATGTCCACAACAACCAACAACCGCTTCATGGCACATCTCCTTTCCATCTCCATGGTTTTACCTTTTATCCAGTATAACACATTCCTGTAATTTTAAAAAAGCTTTTTGATTTTTCCCGCCCAATGATATTTTCATGAAAATTCCCCAAAACTGTTGACAAGTACCAATTATATGCTACAATATTTTTGTTCTAAAAAGAACTATATTGGAGGTGTCTGATCGTGAAAAAACCTCAGGAAATGCTTGCTGAATACCGCAGCAATTCCACATTAACCAAAAAAATCTATGACCGCACTATGGAGCCGCTTTGCTCTCAGTACCACATTTCCCGGATGGAGCTGGACATTCTGCTGTTTCTCGCCAATAATCCGGGCTACGATACGGCAAGAGATATTGTAGAGCAGAAACGCTTTACCAAATCCCATGTATCCACCTGCCTGCACCTTTTGGAGGATAAGGGATATCTGGAACGCACTCTTCATTCCGGTAATAATAAAACCGTTCATCTGAAGCTTCTGCCCGCCTCCTCCCAAATCGTGACCGCCGGGCAGGAAGCTCAGCGTCAAATATTCGTCCGGATATTCGGCAGTCTTTCCCAGGAGGAGGTTGCCGTTCTGGAACGCATTTCAAGGAAAATCAACGCCGCTATCCGCGACACATTAAAGGAGGTATAAACATATGTGGTATAAACTGCTTATCTGTTTTATAGCAGGCATCGGCGCCGGATTGGGAACCGGCTTTGCAGGTATGAGCGCTGCTGCTGTTATCAGTCCCATGCTCATCACATTCCTGCATATTCCCGCATATCAGGCCGTGGGGATCGCTCTTGCCAGCGATGTATTAGCCAGCGCCGTAAGCGCCTATACCTATGGCAAAAATAAAAATCTTGACATCAAAAACGGCCTTACCATGATGGTTACGGTACTGCTTTTTACCATGGTAGGAAGCTGGGTTTCCAGCCTTGTTCCAAGTCATGCCATGGGCAATTTTTCCGTATTTATGACTCTGCTTCTGGGCATTAAATTCATCGTAAAGCCAGTCATGACCACCAAAGAATCCATGGCTTCCGTCAGCGCTAAAAAACGCTTTGTCCAATCTGTTCTCTGCGGAACCCTCATTGGATTTATCTGCGGATTCGTAGGTGCGGGCGGCGGCATGATGATGCTCCTGATCCTTACCACAGTTCTGGGATACGAATTAAAAACTGCCGTAGGAACCAGTGTTTTTATCATGGCTTTCACCGCCTTTACCGGAGCTGTCAGCCACTTTGCCATCGGCGGCGCTCCTGATATGTGGTGCCTGGTTTTCTGCGTTCTTTCCACACTCCTGTGGGCAAGAATCGCAGCCAGATTTGCAAACAAAGCAAGCGCCATCACACTGAACCGTGCAACAGGCGTTGTTCTTACTGTTCTCGGAGCTGCGATCCTGGCTGTAAATTATCTGTAAGCCGTCAAAAAACGCGGTCATTTGGGCACCTCCCTAAGGAAGGCGCCCAAATGCCTTGTATCTCAATATAGTTTATTTATAAACCGCCACACGAAAACACGAATGGAAAGAAAATTTTAATTTAACACGCAGAAATTATAGAGTGCGTGTCATTTATTATTGTAGCTTGTTGATTCATGTGCTATAATAATTAAACATACAGTTTCAAAATAGTGCGTGCAGAAAGTTGGTGTGTCTTGACTTGAATAAAATAGAAATTGTTCAAAATATAATTGAAGAATCTGGAGGGATTGCCAGAACTTCTGATTTTATTATGGCAGGGCTTGAAAATTATGATGTGGCTAAACTTTGTAATGAAGGAGTTATAGAACGTATAAGACATGGCTATTATCAACTTCCCCAAAGTAAAGATATAACCGATGAGCAACTAATTGCGACACTGCTTCCGCAGGGAGTCATTTGTGTCGAATCTGCATTGTTTCATTATGGCTATAATGACTTTGCTCCTCGTGAATGGTCTATTGCGATCCCTCGTTCTATGTCAAGAACTGCAAGACGAATGCAGGAAATTTCAATGAAAGCTTATTATATTCAAAAAGAATATATGGAACTTGGCAAAATAGTTGATAATTTTAATGGCGTAGCTCTTTCGGTATACGACAGAGAACGTACAATATGTGACTGTTTTAAATACCGTACAAAACTTGATCATGAGCTATTTAATAAAGCGCTTAACGCTTATGTCGTTGATGAGAAGAAGAATTTAAGCAATCTTTCAAAGTATGCCAAAAGAATGCGGCTGTATGCAAAAGTTATGAATGTAATGGAGGTGTTGTTAAATGGCTGATATAGGAGCCTCTGTGCTTGCACGATTAAAAAACAAGGCTAAAGAAAGCGGAAGAAGTTATCAGCTCTGCCTACAGCTCTTTTGTCAGGAAGAATTTCTGCGCCGTCTGGAAAAATCAAAATATGCAGAAAACCTGGTTCTGAAAGGCGGATTGTTCATCTATTCTGTTACAAATTTTGACAGCCGGGTAACTCTTGATGTGGATTTTCTTCTTAGAAGAATTCCAAATACGCCGGAACAGTTGCGGACGGTATTAGAAGAAATCATCTCTTGTGATACAGGTAATGATTTTGTCACTTTTGAGATCAAAAGCATTGCCCCTATTGCAATAGCCAAAAAATACGCAGGCATCGGAGCAGCCTTAATTGCCCGTATTAAAAACACACGCACTCCATTCAGCATAGATTTCGGAGTTGGCGATGTTATTGTTCCAAATCAGGAAAAGCGAAGAATTCCAACGCAACTCGCAAATTTCACTGCACCAATGGTAAATACTTATTCCCTTGAAACAACTGTGGCAGAGAAATTGGACGCAATTTTAAGCTTAATGGAATTCTCCAGCAGAATGAAAGACTATTATGATATATACTATCTTGCAAATAAATTTAATTTTGATGGCAAGATTTTGTCTGAAGCGCTCAGAAAGACCTTTGCTAATCGTGAACACAGTTTTACTCTTGAACAATTTGAACAGGTTATGAAATTTGATGGCGATGTAGCAATGCAGAAAAAATGGAAAGCCTTTGTTCGTAAAATCAATATTAAAACGGATGATTACAGTACGGTTCTGAAAATAATAAAAGTCTTTTTGGCAAAACCATTCTCCGCAACAGTTAATAACAAAGAATTTATCGAACAATGGTCTGCTGCTAACGGCGAGTGGATGCGATAGGACGACGTTGAAATAGTATATTTGACGGAACCCTTCTGTATCAGATCCGAAACACTGCCACTGACCTGTCTCTCATCCAGAATCTGTCTTCCACATATACTTCCTCCGGCAGACCATTTTCTTCTCCTGTATTGACACAGACCCTCCATTTATAACCCTCCGGCAACGGCGGCAAATAGATTTCCTGCGCTTCCCAATACACATTTATTGCCAGATACACCAGATCCTCTTCCCCCCGCTCCGGGTCAAAACCCGCAAACAACACACCTAAAAAACGGCTGTTTTCCGTGATCTCTCCCTTCCATGGAATCTCACCGTGTACGCTGATAAACGGAAACCCAAGCTTCGATGGGTACTCACTTCCCCTGATCGCCGGATGCGCCTTCCGGAATCTTATCATATACCGGAAAAATTCAAAAATATCCCTGTTTCTCTCCAGATCACCCCAGTCCAGCCAGGAAATCTCGTTGTCCTGGCAGTAAGGATTGTTATTTCCATATCTTGTATTACAGAACTCATCCCCTTCCAGAAACATAGGGGTTCCCCTGCTGCACATCAGCACAGCACACGCGTTTCGTATCAATCTCTTCCGAAGCCGGATGATCTCAGGATCATCGGTATCTCCCTCCGCCCCGCAGTTCCAGCTCCGATTGTCATCTGCTCCGTCCGTATTATCCCATCCGTTATCCCAATTGTGCTTATTGTTATAGGAATACAGATCATACAGAGTAAATCCATCGTGGCAGGTGAGGAAATTAATGGAGGAATTATAGCCGCGGTACTGCCCTGTATACAGATCAGGAGAACCGCTGATCCGCTTCGCAGCCGCCGGCGCAAACCAGTAATCGCCCTTCAAAAAGCTTCTCATATCATCCCGGTATTTTCCGTTCCATTCCGCCCAGCGGTTCCACGCCGGAAAGCTTCCCACCTGATAAAGCCCGCCTGCATCCCATGCCTCCGCAATGAGCTTCACATCTCCCAGCACCGGATCCGCGGCCAGGTTTTTCAAAAGAGGCGGCTGATTCATAGGAAGCCCATCCTCACTCCGTCCCAGGATGCTCGCCAGATCAAAACGGAAGCCATCAATTCTATAGGTAACGGTCCAGTACCGCAGACACTCCAGAATTATCTGCTGCACCACCGGATGATTACAATTCAGGGTATTTCCGCACCCGCTGAAATTATAATAATGTCCATCCGGAGTCAGCATATAGTAAATTTTGTTATCAAACCCTTTAAAAGAAAAAAACGGCCCTTTTTCGTTTCCTTCCGCAGTATGATTAAACACCACATCCAGGATCACCTCAATCCCGTTCCGGTGCAGCTCCCGGATGAGATTTTTCAGTTCTTCCCCCTCCCGGTTAAGCTCCTGCTGAGAAGAATAGCTTGTATTAGGCGAAAAAAAGGAAACCGTGTTGTAACCCCAGTAATCCAGCAGGGTTCTCCCATTTACCTCACGCTTCGCCATGGTTTCATCAAACTCAAATACCGGCATCAGCTCCACCGCTGTGATTCCCAGTGATTTCAGATAAGGAATCTTTTCCCGCACTCCCGCAAAAGTGCCGGGATGCTCCACCCCAGAGGAACTGTGTCTGGTAAAACCTCTCACATGCATCTCGTAAATGATCATATCCTGCATGGAATGCCGGGGCTGGCAATCCTTTCCCCAGTCAAAATCATTTACCACCACACATCCCCGATAGCCATAGCCCTCATTTGGATTTTTTCCCCATTCTCTTTGTCCCGTTACTGCACGCGCATAAGGGTCCAGAAGGGGCTTGCTCTTATCAAAAAGAAGCCCTCTCTCCGGATTGTAAGGCCCATCCAGACGGTATGCATACTCAAAGTCCGTGATCTTTAATCCGAACACGATCATAGAGTAAACCTTGCCGATCCGGTAGCTGTCAGGGAAGGGCAGAACCGCATACGGCTCCTTTTCCCCGTTATGGTAAAGAAGCAGCTCGCAGGAAACCGCATAATGAGAATGTATAGTAAAATTCACTCCGTTTGGCAGCGCTGTAGCCCCATTAATCTCGTAAAATCCTGGCCTTACTTCAAAATCTCCTACCCGGTCCACCGGTACCAGTTGCTCATCATCCAATGCTACCAGCCCAAAGTCTGCTTTTCTCATATACGCCTCCTGTCAGATTCTCTCCGTTATTTTTAAATGTCTTTGTAATACAAAGGCTCGATTATATCGCATTCCTTACAGGTACAGCCATTCCGGTATCCATCGCAGCACCTGCAGTCCGAACAGTACATATGGGCGTCATTGATATAGAAAAGCCCTGCATACTGAGCCGATGTACGGTATGCCCCGGCCTGCTTCTTCCTATCCGCATAGTATATACCGTTGGATATCAGCATATTCTCAGGAGTATATGGTGCAAAGTCAAAAAAGTGAGTCTGCGAGCCATGATGTGGAACCTTAATGCACCAGTAATGGTCATGGAGAGGATATTTTCCGTCGTAATTCTCCGCAATCTGTTTCAGATGCTCCTGCTGCACATCTCCTGTAAAAAGCAGGTTCAATTCTCCATCTCTGGCGTTTTGAAATACAATGCTGATCTTATTTTTAAACTGCCGGAGGTTCACCTTTTCTCCCTCCAGCGCAGACAAAAGCTGCTGAAAATCCCCTCTGCTTCTAAGCTCCTTAAACTCCCTGTCAATAACAGCAAAGGACGGATGCTTTTTTTCTTCCCCTGTCATGCTCCACACGAGTTGGCGCAGGCCTTCTGCAAAATCAGTCAGAGCCGCCATTGCTTCCTCATGATTCTGCATGATCTTTTCATAAGCCTCTTCTGCCTCTGTCTTGATTATCTCCTTATCCGGCCAGAGGGCCTGATATTTTCCCTCAAACTCTTTTCCCCTACAAAGAAGCTCTATCCTCTGGGGCCTTCTGCACAACGCCTCAACCAGCGCAAAAAGGCTGATCTGTTTACTTGGAAGATACGTATTTTTCATTAAATCCGACAGTAACAGCAATGCCAGAGTATGGCTCATTTCCGGCTCTGAAAAAACATCGGGAAGATAGATTTTTCCAAATTCGTATGCGCTTCTGCGCTTTTTTATCATATATAAAAGGCCGGATAAATGATCCAGATGAAAATGTGTCAGCAGAAGATTTTTATGAGAAATGGTGGTCAGATCTGAGATGATCACATCAAAAATCTCACTTCTGGGCTGTCCGTTGATCCGGCTGTTGCAGGTACCAAAGTCCACCAGCAGGCTCTTTCCTCTGTCGCGTATACAGAAGCAATCGCCGCAGCCCACATTATACATTCGTATTTTCATTTCTATCCTCCATGTGTTTTATAGGCAGCATATAAAGCTCCTCAAGACTGATACAAGTGGGAAATGTACGTTTTTCTACCCCTGCTTTACACGCTTCAAGATTCATCCACTTTACGGATTCCACCTCTGACTCCTGAAGCGTAAGCTGCTCTGGTTCCACATCTTTCCATAAATAATACACGTTCGTTACCTGATTATCCGCAAACTTTTTTCCGTAGAAAATGTCCTCCCAATACAGGCTTCTCCTGCCGCAAAAATGAAAGTCCTCCTCCTTTGCGTCAAGTCCCAGTTCTTCCTTCAGCTCCCGGATCGCAGAGGGCAGGTAATCCACCCCCGCCGGAATATGACCTGCGCTGGAAATATCATAACATCCCGGAAAGGAATCTTTATCTGCACTTCGTTTCTGCAGCAAAACTTCCATTCCTTTTCCCCTGTCGCGCATCAGCCATACATGCGCCGTTCTGTGGCGTATCCCCTCTGCGTGGGCTTTAGTGCGCTCCACGATTTCTCCTGTGGGAATGCCGTTTTCATCTACAATATCCAACCATTCCATTTTATGTTTCCTGATCCCTTTCCCTCATGATTTTCCGGCTGTCATCTTTTCTTCGCGCGCCAGCTCCTTCTGCACGATCCGGTACACGATCGTTGTCACAACCATCGTACACACATCTGCGATCGCCTGTGCCGCCTGAATTCCCAGGAGGCCCAAAAACTGAGGCAGGATAAGGATTGCTGGAATAAAGAAAAGTCCCTGTCGTGAGGCTGCCAGAACGGAGGCATACGTCGTTTTTCCCATGGTCTGCATCATCATATTATTCATAACTATCCAGCCATTCAGCACGAACGTAATACATTGGAAACGCAAAGCCAGCGTACCGATCTCTATTACTTCCGGATCCTTTCGGAAGATTCCTACCAGGCTTCCGGAACATATTCCGCCCAAAATTGCCAGTACCAGCAACACGGCTGTGGAAACCTTAACGCAAAACCAGAATGCCTCTCTGACACGTCCGTATTTCTTTGCGCCGTAATTAAAACCGCATACCGGCTGGAAGCCCTGCCCAAATCCGATCAGCACGGAGTTGGCAAACATAGAGATCCTGCTTACTACGGACATGGCCGCTATAGCTGCGTCGCCGTATGGATTTGCCGCAATATTCAGCACCATAGTCGCCACGCTGGCAAGTCCCTGGCGAAACAGGGAAGGCAGTCCGCCTCCGGCAATCTCTCTGATCCTGTCGAGATTCAGACTTACGTTCCGCAATCTGATGGGAATACATCCCGACGCCTTAATGCCATATAGAAGCAGCACAAAGCTTACAAACTGACTGATGATGGTTGCCAGCGCTGCACCGGAAATTCCCATGTGGAATGTGAAGATAAACAGCGGGTCAAGCGCAATGTTCAGCACGCCTCCCGTAGTGATTCCTATCATGGCATAGAAAGCATTTCCCTGAAAACGAAGCTGGTTGTTCAGCACTAGCTGCGCCGTCATATAGGGAGCTCCGATGAGAATAATGCGGAGATAGTCCCGTGTATAGGGGAGGATCGTTTCTGTGGAGCCGAGAAGCCTTGACAAAGGGTCTAAGAAAATAAGTCCCAGTATCATGGTAACAATCCCCAATATCAGTGCGCCGAAAAAGCCTGTTGCTGCAAGCTGGCCTGCTGATTTGGTATCTTTTGAGCCAAGGTGACGGGAGATACAATTGCCCGAACCGTGACCGCAGAAAAATCCCAGTGCCTGAATGATCGCCATAATGGGAAAAACAACTCCTACTGCTGCTGTTGCGCTGGTTCCGATCCTGCCTACGAAAAATGTATCCGCCATATTGTAAATGGAGGTTATGAGCATACTGATTATAGTCGGTACGGCCAGCTTTCCTATCAGGGGCGGAATGGGCGCCTCTGTCATCATTTTATACTTCTCATCCTGTGTCATAGAGTGTGACATAATTTATCGCTTCTTTCTGTTTGCATTCATCAAGTGTTCACATATTCGCACTTCGCCTTGCGGCTTGCACCCGTTAAGTGTTCACATTATACCATGGTCACTAAGTTCATGCTGCGCCTTCGGCTTGCATTCTCTAAGTGTCCAGGTATATGTTCTCACTAGATTCGCACTTCGCCTTGCGGCTTGCGCTCATCAAGTGTTCACATTATACCATACAACCCTCTTTCTTGTAACCCTTCAATCCTTTAGAAAACTCACCTCTTGCCAAATTCTGCGACACCTATTACAATAATGAAAGCAATATACAAAGGACTTGATTTTATGAACCAAAAACAACTGGACCTTACAGGAGGTCCGATTCTTAGAACACTGACAGAGCTTGCTCTGCCTATCATGGCCTCTTCCTTTTTGTCAACCGTGTATAACATCACAGATATGGCGTGGATCGGTCTGCTGGGTTCCAAGGCTGTGGCAGGGATTGGGGTCGGCGGCATGTATGTCTGGCTTTCCCAGGGACTTGTATCCCTGGCAAGAATGGGCGGGCAGGTCAATACGGCTCAGGCGCTGGGACGGCGCGACAGAGAATCTGCCATAAAATATTCCTGTGCCGCCATACAGCTCACACTGCTGTTTGCAGCGCTTTTTACTGTCCTGTCCCTGCTTTTCACTGATCCTCTGCTGAGCTTTTTTCAGATAGGCGATGCGCTTTCTTATAGATATGCAAGGGATTATATGCAGATAACCTGCGGACTGATCATTTTTTCTTATATGACATTTACGCTCACAGGATTGTATACCGCACAGGGTGATTCCCAAACACCGCTGAAGGCTAATCTGGCAGGGCTTGTAACCAACATGATCCTGGATCCGCTTCTGATCCTGGGGGTGGGACCATTTCCAAGGCTGGAAGTTACCGGAGCTGCTATCGCCACAGTCACAGCGCAGATTCTTGTTATGGCAGTGCTGCTTGCCGGGATTTTCCGAAGGGGAGCAACCGCCAATATCCTGCGGGAGATCCGGCTGTTTTCCAGAATAGAAAGCAGCTATTACCGTGCTGTTTTCAGAATTGGGATACCCACGGCGCTTCAGGGAACGGTTTACTGTATGATTTCCATGGTTCTTACCAGGATGGTTGCCGTTTTTGGTCCGGGAGCCATAGCAACCCAGCGTGTGGGAGGGCAGATTGAATCCATTTCCTGGAATACGGCAGACGGATTCGGGGCTGCGCTCAACGCTTTTATGGCGCAGAACTATGGTGCAAAACAGCCGGACAGGATCCGGAAAGGTTATAGGATTTCCTTCCGCGTTCTGGCAGTATGGGGACTGTTTATCACAGCTTTATTTGTATTCTTCCCACGCCCTATTGCAAGACTTTTCTTCCATGAAGAAGATGTTATTTCTGTAGCTGTAGGTTACTTGATCGTGATCGGTTTCAGCGAACCTTTTATGTGCATTGAGCTGATGACTGTCGGCGCTCTTTCCGGTCTTGGAAAGACAAAGCTGTGCAGTATTATCAGCATTGCGCTCACTGGCGCCAGGATTCCCCTGGCTCTGATCCTCACCAGAACGCCGCTGGGATTACACGGTATATGGTGGGCGCTAACCCTTTCCAGCATTTTAAAAGGAATTGTTTTTTACTTTGCGTTCCAGCAGGTAAACCGCCGCCTGGAATTGAAAAAAATCTGATAAGGGCAGGCATATTTTGCCTGCAGAAAGGAAACATATGACCAAAAAAGAACTTGCTCTGGAAGTGATTCAGAGATTAAAAAATGAATATCCCCTGGCAGACTGTACTCTGGATTATGACCAGGCATGGAAGCTTCTGGTAAGTGTCCGTCTTGCTGCGCAGTGTACGGATGCAAGGGTTAATGTTGTGGTAAAGGATCTGTATGAAAAATTTCCTACGGTTGAGGCTATGGCAAATGCGGATGTGAATGAGATTGAGGCCATTGTAAAGCCCTGCGGCTTGGGAAGAAGCAAGGCGCGGGATATCAGCGCATGTATGAAGATCCTTCATGAGCAATATCAGGATAAGGTTCCGGAGGATTTCGATGCGCTTTTGAAGCTTCCCGGGGTGGGAAGGAAAAGCGCCAATCTGATCATGGGAGATGTGTTTGGAAAACCGGCTATTGTGACGGATACGCATTGTATCCGGCTTACGAACAGGATTGGATTGGTGGATAATATTAAGGAGCCGAAAAAGGTGGAGATGGCACTTTGGAAGATTGTTCCTCCGGAGGAGGGGAGCGATTTCTGCCATAGGCTTGTGTATCATGGAAGAGAGGTTTGTACGGCGAGGACTAAGCCTTATTGTGAGAGGTGTTGTTTGGGGGATATTTGTAACAAAAATGGAGTTTAAGGCGAGGGGGCAATCTCGGAGAGCGAAGGCCGCATTCCCCCGGGAGCTTGTTTGAAAATTGCTTTCTGCAAGATGTGCTTCACAATTTGTGGGAGATTTGCTCCAAATGAGGGAAGCGTAGCGGGCTACGCTGACCGAGTGCGGGGCAAATATACCGCAAAGTGGGAAGTGCAGATTGCAGGAATGAATTTCCAAACAAGCTCCTGGCTCCCCCTTTTGGCCCGCTTGCGGCGCGGGGTTTTTGGTTACATTTTTAATATGGATTCAGGGTTTAGTAGAGATATTTCCTTTTCCTCGTGGGTTACGATGATTAGGGTTTTTCCTTTGGTGCGGGTTTGGATGTAGTGGATGGTGCGTTGTTTGGTTTCTTCGTCCAGGCCTTTGAAGGGTTCGTCCATGAGGATGCAGTCGGCTTCGGCGGCGAGGGCGCGGAGGATGGCGATTCGGCGGCGCATTCCGCCGCTTAGGGTACGGACGGGTTTATTCCATGCGTCTTTGAGGTTTACTTCCTGGAAGGCATTTTCGATCTCCTGGGGAGTTAGATTTTTTTTCACCAGGCGGAGGTTTGCGGCGGCGCTGAGGTTTTCACACAGGCGGTCTTCCTGGAAGACGGCGCTGAGGTTTCCTTTGGGGATGCCTGTTATGGTTCCGGAATCCGGGTTTTCCAGGCCCATTAAGATGCGCAGAAGGGTGGTTTTTCCGCATCCGGATTCGCCCATGATGCAGGTGGTTTTTCCTGCCGGAAAGGTGTATGAAAAATTCTTTAGGACCTGTTGGGAGCCGAAGGATTTTTCGATGTTTTGAACTACAATATCCATTCTTTTTTACCGCCTCTCTAAGATTTCCATTAGTTTTTTTACAACGGACAGGAAAAGTTTTTCAAACAGAAAGCTGATCAGGATGATCACAATCGTCCATGCGAACAGGTCGGGTGTGTTCAGGTATATTTTTGCATGGTATAGTTTTTCTCCGATGGAACCGGAGGGGATGCCGATGACTTCGGCTGCCACGCCTGCTTTCCAGCACAGTCCCAGGGACAGTCTGCAGCCGGTGAGAAAATAGGGCATGACCTGAGAAACGTAAATGTAGAGAATTCTTCTTCCCAGGTTCACGCCGAATACATCTGCCATCTCCAGAAGCTGCCTGTCCGTCTGACGGATGCCTTCCAAAATGTTGGTGTAGACTACCGGAAGGACCATCAGAAAGGAGATAAAAACGGAGAGATTTCTGGACGGGATCCAGATCAGGCACAGGATGATAAAGGATGCCACTGGAGTGGATTTTATCACTGTGATCAGGGGATTGAAAAGGACTGCGGCAACGGTAAATGCGTAGGATATCACGGCCAGGAGGGTTCCGGCTGCAAGTCCCAATAGAAATCCCAGAACGATCCTGACGAAGCTGAAGCCTGCAGACAGCCAGAAATCTGCGGTAAGGATCAGTTCTCCAAGTCTTTTTATAACAGAAACAGGAGATGCCAAAAGTATCTCCTGCTTCAGCCACATACTGGCAAGCTGCCATATCAGAATCCAAAATGCAGCCGCCAGAATCCGCTTTTTATCGCTTGTAATAGAAGTCTTCATCCGGTAATTGTCCTCCGATAATTTCCGGGTTCTGCTCGTTCAGCGTGTTCAGATAGCCGGAAAGAATGGTCTTCATTTCGTCGCCTTCCATGAATACGATGCTGCATTCCGGTATCGCTTTTTGTGCAACCTCTTTTGTAACAATATCGTGTGCGCCAATGATCTCTGCTGCCGCTTCCACATCGCTGTTTACAAATTCTACGGATGCTTTATATGCGTCCATAAATGCGTCTACATCTGCTTCATGCTCCAGCAGATAATCGTTTCTTGCCAATACTACGCCTGTCACAAGCCGGCTGTCGTCCGTTACGGAGGACTCCCACAAATCGTTCAGATCAAGTGCGACCCGCAGGTTTTCATTTTTAGTAAGGGCTGTTGTTACAAATGGCTGGGGCAGCAAGCCGACTGCTGTCTGGTCTGCCGCAAGGGCAGCCACAACCTCTGTGTGTTCCGATTTATATTCTATGGTAACGTCTGTTTCCGGATCGATCCCGTTTGCTGTCAGTACAGAATTTAAGGCGTATTCCGGTGTTGCTCCCTTGCCACTGGCGTAGATGGTTTTTCCCATTAAATCCTCTGCTGACTGAATGGTTTCACCGTTTTCCACCAGATAAAGAACGCCCAGCGTGTTCACAGCTAAAACGCTGACATTTTTTTCTGTCTTTTGGTACAAGACTGCTGCCAGGTTCGCCGGAACTGCGGCGATGTCCATTTTTCCCTGCACGATCATCGGAACGATCTCATCCGGAGATGCTACGATGGTAAAATTGCATTCCTCATTGTCCAGCATCTGCGCCATTCCCATGGCGGTAGGACCTTTCAGAGCGCCTACATTGATCACAGAGGCTTCCTCTGCGAAAGCTTCTTTTTCCCCGATTCCTGCAAACACGCCTGCGCACACGCAGAGCGCCAATGTCCATGATATCGCTTTTTTCTTCATTTTACTTCATCCCTTCATTTCAAGCCATAAAACAATCCTATTGCATTGCTATTCTATCACACTTTTCAATCCTATCAAAGCGGTTTCACAGGATTATCTTCTTTCCTATTGCTATACTTTTATCAGGTTTGTGAAATGTTTTTAGAAAATCTTTGACATATCACCCATCTGGTGATAATATGATTATAGAAAGAGTGCTGCCGATAGACGGCTAGTCCACATAAATTGATTGAACAAAAATGCCGCTCAGCTTATTGGATCCGGGCGGCTATTTTTGTGACTTACTATTGCTTCCTATTGAGTAACCCAGCCCAAACGCCGTCATACACAAGCTGATGACAGCGATCAGGCCTTCGAGCGTCAACATCGGCATCTCCTCCTTAACAAGATTTCCATCAGAACATATCTGAGGATTTCTATGTAAACAGAGAGTCACAGTCCCTCTGAAGAGGGACTAGCCGCCTACCGTTATGGCAGCACCCAAGAAAATTATACCAACGATACCAGCAGGTTGCAAGAGCGAAAAATGTCGAATGCCCTGTTTCCTGTCACATAAGCGATACGAGAGGTTTATCCATTTGAAAAAAAAAGAGATGATTTTTATCCTGGGGTTCCTGGTTCTGGCAGGAATTTTGTGGATTGGAATGAGCTTTGCCCGAAGTGGCAGCCACCAGACGATCCGCATTACGGTGGACGGGGAAGAGTACGGCACTTATTCCCTTTCGAAGGATCAGGTGATCAGGATTAATGACACAAATGTATGTGAGATCAAGGATGGGAAAGTACGGATGACTGAAGCAAACTGCCCCGACCAGCTCTGCATCCATCAGCGCGCCATTGATGAGGGCGGCGGGACCATCATCTGCCTGCCTAACCGCATCGTGATAGAAGGCGAAAAGGGCGGTGACGTCCAATATGATGACTCTGATGACGGATTAAAAATAGACGCAGTAACCTGACCGGTACTGCGTCTTTCTCTTTTACTTTTTCTGTGTCAATTCATAGTAGAAAATGTATTGCTGCATAACGCCCTGCATCCCTTTATATCTCCGGTTGGGAAAGCCTCTTTTATAATGGGCATCCAAAGCCTGGCGGATGTGGGTGTCAATGGGAAACGCCTC
This sequence comes from Ruminococcus sp. 5_1_39BFAA, assembly GCF_964240875.1. Classification (NCBI taxonomy): domain Bacteria; kingdom Bacillati; phylum Bacillota; class Clostridia; order Eubacteriales; family Oscillospiraceae; genus Ruminococcus; species Ruminococcus sp. 5_1_39BFAA. Next base: position 359,276 of record NZ_CAXSVO010000002.1, on the reverse strand, counting down.
CAAATGATGCAGTGCAAAAAGACAGATACAGTCTGCCACCTTTTCCCCTACGCCATAAAGGGTCAAAAGCTGCTCCTTCGCTTTTTTATACCGCATGGAGCTGATTTCTTCCAGCGAAATCTCACCTGCCGCCACTGCTCTGGCTGTTCCCGCTACGTATTTGGCGCGGTACCCCAGATTGCAGTCACGAAGCTCCTCCTCAGAAGCCATCGCAAGCGCCTCCGGTTTGGGAAACGCATAATATGTTCTCCCATCCCAGGTTGTTTTTTCTTCTCCAAAGCGTGTACAAATATTCTCAATACAGCGTCTGATTCTCACAATATTATTCTGCTGGGAAATCAGAAAAGATACGATCATTTCCCATAAATCCTGGCGCAAAATCCGGATTCCGTTTCCTGTTTCTGCCGCCCTGTTCAGATATTGATCTCTGGGATTGATCGCCTTTATGTACCTTCCATAGTCCGCATCCAGGTCAAAATAAGATATCCAGAAAAACAGAAATTCCGTCTCCTCACAATGGAACGTAACCAGCGTTTTTTCCTGTTCTATCTCCAGATATTTGTCAGCCGCGTGAACGGCATATCTGTTTTCACTGATTTTTTTCATGCGGAAGCATTGACCGGAATTGCAGATCTGTTCCAAATCAAAATTCTCTAATTCAATGGTAATCATATCAGCTTCTATACTGCCTGAAAAAGCCGGCAAGTCCTTCCAGAGCCTTACCCAGAACCGGAATCTCCGTTTCGTCTAGTGTGTCCATAACCGCATCCACCATTTTGCGGTGAAATTCCGCGTGATGATGGTATGCCCTGCGGCCTTTTTCCGTAAGATGAATGAAAACCACACGGCGGTCCTGTTCGCTCCGCTCCCGTTCCGCATATCCTTTTTTTACCAGACTGTTCATAGAGGTGGTAAGCGAACCCAACGTAATATTCAGCTTTGCGGCAATGTCAGACATTTTATTTCCGCCCAGTCCTACCGCTTCCATGATGTGCATATCGTTGTTAGAAATATCCTTATACTCTTCTGTTATGATAGCCTGCTCTTCCAGTTCCATTATCTCGTTAAAAAGGTGTACTAACACATCGTTTATGACTTCCCTGCTTTTCACGCTCTTTCTCCCCGCATCTGTACAAATTTATAATCTGCTTGTGTTAGTATAGCATAAAACGTGATTTTTTACCATGATTTTTGCACAGCTACAATTTTCGGAATCTCTGATACCTTTTCTCCACCAGCTTCTCCGGGGACAGCGCTCCGTACCCGGCGAGGAATGCGGCAATGCCAAGACTCATTCTGTCCGTGGTTTTTCCCAGATTGTCTCTTGTCAGACGTTCTTTCTCCCGGATCACATGCTCTACGATCCCAAGCTTTTCCAAATCCCTGGCGGTAAGCTTCATCACTCCGGCTGCTTCCTTTGCGCGCTTGCTGTCCTTCCACAGGATTGACGCAAAGCCCTCCGGGGAAAGGATGGAGTAAACGGAATTTTCCATCATCCAAACCTCGTCCGCCACAGCCAGCGCAAGAGCGCCGCCGCTTCCGCCTTCCCCGATCACAATGGAAAGCACCGGTACAGCAAGACCGGACAGCTCATAGAGATTCCGGGCGATCGCTTCTCCCTGTCCGCGCTCCTCCGCTTCCAGCCCGCAGAAGGCCCCCGGTGTATCTACCAGACAGATGACAGGGTGTCCGAACTTTTCCGCCTGCTTCATGAGGCGGAGCGCCTTTCTATAGCCCTCCGGGGAAACCATGCCAAAATTGCGGGCAATATTTTCCTTTGTCCCCTGTCCCTTTTCCTGGACAATAACTGTCACAGGCAGCCCGTAAAAGCAGGCAATTCCTCCGATCACAGCGCTGTCGTCGCCAAAATATCTGTCCCCGTGGAATTCCGTAAAATTCTCAAAAAGCAGCTCAATATAATCCTTGCCTGTAGGTCTTTCCTTATCCCGCGCCAGCATTACATGCTCCCACGCATCCACCTTTTTCAGGGGGCTTTTTTCCTCAAACACAATTTCCGTGATCTGCTTTTTGACCCCTTCATTTCCAACCAGTGACGGATGAGCCAGGATGCCGCGGATAATGTCAGGAATGGTGCTGCAGTCATGAAGTATGGATTCATCCTTCAAAAGCTCCATGGTTTGATCTGCCAGGAGACTACCTCGCTCCTCCCTGCTCTGCTCACTGTGCATTTCCAGAAGCAGCTTCAGTTCCTCCCGCAAATTTTCCCTTTCCACAATCCTGTCAATAAAGCCGTGCTCCAGCAAAAATTCCGATTTCTGAAAGCCCTTCGGCAGCTTTTGCCCTATTGTCTGCTCGATCACACGCGGTCCGGCAAACCCGATCAGCGCTCCCGGCTCCGCCAGGATCACATCTCCCAGCATGGCAAAGCTTGCAGTCACGCCCCCTGTCGTGGGATTGGTAAGTACACTGATGTATAAAAGCCCGGCATCACTGTGACGTTTCAGGGCAGCCGCGGTTTTCGCCATCTGCATCAGAGAGACGATTCCCTCCTGCATCCTGGCCCCTCCGGAACAGGCAAATATAATTACCGGAAGCTTCTCCCTGGTCGCCCGCTCCACCGCCCTGGCAATCTTTTCACCAACCACTTCTCCCATACTTGCCATCATGAAGCGGCTGTCGCAGACACCCAGGACTGCCGGATTTCCGCCGATCAAAGCCTTTCCGGTAATGATAGCCTCATCAAGCCCGTATTTTTCCCGGAGTCCCTCGACCTTTTCCCGGTAGCCCTTATAGCGCAGAGGATTGCCGGAATGCAGCCCTTTGTCCCATTCCTCAAAGCTTCCCTCATCTGTGATCATTTCGATCCTCCGGTAAGCATGGACGCGGAAATAATTGCGGCAGTGGGGACAGATATAATAATTCTGCCTGACCTCCTCCACAAAAACTGCGGATTTGCAGGCATTACATTTTTTCAGCAGTCCCTCTGGAACCTCCGGCTTCTCAATATTTTCATCTTTTACATCAAAAACCGGCTCTGTCACCGTGCGTTTAAATGTATGATTAAGCTTCATCTACCTTCACTCCCCCGATTTCATGGGTGCTCAAAAATCCGATATCAAGGTTCCCAGCCTGATAATCCTCATTGTTCAAAATCTCAAACTGATAGTCAACATTGGTATCCACGCCTTCAATGATCACCTCTCCCAGGGCGCTTTTCATTTTTGCGATAGCATCCTGGCGGTCTTCACCGTGGACGATCAGCTTTGCCAGCATGGAATCGTAATAAGGAGGGATCTGATACCCATTGTAAATGCCAGTATCCACCCGGATTCCCTGTCCTCCCGGAAGATGCAGCCCGGTAATGGTCCCGGGCGACGGTCTGAAATTTTTCTGCGGATTTTCCGCATTGATCCTGCACTCAATGGCATGTCCCTGTATTTTCACATCCTTCTGTGTAATAGAAAGTGGCTCGCCTGAGGCAATCTTTATCTGCTCCTTCACCAGGTCAAACCCCGTCACCCACTCGGTCACGGGATGCTCCACCTGGATCCGGGTATTCATTTCCATGAAGTAAAAATTGTTATTCTTTTCCAACAGAAACTCAATGGTTCCTGCATTGACATAATTGGCTGCCTTTGCAGCTTTCACTGCCGCCTTTCCCATCTGGCGGCGCAGCCTTTCAGAAACTGCCGCACTGGGCGCTTCCTCGATCATTTTCTGGTGGTTTCTCTGTATGGAACAGTCCCGCTCGCCCAGATGGATCACATGCCCCTGGCTGTCTGCCAGGATCTGAAATTCAATATGTCTGGGATGCTCCACAAAATGTTCAATGTACATAGTACCGTCACCAAAGGCGATCTGCGCTTCCTTCTGTGCTGTCTGAAATGCCAGTTCAAATTCATCCGAAGAAAAGGCCGTTCGCATGCCTTTTCCCCCGCCGCCCAAAGCGGCCTTTATAATGACCGGATAGCCTATCCTTTTGGCTTCTTTTGCACCTGTCTTTGGGTCTAAAATGGGTTTATCCGTTCCCGGGATCACCGGAACTCCCGCTGCAGTCATGGTATTGCGCGCAATCTGCTTGTTACCCAGGTTCCGGATAACCTCTGATCCCGGACCTACAAAGGTAACGCCGCACTGCTCACAGATTTCCGCAAACCTTGCGTTTTCCGAAAGAAATCCAAAGCCCGGATGGATGGCATCCGCCCCGGAAACCATAGTTGCGCTCATAATGCGCTCCATATTCAGATAGCTTTCAGAGGAAGGACCAGGCCCGATGCAGATTGCCTCATCAGCAAGCTGTGCATGTAAACTGTCTTTATCTGCCTCAGAATAAACCGCCACGGATGCAATTCCCATTTCCCTGCAGGCACGGATAATCCGCACCGCAATCTCCCCCCGATTGGCGATCAACAATTTTCGAATCATAACCTCACCTTTTATTCCGCAATCGTCCAGCCTTCGGCTAAATGTTGCTTCATCCAACCATAAATGTCAGCTCTGCCTTCACCGCAAGTTTTCCGTCTACTGTGGCGATCGCCTCGCCCACTCCCACAGGCCCCTTCTGCTTAATGATCCTGGTTTCCAGACGTAGCTTATCGCCGGGGCAAACTTTTGTCTTAAACCTGCATTTGTCGATTCCGCCGAAATAAGCGATCTTGCCCCGGTTTTCCGGCTTTGACAGAATGGCTACCGCCCCTGTCTGCGCCAGCGCCTCCACGATCAAGACCCCCGGCATTACCGGCTCCTGCGGAAAGTGTCCCTGAAAGAAATCCTCACGGAAGGTCACGCATTTATATCCCACTGCAAATTCTCCCGGCACATAATCTTCGATATAATCCACCAGCAAAAAAGGATGGCGGTGGGGAAGAATTTCCTCAATCTGTTTTATGTTTAAATGGTTCATATTTTCCTCGCTATTTAATCCTGAATAATGGCATTCCATACTCTACGGCATCGCCGTTTTTTACATAGATTTCAGCTACCTCGCCGTCGAAATCACTTTCAATATCATTCATCAGCTTCATAGCCTCCACGATGCCAAGCACCTGCCCTTTTTTCACTTTATCTCCCGGCTTTACAAAAGGCTCAGCATCCTCGGCAGGCGCTGCATAAAAGGTTCCCACAAGGGGCGATTTTATCAGATTTCCCTCCGGGATCTCCTTCTTCTCTCCTCCCTTTTCCTCAGCCAAAAAACCTGCAGGAAGCGCTCCGTTTCCCACTGTTCCCTGCTCTGCCAAATCTGCATTTCCCGTGATAATGGTCTGCACTGCTCCGCATTCCATGGACAGCTTGAGGTTCTCTCCCTCATACTGAAAAGAGGTGACTTTTGAATCCGATACATGGTCAATTAACTGTATAAGCTGTTCAAATTCCATTGTATTTGCCCCCTTATTCGTACTTTTTTACAAGCAATGTGGCGTTGTGTCCGCCAAAGCCAAGAGAGTTGCTCATGGCGTATTTTACCTCCTGGTATACCGGAGCACCGATGCAGTAATCCAGGTCCAGCTCCTCCTCAGTCTCCTTTGTACCTACTGTCTGATGGATAAATCCATCCAGAATGGACTTCACGCACACAATAAATTCCACGCCGCCTGCTGCTCCCAGAAGATGTCCGATCATGGACTTTGTGGAATTGATCTTCAGGTTCTTCGCAGCATCTCCAAAGGCTGCTTTGACGGCCCTTGTCTCAAATAAATCATTGTGGTGAGTTCCGGTTCCGTGGGCATTCAGATAGTCCACCTCTCCCGGCTCGATCCCGGCCTCCTTCATGGCATCGGTCATGGCTCTGGCGGCGCCGCTTCCATCCTCCACAGGGGAGGTAATGTGATATGCGTCCGCCGTAGCGCCATAGCCTGCAACCTCTGCCAGAATCCTGGCTCCGCGGGCTTTGGCATGTTCAAGTTCCTCCAAAATTACCACTCCGGCGCCCTCTCCCAGCACAAATCCGTTCCGCTCTTTGTCAAAGGGAAGGGATGCCCGATAGGGATCCGCACTTGTGCTCAATGCCGTCAGATTGGTAAATCCTGCGATTCCCACAGGACATACGCAGCTTTCCGCGCCGCCTGCGACCATCACCTCCGCATCCCCATACTGGATGGCACGGAACGCATCTCCGATACAATGGCTGCCGGAAGCACACGCCGTTACCACATTGGTGCATTTTCCACGCGCTCCTGTCGCAATGGAAATATTTCCTGCCGCCATATTGGAAATCATTTTGGGCACCAGAAGTGCATCCACTCTGGACGGTCCCTTTTCCATAAGCTTCTGCTGCGCTTCTGTCATTGCCTGCAGGCTTCCGATACCGGAACCGACGATCACGCCAACCCGGAACGGGTCCTCTTTTTCCATCTCAATCCCCGCATCCGCAAGCGCTTCCTTTGCCGCCGCTACCGCATACTGGGAAAACAGCGCCATACGCCTCGCCGCTTTTGCATCCATTCTTTCTTTTGCGGAAAAATCCTTTACCTCAGCAGCCAGCTTTACCTTATAGTCAGAGGTATCAAACCTCGTGATCTCTCCGATCCCAACCGTTCCGGCTTTCACATTTTTCCAGAAGGTTTCCACATCATTTCCTATGGGCGTAACCGCTCCAAGCCCCGTTACCACCACTCTTCGTTTCATAATAACCTCCAAATTTTAACTGGTTTTACATCGCCATGCCGCCGTCCACGCACAGGACCTGTCCAGTGATATACCGCGCCTCCTCTGACGCAAGAAAGACTGCTGCCTTCGCCACATCCTTCGGCTCGCCAAAGCTTCCCATTGGAATCATTTTCGCGGTTTCTTCCTTCACCTTATCCGAAAGTACCTCGGTCATATCCGTCCGGATAAATCCCGGTGCAATGGCATTTACGGTAATTCCCCGGGATGCCAGTTCCTTTGCCGCTGATTTTGTCAGTCCGATGACCCCAGCCTTGGATGCAGCGTAATTCGCCTGTCCCGCATTTCCGCAGATTCCTACTACCGAAGCCAGATTCACGATCCGTCCGCTTCTCTGCTTCAGCATCTGGCGGGAAACATGGCGGATACAGTGGAAGGTTCCCTTTAGGTTTGTGTCCACAACTCTGGAAAAATCCTCCTCGGTCATAGCCATCAGAAGTCCGTCCTTTGTGATCCCGGCATTGTTTACCAGCACATCTATATGTCCGTGTTTCCGTACAATTTCCTTGAAAAAGCTCCGGCACGCTTCATAGTCCGCCACGTTACACTGACAGGCTTCCCCTTCGCCGCCCTTTGCCTCAATCTCAGCCTTTACTTCCTCTGCCTTTTCTCTGGAACCATTATAATTAATGATGACAAACATTCCCCGGGATGCCAGCTCACACGCAATGGCCCTGCCGATCCCCCGGGATGCGCCTGTCACAACTGCTACCTTTTTTTCTGTCATGCTTCTCTCCCGATCTCTGCCAAAACCTTGTCAACATCTTCTACTGTCTGGACGTTAAAAATCCTTACATCCCGGCTGATTTTCTTTATAAATCCCGCCAGAGTTTTCCCAGGACCGATCTCCACAAAGGTATCAATACCCTGTGCGATCATATTCTCCACGCTCTGCTGCCAGCGCACGGACGAGGAAATCTGCTTTGCCAGAAGCTCCTTTGTCTTCCCGATATCCGTTATATATTCTGCTGTTACGTTTGTGACATAGGGGATTTTCAACGGGGAAAGCTCTGTCTTTTCCAGGACTCTTCCCAGCTCTTTACCTGCCTCTGTAAGCATTTCCGAATGGAACGGACCGCTTACATTTAATGGTAAAATCCTCCTTGCCCCAGCCTCCTTAAGCTTAAGGGAAGCCTCCTCCACAGCCTCTTTTTTGCCTGTAATGACGATCTGACCCGGACAGTTGTAATTGGCGATCCCAACTCCTTCTATACTGTCTGTCACCGCCTCGATCTGCGCTCCGTCCATACCTAAAACGGCTGCCATAGAGCCCTGTCCTGCCGGAACTGCCTGCTCCATCAGGATTCCTCTTTTTCGCACTGTAGTGATGGCATCCTTTACCGTCATGCCTCCTGCTGCCGCAATGGCGCAGTATTCTCCCAGGCTTAAGCCTGCAGTTACATCCGGGTGAAGTCCCTTTTCTTCCATTACCTGCTCTATTGCCAGGCAGGTGGTCACCAGCGCAGCCTGTGTATATTCTGTCAGATCCAGCCTGTCATTTTCCTCAAAGCAAAGTTCCTTCATATCCAGGGAAAGCCACTGGCTTGCCTGGTCAAAGATCTGTCTTGAGGTTTCATATGTATCATAGAAATCCTTTCCCATGCCTGCCTTTTGTGCTCCCTGGCCCGGGAAAATAAATGCGATCTTACTCATAAAAAACGGTTCCTTTCAGACACTCCTGGGTTTCCTTTACAAGCTTTTGGATCAGCTCCCGGCAGGTCATCTGCTCCTTGACAAGACCTGCGCTTTGGCCTGCCATTACGCTTCCTGTGGTCACATCACCGTCAATTACCGCCCGTCTTAAGCCGCCTATTGTCAACTGCTCAAGCTCCTCAAAGGATGCTCCTTCTGCCTCTTTTTTCAGATATTCCCTTGTTGTCTGGTTTCTCAATGTCCGAACCGGATGCCCGGTAGATCGGCCTGTTACTCTGGTGTCAATATCCTTTGCTTTCAGGATCATGTCCTTATAATTCTGATGCACCTGACATTCTTCTGTTGTCACAAAATGCGTACCCATCTGAACGCCTTTCGCACCCAGCATAAACGCTGCAGCGATCCCGCGTCCGTCTGCGATCCCTCCGGCTGCGATCACCGGAATCTTCACTGCGTCTGCAACCTGAGGTACCAGAACAAGTGTGGTTGTCTCACCGATATGTCCGCCTGACTCGGTTCCCTCTGCCACCACCGCGTCTGCTCCGCAGCGCTCCATACGCTTTGCATGGGCAACAGATGCAATGACCGGAATGATCTTGACTCCGGCTTCCTTCCACATTTTCATATATTTTTCAGGGTTTCCGGCACCTGTGGTAACCACCTGCACCCCTTCCTCTACAATGACCTTTGCCACTTCATCGGCATAGGGGCTCATAAGCATAATGTTTACCCCAAAAGGCTTGTGGGTCAGCTTTTTCGCCTCACGCACCTGCTCCCGCACCCATTCTGCCGGAGCATTGGCTGCGCCGATGATTCCAAGGCCGCCAGCCTGGGAAACAGCCGCTGCAAGATGGTATTCCGCAACCCATGCCATTCCTCCCTGGATAATGGGATATTCGATCCCTAGTAATTCGGTAAGCTCTGTTTTCATGAAGATCCGCCTCCTGTTTTTCCGGTTTTACTGCAGCTTTTTGAGATACTCTTCCACATCACCGATGGTCTTGATACCTTCCAGATCCTCGGATGGGATTTCTACATCAAACTCTTCCTCAAGAGCCATGACCATTTCAAATAAATCCAGGGAATCTGCACCCAGATCCTCCTTGAAGGATGTCTCCTCTGTCAGTGTTCCAACCTCTGTTCCTAATGAGTCTGCTACGATTTCCATGATTTTTTCTAACATAAATTTTTCTCCTTAGACATATTTGTTAATATTGTTATATTATCTGTATTAGCGCCGATGAATCCGGCGGTATTTCCGGTTTTATCTTTCTTCGTTTTACCATCTAAGCAGGCTTGCCCCGTAGGACAACCCTCCGCCGAAACCGGACAGCACCAGGAAATCTCCCGATGAAAATGCCCCTTTCCGGTTCTGTTCGTCCATTAATATAGGGATGCTGGCAGAAGAAGTGTTTCCGTATTGCGAAATGTTCATAGGAAATTTCTCCATGCTCTCTCCCAGGCGTTTGGCAACGGACTTTACGATCCGCTCATTTGCCTGATGAAGAAGGTAATAACGAATCTCCTCCTGCTTTTTACCTGACTGTTCCAACAGCTCCCGTATTACCTCCGGTTCTCTGGAAACTGCAAATTTAAAGACTTCCTTTCCATCCATCTGCATATAGGTTTCCGCTGCTGCCGGAATATCCTCGTATTTTTCCTGGTTCCTGCTGGTGCATGTGAGCACGCTGCCCTTTTCTCCTGTGGAATGTGTCACCTGGACGTAAAAACCTTCCGGAGATGCCTGCAGCACTGCCGCTCCTGCGCCGTCTCCGAACAGGATACAGGTACCGCGGTCTTTCCAATTAGTAAGATTGGAAAGGCGTTCCGCGCCGATCACAAGAGCAGTCCGGTAAATTCCCATTCCCAGATATGCCTGGGCAGTATTTAAGGCAAACAAAAATCCGGTACAGGCGCTGCTCAGATCAAAGCAGGTGGCCCGTGAAGCGCCGATCCGCTCCTGAACCCCACACGCGGTACATGGCATGATCTCGCCTGGTGAAATGGTTGCCACCAGGATCAGATCCACCTCTTCTGCGCGGATTCCCGCATTGTCCAAAGCGGCCTTTGCCGCCTCCGCCGCCATATAAACAGTGGGCTCCCTGTTCCCTGCAATATGTCTTCTCGCAATCCCGGTCCGTTCCCTGATCCACTCATCGTTGGTATCCACCATCTGGGACAATTTTTCATTCTCCCAGACCTGCTCAGGTATGTAAGAACCAGTTCCGATTATTTTTCCTACCATAATTATCTTCCTGTTATCTTATTTTATTCTAAAATATTTTGATTATCAAAGTATATCACAATTTCTTAACCTGTCAATACCAAATCTTTTCATTCATGTACAAAGTACAGTCTTACGGATATGAACCCCATAGGAATATATGGAACCGGACTTGACGTTTTTTCACAGTTTGTCTATAATGAGTCAAGAATGTCCCAAAAGTAATACCATATTCATAATATCTTAAGAAATCATGAGGCAAAAATGAAAAAAGAAATTATAGCTCTAAAACCTGTTGAAAAACAATCTTTATATATTAAAATTTCCGATTCTATTTACAGTTACATCAAAGTAAATGACCTGCAGCCCGGAGATAAACTGCCTTCTGAGCGCACCATGGCGTCCATGCTGCAGACAAGCCGGAATTCTGTCAGAGAAGCTCTCCGTATTCTGGAAGACCGCGGTCTGATCTACATCAAAACCGGAAGCGGCGTATTTGTCAGCAATCTTTACGGTGAGCAAAATGTACTTTCTATCCGCTTAAGGAACTGCACGCTGGAAGAATTGCAGGAACTGCAGTCCGCTCTGGACCACCAGGCTGTTTTAAATGCCATTACCCGCGGCACACCGGAGCAGAAAGAAAAGCTTGTCTCCATTGCGGAGGAGATGCTGGCTCTCTGCCAGGATAATGTTTACAGCCATACTCTTGACCACAGCTTTCACAGCCAGCTTTATAAAATGGGACAAAACAATGCGGTCCATCAGTTGATCAATAAGATCCGGGATCACCGTTTCGTACGCAGAGCGGATGCTGACTGCGAAAACGACTCCATCTGGCTGACTACCGTCCCGGATCATCTTACTCTGGCTAAGGCGATTCAGTCTATGAATTCCGCAGCAGCGCTGGATGCCATTGACACCATCAATAACTACGGTTTTTCTTTAAAATTGGAAAAGGCCGGCGAATCCTCTTGATTCACCAGCCTTTATTTCTATTTACTTATCTGTTTTCTGCAATTACAGTTCTTTTCCTGTAAGCTCTACGTATTCCTCGTAGTTATCTCCACCTTTTTTAATCTTTGCAATACCAAAGCCTGTGAAGCCCCAGATAATCGCGAAGATTACACCTGTGTAGCAGAGGCATGCCCACGGAGCATACTGTACAGTGGAAACGCCTAAGGTGGAAGTCATAAACACACCTGCCAGGGACCATGGTACCAGTGGTTCTACGACTGTGATACTGTCCTCCAGCGTACGGGACAGGTTCTTTGTCTCCAGACCTCTTCGAATATATTCATCCTTGAACAGTCCGCCCAGCATCAGGAAGGTAACACATGCTTCACCAATAACTGTGATGATGATTACGCCAAGTGCTGCTGTGATCGTAATAAGCTGACCTGTGCTGTGGATGTGCTTCATGATGCGGGACAGAATGACATCCAGGCATCCGGCTACAGTCAGAGCGCCGATAAACGCAAATCCGCAGAATGCCATTAATGCTGTATTCATCATGGAAGACATACCGCCTCGCTGCAGAAGATTCGGTACCTCTTTCGCAACATTTTCCAGATCAATTGCAGGATTTGCAAACATCTCCATTTTGAATCCGCCTAACATACTAGCTGCGCAGGTTGAGAAGGAGAATCCCTGTACGGCCATTGCGATGAGTACTGCAACAGCAGAAGAGATCATCATAACCGGAATGGTTGGTTTTTTCATCAGAGAGCCTGCCACAATAATGACCGGAGGTACAAGGAGAAGCAAGCCTACCGGCATGCTCAAATTGAACAGAGCTTCCAGCGCTTCAATAATCGCATCTACCTGGCTGATCTCGCCGCTGCTCGCAAAGGATATACCAGCAATGACATATACAATACAGCTTATGATAAAGCCCGGTACTGTAGTGTAAAACATATGTCCGATGTGTTTATAAAGGTTTGTACCGGATGCAATGGCAGACATATTTGTACTGTCAGAGAGCGGAGACATTTTATCTCCGAAATATGCTCCGGCTACGATGGCTCCGGCTACTGCCGGAAGCGGTGCTCCCATACCGGCTGCAACACTCATAAGGGCTGCGCCTACGGTTCCTGCTGCTCCCCAGGAGGTACCTGTGCTGACAGAAAGAATTACCGTTACCAGGAAGGAAGTTACAATAATAAATTTCGGGTTGATGATCTTCAATCCGATCACTACCAGGAATGGGATGGTGCCGCTTACAATCCATGCACCGATCATCAAACCAACGGTGATCAGAATCATGATAGCCGGAAATGCTTTTGCAAGCTTTTCGACGATCTCATTTTCAACCTCTTTCCACGTATATCCCAGAATCATACAGAGAATCGTGGTAAATGCCGCACAAATCAGCAACAGAATCTTAATATCGATACTGTAGATCACCAGACCTGTAAATAAAACAACAAACATCACTACCAGAGGCAAAATCGCCAATCCCAAACTGGGTTTTTTCTTCTCTTTCGTTCCCATAATCCACCTCATTATACATTCTCAAGGGCCTGTCTCAGATCCTCGATCAGATTTTCCGCGCCTTCCAAACCACAATGCAGTCTTACAATGCTTCTGTTTACACCAAGGAATTCCTGCTGTTTTTCGTTCCAGTTGTAGGTGTAAGCAATGGCAAGACTCTCAAAACCGCCCCATGAGCAGCCTCTCTCAAAGATCTTAAGGCTGTCTACAAAACGGGCTGTTGCTTTCTCATCACCATCGATCTCAATACTCATCAGGCCGCACTCGCCCTTCTGCTGCTTGCGCGCAAGCTCATACTGAGGATGGGATTTCAAACCGGTAAAGTATACCTTCTTTACCTTCGGATGATTTTCCAGGAATTCCGCAACCTTCATTGCTGTCTCATAATGTCTCTGCATTCTCACATCCAGTGTACGGAGACCTCTGATTGCCAGCCATGCCTCCATCGGTCCAAGGACTCCTCCGAACCAGTCTCTCTGAACCATGATTTTTTCCATAAACTCCTCATCCTTGGAGATCAATACACCGCCGATGAGATCGCTGTGACCGCCGATATACTTTGTCATGGTGTGCATAACGATATCAATTCCCATATCCAAAGGCTTCTGGAAAATAGGTGTGGAGTAGGTATTGTCAATATAGGTTTTGATACCGTGTTTCTTTGCGATCTTTGCAACGCCTTCCAGATCGATTACGGAAAACAGCAGTGTTGTGGGGCTCTCCAGAATGATCAGGTCTGTTTCCGGACGGATCGCTTCCTCAAAATCCTCCAGCTTTGTTCCCTTTACATAGGTAACGCTGATGTTCATCTTTTCAATCAGGAATTCGTCTAAAAGATGCTGTACCGGTCCATAGCTTTCTTTGATGCAGATAATGTGGCTTCCTGTTTTACAAATCGCAAGGATTGTGGCTGCACATGCTGCCATTCCAGCGGAAAATACCACTGCTCTCGTTCCATGCTCCAGTGCTGCCATTTTTTTCTCAAGAATTGTCACCGTAGGGTTGGATGCTCTGCCGTAGTAATACTGATCCTTGAAAATATCTACGGCAAAATAGTCGTCTACGGAGTCAAATACATGAAGTGAATTCATAAAAATCGGCGGTGTTACGGACTTCATGTACTTGGATGGGTCTTCGCCCACATGTGTCATTGCTAATAAATCCTTGTTGTCTGCCATGATTTATTCCCCCTTCTCCTTTTTGGTTCTATGGTTCAGTGGTTGAACCAATTTGTGACTCTTATTATAAATATCATGTAAAATTTTGTCAATAATCCATTGAATGCTTTTTTATTTTTCAGCAAATTATAACAAAAACGGTATTGCCTTTTTATATCATTTTCCCAATTTTCTTATCAAAAAGGTGTTGACGTGTATTTTCTCTAAGGTTACAATGAGGGTATAAACAGAAAACGAAAGGCAGGTGAGGTGAATGGAATCTGGTGTCAGTAGTTATCACTCGTGCATTTTAACTGAAAACCGAATAGTGAAAAGGAGCATAAGATATGAACAGAGATATTTTTATGGAACTTCTGGCACGGCGGGAATTCAAGGCTGTCCGCAGCATTTTGGATGTGATGAACGCCGTAGACATTGCCTCCCTGCTTTCCCAGCTTGAGGACAGGGAGCTTGCTCTGGCATTCCGGCTTATTCCCAAGGACAAAGCCGCAGAGGTATTCTCCAACATGGGAAATTCCCTCCAAAGCCAGCTCATCGATGTATTCACGGAAAAAGAGCTGAAGGAGATCCTGGATGATATGTACATGGATGATACCGTAGATATGCTGGAGGATCTGCCTGCAAACGTGGTGACCAGGATCCTGGAAGCCATTGAGCCGCAGAAACGTGCCCAGATCAATGTTCTCCTCCGCTACCCGGAGGACAGTGCCGGGTCTATTATGACGACCGAATATGTAGATTTGCGGGGGCATATGACAGTAAAGGAAGCCATGGCACACATTAAGCAGGTGGGCATCCACAAGGAAACCATTTATACCTGCTATGTGCTGGAATCCCGCAAGCTTTCCGGTATTGTCACTGCCAAAGACCTGATGACCGCAGAGGACGATGTGCGGATTGCGGATCTGATGGAAACAGAGATCATCTCCGTCGGAACTCATGCCGATCAGGAGGAGGTTGCAGGACTTTTTGCAAAATATGACCTTCTGGCGCTTCCGGTACTGGATGCGGATGAATGTATGGTGGGCATTGTGACCGTTGACGATGCCATTGACGTTGTGGTAGATGAAGCCACTGAGGATATGTCCCTTATGGCTGCCATAAATCCAAGTGAAAAGACATATTTTGAAACCTCTGTGTGGGAACATGCAAAAAACAGGATTCCCTGGCTTTTGATCCTCATGTTGACAGCCGCCATTACGGGAACGATCATTACCAGATATGAAAATGCCTTTGCCGCTATTCCCCTTCTGGTTTCCTTCATTCCCATGCTGATGGACACAGGCGGAAACTGCGGCTCCCAGAGTTCAACCCTGATCATCCGCGGAATCGCCCTTGGGGAGATCCAGTTCCGGGATCTTTTTAAGGCTGTATTTAAGGAATTTCGGATTTCCATGGTAGTAGGCGCATTTCTCGCCATTGCCAACGGGCTGCGGATCCTGATCATGTACCGCGATTCTCATCTGGCATTTGTCATTGCACTGTCGTTGGTGGTGACCGTCATGCTTTCCAAAATGATCGGCTGCACCCTGCCGCTTCTGGCAAAAAAGGTACATCTGGACCCTGCCATTATGGCTGCGCCGCTTATTACGACGATTGTGGATACCTGTTCCATTTTGATTTATTTTAATATCGCAACGATGGTGTTTCATTTGACAATATGAAAGCTGAATATGATAATACAAAAAACGCTGTTGAGAGCTTAACCGAAATCATTTCGATTCTGCTCCTGCAGCGTTCTTTCGTTTTGTCCTTTACTTTTTCACGGTCACTTTACAGGTGATTTTCTTAGAGCCGGAACGGACGGTTATGACTGTCGTCCCCTTGCGCTTTGCCGTGATCTTTCCCTTGGAATTGACTGTTGCAACCTTGGGATTCGAGCTTGTGTAGGTCACCTTCTGCTGGCTGGTGACCGGAGATACGGTAGCTGTAAGTGTATAAGTTTTTCCCTTTTTCGCCAGCGTTACCTGTCTGGTATTTATCTTAATTTTTGTAGTCTTTACGGTTCCGTTCTGTACCTTTACCTTGATTTTTTTACTCAGACCGCTTGCCAGGGTTACGGTAATGGTCGCACTTCCTTTTTTCCTGGCGATGACCTTTCCTTTGGAATTGACAGTAGCAACTTTCGTGTTACTTGATTTCCACTTTGTCACTTTGTCTCCTGACGCCAGGCCGGAGGCTTTTATGGTAAAGGATTGACGCACCTTCAGGGTCAGACTCGAAACACTCAGCTTGACAGCAGGCGTCAGCCTGGCAATGGGAGCTGTAACCGCAGCCCCACAGTTGCTGCAAACAGCCGTTTTCACACCTTCTGCCAAGGCCGTAGCAGCCTTTGTTGTCTTATATTCGCCATAGCTGTGGCTGGCAAGGGGCAGCTTCATGGCGGCTTCTGTCGTCTCTTTCGTACCCTGCGCATCACTGAAAAGCTTTCCACACCGGGTGCACTTCCAGTATTCTCCGTTTCCCTGCACCGTGCAGGTAGATGCTTTTGCTTCAATCTTTGTCAATTGATGCCCCGCCGCCGGGATGGCGTCTGTCTTTGTCTCTCCGCAGAGAATGCAGCGGTAGGCTCCCCTTCCGGCTTCTGTACATGTTGGTGCGATTTCCGTCTGGTTCAATGTCCAGCTATGATATATACCTCTCTCAAGCTGCGGAAAAGTAAACTGCATACCGCCTGACGCGGATAAATCTCTGTTTTCCGTACGTTCCTCGCTGATCTTTATATACAGGCCCTGCGAATCCCATCCAACCATAAGGTAGGTAGTAAGCGGTACTTCCGGGTCCTTTGTGTCATCCCAGGTTGCATCTACCAGGTACCATTTTCCGTCAGCCATCTGGATATAATTCCACATATGGGCTCCTACTGTTCCGTAAGCTGTGGATTTCGCCAGACCGCTGACACATGCGCAGTTTACCCCCAGACGGTCACAGAGGATCTTCATGGTTTTTGCATAGCCCTCACAGACGAATCCGTGATCCGTTCCCAGAAAAGCCGGGCGCGCGCTGTGTACCACCAAATTTCCCGGGGCATCTGCGCCTTTATAGGTTGCCAGACGGCATATGTAATCGTGGATTCCCTTTACTTTTTCCGGTGTTGAGGCATTTCCCAGCTCTCCCTGAAGAATACTCACTGTGTTATCTACAGATGCCATGAATGCTTCCATATCTTTATGCGCATCCGTTTCAATCTCCTTCGTTCCCATCTGTAGCTTTACGCTGTTGCTGATATAACCCTGGCAGTTTCCGTCTGCATTCTTCGTATATCCGTAGCTAAATGTATAAGTACACCCTCTGAACCAGAATACTTCCGGATGGTCGTAGGAAAATGCGTCTACTGCCGCCTGCACGATGTATTTTAACTCCGCTCTTGCTGCTGCGAAATTGTCGTCCTGCACTAATTTTCCGTCATCCCCCACAGAAGCATCAAAGTAAATTCTGTCCAGAAGGCTCACTGCAAGCTCCGCATAATCTGCATCAGCCAGCCCCGTCCGGTAGTTTGTCACATACCGTTCCACCATCCTTCCATAGAGATTCGCCGATTCATCACCTAGCTGTTCACCGTAGCTCCCGTTGTAGTATCCAATAGAAAAAAAGCTGATGCCTGATGCCAGCTCATCAGCCGCCTTTATGGGCGCTTCAACCTCATCTGTCATGTAAGACTCTGGGTTTTGCACTTCATTCAGAGTATCCTGTGCTTCTGCCAGATTCACGTCATCCAGGAAACCATTCTCTTCCGGCTCCTCCCCCGGTATGCTGCTTTCTCCGTCTGTAAAACCCTGAGCGGAAGTCCCGTTCTCTGGAATCATTCCCTCTGCATCCTCGTCCGCTGAAAACGCAAACTCTGTGCCTGCATACTTTGAACCCTCGTTTTCCGCGCTCACATTCGCTGAGATCATGTCCTCTGAAACGCCGAAATTACCGGCCTCCGGATCAGTAGAAAAACCATCTTCTTTCAACTGTCCGGCGGCTTCCTGCTGCCACATAGCCTCGTTATCCCGTTGTGTAAGCTCTTCCTGTCCATAAATCCCCACAGGCTGCGCCGCCAGAATCACGCTTAAAAGCCCCGCAATAAATCTGCTTCTTTTCTTCATATGTCCAACTCCTTTGTTGTCCAACCTACATTGAATCATTACCGCGGATCGATTCCACTCTCCATCCTGCTTTTACTTCCCGGAAAGCTGTTTATTTATCTCTCTGAAGTCCTTCAGAGCCTGCTTTCCCGTCTTGAAAATATTCTTCATATTTACCGAATTTACGCCCCCCTGACGCGGCCGGAATGTAATGGGAATATACTTCACCTTTAACCTTTTTTTTGCATAAATAACGGAGATCAATACATTAGAAAGATTGAAATTCTTCGGCACAAACTTAATATTTTTCCGCAAGGTTTCCGCTTTCATCAAACGATACGGCGTATTGGCGTCCCGCACATTCACTCCAAAACACAGTCTGATGACCAACTTCAAAACCTTGGTGGTAAACACCCTTGCCGCGCCGTCCTCGCGGCTTTTTCTCCACCCGATCAACATATCATACTGCTGCCTCTGCTTCCAGAATGGCCCAAATTCTGACGGCAGCGTCTGCCCGTCAGAGTCTGTCTGAAAAACATAATCTGCCCCATGCTCCAAAGCATAATGATAACCATACAGTACCGTCGCACCATGACCTCCATTTGGCTTGGTGATCGGCTGAAACAGCGGCCTGTCCTTTGTATATTCTTTCATGATCGAATAGGTGGAATCCTTGCTCCCGTCATCAATGATCACAAGCCTCGATTCCCCTCCGCCGTTATGCTTTTCTACCACCGCATACCATTCGTCGATCACCTGACGGATGTTTTCTTCCTCATTGTATGCGGGGATTATGATAAATAATTTGTCCATATTTTGTCCTCAAAAGTTTGTTCTACATGTGTAACAGTATAACATTCTCTTTTCTTGATGGCAATGAAGAAGAGGCACTTTTTCTTTCCTTACGGTACTAGACAAGTCTTGCTCCTATCAGACACTGGTACATGCATTGCCCGACCATATAAGTAATACCGCCGATATGAAAAACATACCATTCCATATTCTGACTTTCCTGATATCTCCCGTTAAACAGGTCTCGCCCTGCGGTTCCACCAAGAACAGAAGCGCAAGGAGCGGCAACAAAATTAGCGACCAGGCGTCCTTGTTCTTTCTTACAAATTAATCATTTACTCAAGGTCAGCCGTTTCCGAAGCACTTCAATCTTACATTCATGCCTTTTCGCCGCTCTGTCATAAGCAATTCCTACTCCCAGAATACGACCTGTATACTTTGGCTTTTCTCCCATTTTTCCTTCAAACTGCAAAGCATACTGTCTGTCTTTTATCTGCTGAAGAGCATCTTCTGCCGTATGGTCAACCTTCAATTCCAGGATAATTCCGTCTGCACTGTGATCCACCTCCGGATAAAAAATAAAATCAACATACCCCACACCAGCTTTATCTTCACGCTCAATCCTGTAAAAGTCTCTTGCTGATAAATAGACAAGCGTTACAAGAACGGTTAGCTCGCTTTCTGTACTATAGCTCAGCAACGGTGATTCTGTATTATGTGCAAAAGCCATGATCTCAGCAACTTTTTCAGCGTCTCCTTCAAGGGTTGCCTTCAACATTTCAGATGACGTATTTGCCAACCGATACATATATCCCAAAGACGGCTCTTTCATCAGCATATCACTGAACTTATCCATCAATTCCCTATTCGGAATAGCGACACAGCCATTTTCATAGCTCAAAAATCCATAAACCACCATGGCAGAAAAAATCTCATCCTTGGTTGTAAGATTCATTGATGTCGCGGCGTACTCTTTGATCTTCGCCGGAACGGAAATACCCGAAACCATTCGTGCCAGATCTTCCCGAACTGCTGCCGTATTTTGCTCAATATAATAAAAAATTTCATCGTATGGCCCCGAACTCGTCCAATAATTTCCAAGGTTGTTGTTTGTCAGAGACACTACCACCGAACGCGGATTATACACTCGCTCTCCGGATTTTGTATGATAACCATCATACCATGTTCGCAATCCCTCACGGGTAACCAGTGGATTCGACTGATTCATTAAAAAACGATCAAACAGTTCATCTACTTCCGATTCTGTAAATCCAAAACAATCACCATACATCTCTTCAGAAGCCATCGTATACTCCAAAAACATGTTCAGTTCAGAACCGCTGGAATATTTCGCAATCGGCAGAATCCCTGTCATATACGCCAGTGACACATAGGGCTTGTCTTTCAGCAAATTACTTAGAAAATCAATGTAATCCGCTTTGTCGCTCTCCGTTACAAAATCTCTGTGAAAGATAAAATCCCATTCGTCCAACACAAATATGAAACGTGCAGTATTATCCATTGTATATATTTTTTTTAAAACATCCCACACCGCATCATTTGCATTAATGCACACGTCAGGATAAGCTGTCTTTAAATCGTCAAGCAGACTGTTTTCGATACGGCTGATATACTGTTCATAAGTCCTGCATCTTCTGGGTATTTCATTAAATGATATATGAATCACATTATGCTGGTTCAGATTCTTCCGAACAGAATCCCCGGTCAGTACCTTTACAATATCCAGTTCATTGAATAGCTCTTTTGCTTCACATCCTCTTGTGAAAAAAGCGGCAATCATATTTGCCATTACCGACTTGCCAAAGCGACGTGGCCTTGTAATACATATATTCTTTCCAGGCGTTCCGATTCTAGGAATGATTTGCGCTAACATGGAAGATTTATCCACAAAATACAAGCTGTCGCAAATCTCCTTGTAAGCATCATATGCCGCCATACTGTTCAGATACATTCCCATATGACAAACGCTCCTTTCATTTTTAATAGTGTTTAGGCGTTTTTGAAACGCCGGAAGCCCAATAAATACGGCCTTCTTTTTGTTACAAAATAAAACATCTCCTCATTGGTTTATGGTAAAATAGAGTCGCCAAAAACTATCAACCAATCCATCAATAAGGAGATGTACCTATATGCTACCACATAAGCTGCTCTCTTTGGCAGAAATTTTTACCGATTGCCAAAATAAATTTGACTTGTTTCGCAACTACCTATTAATAGTATAACATTCTCTTTTTCTGATGACAATGTGGAATAAATGTTACGTTACCATCGAAACGCACTAATCGCTAATAGAGAGAGGCAGCCAATCCGCCGTGGTCACCCCTCGTCGAACAACTGCCTCACCCTTTCCTTATTCTTCTGCTTCTATTTCCTTCAGAAGCTCTTCTATTTTCTCCACGCTCTCTTCAAGCTCGTCCGCTATGGTTTCAACGGGCTTACCCTTTGCAATTTTTTTCTTGATCTGAACCTTTAACAAGTTTCTGCTGCCTTGCTCGATCCCTCGTTCGATTCCTTGCTCAATTCCTCTCGCCTCCACTAAATCCGAAAGATTGCACATCAGGTTCATCTCCTTTCCCAGCTTCCTGCTCATCTCTATATGGTATTCCTCCTCCAGCCGCTTCTTCTTTTCCTTATAACTCATATGGCTGGACAGGGTGGTATTTATCATATTGATAAACTCGTCTTCCGATTCCACATCCTCATTCAGCGTGATCACCACCACGCTCATTTTATCATATGTATCCTTGTTGTCCGGCACTCCCGGCAATAGATCTTCCTTCTGAAATTCGTACAGTGCGATGGCGTTCCCGATGTACTTCGGCGCGTTCATGCAGATCCAGATCGAGTACACCTTCTTCAGATTTCCGTACTCCGAATGGACGATCTCGCGGCCAAGCTGCGCGGAGATCATCCGCGCCACATACAGAATACCACGGCTTACGATCGGATACCCCGGGTAAAAATCCTTTTGCGCCTCCACATTGAGGATCAGCTTGATCTTTATTTTTTCGTGGGGCACATACGCATAAAAGTGGATATCGAAGGTGACTGTCCCCTCGTCCGGCACAGTATCCTCGTTGGACATGCCGCTGACCCGCTCCCGGTTCGTTTTTCCGGGGTCTACAGGCACCGTCGAGATCTCCGGCTCCCCTTCAATACAATCCATGATCTCCCCGATCTTCATATCGGAGAACTCTTTCGCCACCCTTTTCAGGATCCACGCCAGGATTACTTTGTTTCCAAGAACCCTTTTGCACTGGGCATCGTACTGTTCCTTGCTCTCCGCCAGGGACAGCGCCTTTGCGATTTCATTTTTCATCTGCATCTTCCTTTCGTGATCAAAAGCATCTAAGTAGTCATGTTTTAACAGATTATTCTGCTATTAGCGATTAGTTCTGTCGTTTGCCTTTGATTCCGTGATAACGGAAGATTGCCTTTCGGCTGTTCATGTTCTGAATAAATTAAACATTGATTTGCTTCTTATGCGAATATCATAGCACGATTTGTACTTTTTGTCATCCGAAAATTTTAAGCCTTGCATTTGTAAGCACTCAATAAAAACGGGCGGAAGACTGATTTGAAAGATTGGACGGCAGTCCCCTTGCTGATTCTATTCTGAATCCCATCATACCCTCTGCCTATACTATACGAATTTTGCCTTATTCTTCATCCGAAAGAGTAAAAATATTGCTTTGTATGTGCCGTCTGTCAATAACATTATTGTATTGAATGGTTTTATATTGGGTGATGAGCGCCTCGTATTCCTTTGTGAGTTCATCCATTGCATACCACTTTCCACTATGATTGCAAACGGCTCCCATTCCAATAACCGGCAGCGTGTCTTTTAAATTTAGTAAAAATTTATTATACGGTGTCAGTTCTAAACCTGCCTGCTGCAGAACATAACTCGATAAATAGTTAGCACTCATATTTTCATCCTTTTTAGATTCGTGCTCATAATTAGTCCAGATTACATAAGGAGTCTGATACAGCACCTGCGACTGTTCCATATCTAAATTGTTCATGTCCTCACCGAAAAGCTCACTATAAAATTCCTCCTCTACGGCCGGTAAATGGTCACCAAACATAACAATCATTGTCGGCTCATCTACCTTTTCAAAATAGCTGACCAACTCATGGAATGCCGAATCAGATTCCTTTATAAGTGATAAATAGGCTTCCGTAAACGGATAAACCGTCTCATAATTTAACGAAACTGAAGGGATAAATTCATTAAAAGTATCCTCGCCATATCCGCCATGATTCTGCATTGTCACAAGAAAAGTAAACATCTTCTCCCCTTGATCTTTCTCTTCAATAAGATGTTTTATTTTTTCGTAAGCAGATTTATCGCTTGCACACCATCGGATATTTTCAATGTCCTCTCCCCAGTTTTCAATTCCGTAAAACTCATCAAATCCCATCTCAGGGTAAACCGATGAACGATTCCAATTCGTAGACCAATACGGATGTAGCGCAATAGTACGGTATCCCTGCTGTTTCATCGACCACGCCATTCCATACTCTGGGTTTTGGCAATAAATCTCATAAGCTGTACTTCCGCTCGCCAGAAACTGTTTCGAATTCCCCGTCAAAAACTCGTATTCGGACTCTGCTGTTCCGGCCCCAAAGACCGGCATCTGCAACCATCCCTTAATTGTATTGTCTTTCATACTATGTAGGTAAGGAAGTATCTCTTCATCCGTTGCCAAATCCTGGATGCTCTCAAAATCAGCCAGACTTTCGTTCATAATAACAATTAAGTTTTCCGGTTGTACCACTGACTTATCCTCTGTCTCACTGCTTACAGCAATTACTTCCGCACGTTCAGGCGAATATCCCTTTGGCTTTTCCACATTATTATACGCACATTCCAAAAGTAATGTATACAAAGTTCCCTTTTCCTCATAGTTACCATTAAGGTTCCAAAAATCCACTCCCTCAAATCCTAATCGGCCCATTACTCCAGTATTCAAAAAAGCAGCTATAATACTCACAAAAATACCTATGCCCAGAACTCTTACTGCTATGACCACCCTGTTTTCAGGAAAAGACATCTTTTGTAAAATATGCTGTGCAGCAACCAATCCAAGAAACGCCTGTAAGCACACTGCTAATCGTACAGGCATTTCGAACACATAGGAATCAGAAACTGTAAATGCTGTTTTTATATTTATAACATCAAACAGCATAAATGGTCTTCCTCTAAAGAGCATTACATAATATTGAGCCAATGCCACTATCAGAAGTACGACTGCAAAAACGTCCGCCGATATCCGCAGCCTTTTCCAACCCAAGCTGAAAACCAGATACAGAATATAAAACAATAGGATATTAATTGCAACATATTTGTTCTGAATTGTAGAAAAATTTCCTATAATCGACTCAAAGATGCAATACATTGTAAGCGGAGTTATTCCCCACATTATCCAGCCAACAGCTTTTTGTCTTTTGGCGGTTTGCAGCTTTCTTTCCAAAAGTTTTAACACAAATATGCACACAAACAGTAGAAAATCGACAAATATAATTTTATAAAATGCCTGAATATCATAGTATTTGTACTGATAGACAATGTCCACATTTCCACTCAGTGTTTCCCCATTCCAACTGCACCCTTGGTTTTCTTTAAGATTCGCTGTGCTAAGAAAACAGTGTATCGAAATCGGTCTGTCATTTTTCATTTCAACATCAAATTCAGGATGTATTTTTAACTGGTATGGCTCTCCTGCATTCACATTCCTGTCAACTTCGTATACACCATACTGCAAATCTTCAACTTCTACCGGAACAATTTTGGAATCCCAGATCAACACATTCTCACTGTCATAAATGCCTATAAAAAACGTAATACTTGAATCGTGGAACTCTTCTTCTGTCGATAAGGCAAATCGTAATTTTATTGTCTCTAAGTAAGGACGTACCGGGACAAACTTCTGCACAAATTCATCTGAACGGCTTAAAAAGGGCAACGTAAAGTCAAACTCCGCGTTCTCATCGTACTCTACTCCAGATTCCTCATAAACTGGGCAGTTTACTTGAGTTCGATAACTCCAGAAATTCACAACCAGTAGAAAAAGTGCTATAACTCCCCAAAAACATACTTCGTGTCTTATATTTATTCTTTTGCTCAGCAACATTTTAACCTCTACAATCATTTGTAAAATATATAGTTTTGTAATTGTAGTCGTCAAATAAATCTTTAATTTTCCAAAAAAACTTTTCTGGTAATAAAATTATATACCATAACAATAGCTGTGGCGAAAATTTTTGACAAAAGATATATAATTTTTGCTTTATCTACCAACAACCACATCAACAGTTCATTAATCCCAAGCCCGATTATGCTCAGAACCAAAAATACCACAAATTCCTCGCTCTTTTTCCGCTTTTTTGCAACATCAAATACCCAGTGGGTGCTCAGAACATAATTATAAATCACTGATACACAAAAAGATATTCCGCTGGAAACAAGATAATTAATCCCAAAAATCTCCGTCAGAGCAACCATTACTCCATAATCAATAACAAACGCTGTTCCCCCCACAATGCCGAAACGTAATATCTGCGCCATTAACGTTTTCATAATCTATCTCCTCTCCTTGAGTAAGAATTCATTATAGCGCTCCTGAATATGCTGCAAATCCATCTCAAAATCCTGACGGTTTTTCTGAACCATTGTCTGAAGGATCAATCCGGAGAAAAATGACTGTATTGCTGCTAATTCCACCAGTCCACACACAATCAAAGTCGGCAGCTTCATCACTTTGCCTGTTTCAAGAAAGGCAGTAAAGACCGGAACAAAAAATCCCAGTGCCAATAAAGTTAATATTAATGCCAATATACCAAAAAAGGCAAACGGCTTATAATTCCGATATAATCTGCCAATAGTATTCAAAACCTTAAATCCATCCGAATATGTGTTTAATTTAGACTCACTTCCGTACGGTCTATCCCTGTATTCAATAATTACATTTTCTATGTACATATTTTTGTCTATTGCATGGATGGTCATTTCCGTTTCAATTTCAAAGCCTTTTGACAACACAGGAAATGATTTTACGAATTGATAACTAAATGCCCGATAGCCCGTCATAATATCATTGATTTTCGTCTTAAACATAAGATTAATCGCACTACGAACCAAGCTATTACCGAAATTATGAAATAATCTCTTATTTTCAGCAAAATATGTAGAGGATAAGCGATCTCCTATTACCATATCAGCCTTTTTTTCAAGAACCTTTTTTACCATTTCCGTAGCAACTTCCGCAGGATAGGTATCGTCTCCATCCGTCATGACATAACATTCCGCGTCAACTTCACGGAACATACGACGGATCACATTTCCTTTTCCCTGTTGATATTCATACCGCACAACTGCTCCCGCTCTACGTGCAATTTCATCCGTGTGATCTGTCGAATTGTTATCATAAACATAAATCACAGCTTCTGGTAATGCCTTTCGAAAATCATCTACTACTTTTCCAATCGTTTTGCTCTCGTTATAGCAAGGTATCAATACAGCAATTTTATCCATCTTTCTCACACTGCTTTCTCTCTTTTTCGTACTTCTTTTCCTCCAGAATGGTTCTTCTATACTGACTCTGACTGCCTTTTTCCTCAGAGTTTATTATAGAAAGCGCCAATACTAATGGCAATGCGGCTACTACTGAATAGTAATACCGAAACTCAGCATAAACTGGTGTTGCAATGAGAAGTGTTCCCCATACACCAAGCAAAAAAATGTACAAAAAGAGTACATTCCATTTTTTTCTGTATATCGCATAGCCGCTCATTGCAATTAATACCCATGTAAATGCTCCGACGCACCAAACGGTTCCATATATAGGAATATCTTTGTATAGTTCACTCCAAAAGCCCAGTTTCGTCTGCAATTCTTCAGACAATACAGAAGATCTCTCTATGCCTATTTGATTTTCATATAGTCCTTCCGCATAAATCCAATATTCTACATCGGGATACCAATACCCTTTCGTCTGATTCACCCAGGAAATCAAATATTCTTTGGGATATCGCATCCCTAAATCAATCCATAGTTTAAGGTATTTCCCTTTATTTTTCCCCAAATAATCAAGATTTTTATGTTCTCGCACCAGATTCTTTATGGGATCGGAAATAATAGGATTATAATTCTGAGCTATTTTATCAACATCGACAATCTTACTTAAAAGCTTATACTCTTCCGTCTCCAGTTCTTTTCCACTTGCTATTACCATGGCAACATTCTGCGCCGGTATAGATAGACTCTCAATATTATCTGCCGACTCAATCCCCAACTTCTTATAAACGGGACCTTTTATAATAGTAGCTGCAGCCAATGCTACTAAAATATCAGAATCAGCTTTTTATTTCTCTTCCAGCTAAACACCAGCAAAACAACTACGAATCCTGCAAAAGCGTAATACCCATTACTTCTGAACAAGCAAACTCCTATTCCCATTACACAGATTAAAAACATTAGTCCAATTCTTTGATGTGTCTGCAACGCTTCCGTAAAATAAATCCAT
Organism: Ruminococcus sp. 5_1_39BFAA; assembly: GCF_964240875.1. Taxonomy (NCBI): domain Bacteria; kingdom Bacillati; phylum Bacillota; class Clostridia; order Eubacteriales; family Oscillospiraceae; genus Ruminococcus; species Ruminococcus sp. 5_1_39BFAA. The sequence continues at coordinate 331,696 of NZ_CAXSVO010000002.1, read as the reverse complement.
ACAAACAGCAGCAACGATACCACGATTCCACCAAACCACACATCTTTCCATAACGTCACACTGTATATCCCATTATAAGGTATAATTGCATAGAATATCCATGCAAGCAACCAGGCTTTTCTTCCTTTAAAAGATTTATACAAATAGCAAATCACGGCTGCGAAAGTAATCGCCAGCAATATCATTTGTATAGCGCATACGATTCCATAGGCTGCTGTTTCCGTTTTCGTAAATATTCTCGCGAAATGATGTATAAACTTCATTACAAATGTATGAGCAATAGGATGGTGATCCTTATACGGTTCCAGCCCCAATGCCTGATTTGCCTGTGAAATCGCATCTGATGTCATTACTGCAGGATAATATTTTAAATAATATGGCAACCAACAAATTATTATAGAAATGCTTATCCCAAAAAAGAATTTTTTACCTGTCTTTGGCTTTACTACTTCTTTGGGCTGTCTAGCATCCATATATTCATAAAGCTTAATAAGCCCCCAGCGGAAACTCAGAAATGATCCAAAGAATAACACTGCTAATTTCCAGACACCAATCCAGCCCACATTATAGCTTTCATATTTGAATAGACAACCGCAAAGAGCAAAGAATGCAGCACACACCCCAGCACAAATTCTTAATCTCTTTTCAATATTCTCCTCACTTCCATACAAATAATAGAACACTAAAGCCAAACAAGCTGGCCATATACTTACAATTGGAATCTTTATCAGATATGTAATTCCCATCGCAGAAATAACTGCCTTTATTTTTCTATCCATACACTTTTCCTATTTTTATTAATATTGTTCTTATTACATGAGCGATACTACCGTAAAAATTTGCTTTCGATTTTAGCGGCAACTTTTTCCCACGTGAAGCTTGAGCATAAGCGCTCATAACTCTTTTCTACCGCCGCTATACGATATTCCTTGTTTTCAATTGCACGTATTAATGCCTGCTCTACTAATTCCGTATTATTTTGCGACAATACAAGACCATAGGACTCATCTAACAAAATTTCCTTTGCGCCACCCCGTTCAGTAGTAATGACAAAATTTCGGCAAGCAATGGCCTCCAATACAGAAGTAGGCATTCCTTCTGATACAGACGGCAGACAAAAAATATCAGATTCTTTCAGAAGGCCAATCACCTCTTCAAAAGAAATCTGTCCCATAAGAATCATATTTTCTGTATGTTTATTCTGTAATTTCTCATACAAAATCCCATCTCCTGCCAGAATAAGATACGTTTCCGGAAAACGTTTTTGGGCAGCTTCAAATGCCGCCTGTAACTGCAAAACACCTTTCTCCTCAATCAAACGTCCTGTAAAAGCTATTACAACAGCTCCATCTGAGATGTTGTATCTGGAGCGGATACCGCTCGTTGTCAGCCCCATCAGCCGCTCTATTTCTTTAATATCTACAGCATTGTATAGTGTAGAAATTCCTTGAATATGAAAATGTTTCAACCAGTCCAGACAGGCGTTTGAAACGCCATAAAACTCTTTGCATTTTCTCTTTACCAAATACGTAATTCCATGCTCAAAAACCTGCTCCATTTTATCCAATACTGCATTATGAACAGACATGTGAGATGTACCATGTTCGATGACAATACTTCTCCTGCCATATTTCTTTCCAAAGGTTACTCCAACAAGAGAATGAACATAAAACCTGGTATTAGTGATCACCAAATCATACTTTTCCTTTTTTAGCTGTTTCATCACCTTCCAATATCGCCGGTTAAATTTCACAGTCGGAAACCTTCCATTCATTAGATTGAAGCACGGTAATCGGTAAAGTTTGATTCCATCTGTATTTTCTGTTTCCGGTAAGTTCTGAATCCTTGAAGTAACGATTGTTACATCAATGCCATCCTTCTGAAGCTGTTTCGCGATGTTATAAGTATACCGTTCAACGCCTCCTACCGTAGGCAAATACTGTGCTGAAAAAATACATACTCGTTTCATTCTCTGTCTTCCTTTTTATTCTCACGCCTTTTATCACTTTCCACTTTTTCCTCAATCGCCATTTTCTGAGACAATTCCTTAATACGATATTCCAGATTTGAAATCTCAATAGTTGCAGAAAACAATTTTAAAATTACAATAAATAAAATAACAAGGAAAATAAAGTTTGTAGAAGAGTATATTCCCAGCAATTTCGCGCCCCAGATTGTCAGTTGCGGAAAAATGCTGATAATAATCAGTAAAAAGGCAAACAATAACCAGAAAATAGCATGTTCTATCTGCAGCTTAGAATTACGAATTTTTTTGATCATAAAGATAGATGTCAACAGAGAACATACGATCAATGCAATTCTAAATACTAATGAAATCATTTCTTTGCCTCCTTATTTTCTATGCTTTCCTCAAAATCCTGATTAGATTTTCGTTTCCGGAAATTTTGTAATACAAGGATTGAAATTAACATTTTGGTCATATATAAAATGGATTTCGTAAAATTGAGGTAGCTCTCTCCAGCCATTCTTTCTGCCATCTTCACCTGTACCTCCCCTACTTTTGCACCCTGCTTAAGCAGGAAAGAAACGGTATCCGGCTCCGGTCCGTAATTAATATTGTTTGCAAATTCCCTAATCATGCTTTTATTAAAAATACGCATACCTGAAGTAGGATCCATAATACGCACTCCAGTGGTCATATAAATTGCACCTGAAATCAGATTACTCCCCAGCATCCGCATAGATTTGGGCTTCTTTTCCGTTACAAATCTGGAGCCTATTACGATATCATATCCCTCATTGATTTTAGTTCTAAGAGCTTCTATATACTTCGGCAAATGCTGTCCATCTGCATCCATTTGCATTGCATAATCATATTTCTTAAGATACGCATATTTTAGCCCTGTCTGGAAAGCCCCTGCCAACCCCAGATTAATGGGAAGGTCAATAATCTCATACCCTCTTTGATGACAAATCTGAGAGGTATGATCGCTTGATCCATCATTAATTACCACATAATCATATTGAGGATAATTTTTAACCAAATTTTCAATTACATCAATAATACAATTTTCCTCATTATAAGCAGGAATAATAATCAGCATTTTCATTTTCTTACTTTTCCTCTTTCACCGCATTACAATAAATATTTTCCAGTTGTCTTACTGTCACGGATATATCATAATCTGCTTTTTTAATCGCATCCAGTTGGCTGCTACGCTGGGTATCCTTATACATTTGCAGGATCGTTTTGGCCCATGTCTCCGCACCCAAAGAGAGTTCAAGACGCTTTACATTTTCCGTTACCACTGCTTCATCAGGAATACCCTCTGAAATAACACAAGGAAGTCCCGCTGCCTGCGCCTCGACCGCAACAATCCCCAATCCCTCATGTATGGAAGGGAAAATAAATCCATCCATCATAATCATCAATTCGGCAATATCCTCCCGGACCCCCAGAAAATGCACTTTATCTGCAATTCCCATATCATGGACTCTATCCTTTATCTTATCCTCCAACTCGCCTCTGCCGACTAAGATAAATTCCGCTCTAGGTTCTATCTTTTCTATTTCCCGAAAAATCTCCACCAAAAATTTATGATTTTTCAGCGGAATAAAACGCCCCACATGCCCAAAAACAATTTTCTCTTCAAACCCCAATGATTTTTTCATATGCTTTTGCATTTCGGCATTATAACAATATTGGCCTGCGTCAATTCCATTATTCAAAACCTGAAATTTCTCTGAAGCTGCAACCTTTTTTCCATATTGATCTATTCCGGCCTCATTTGAACACCCCAAATAAAAATCTGCCAGCCATCGGTTATCAAAGGTCATTATTTTAAATATTATATCAGCAACATTGTCCATTTTGTTCATGGCATGACTATGTGCAATGGTATAACGCTGCCGTTTATTAGCCACACGCAAATAAACAGAAGCACAACTGCCTATATGACCATGAACGATTTTTACCTCCGGATGCTCTTCCAATATCTTTCCACACTGTTTTTTATAAGAAAAATAATTGTAAATTCTATACGGAACAACCCGGAAAATCCTGCCTCCCAGCCTAAGAATCTCATCATCATAATCGCATTTCCGCTCTACATGTACCAGAAAGTCAAACTGTATTCTGCTACGGTCAATACGTCGATACAGATTCATGATCATCGTTTCCGCTCCGCCTCTGTCCATAGCTCTGATCACATGCAATACATGAATACATTTATCCATCACGGTTCTCCTCGCAAGCCTAAACGCATCTTTCAAAAATATGCCCTGCGTTTTCTTTAATATCGTAACCCGCCGCCACTACCATCTGACTGGTATTTTCCCGCGGTGTCTGAAGCAACGCTTCCATATCCTCAATCCATTTTTCTGCCGGCGCATCCAAACTCTCGAATTTTACAGCTTCGGCAATTTTCACCTGATCCGTAACGGCATCTGAAAACAGACATGGCAATCCTGCTGCCTGTGCCTCAATAGCTGAAACAGGAAGTCCCTCGAACTTAGACGGCATCAAAAGTAAATCCATTCCCTGCACCAGCTCGTTTACATCCCTGCGGCTACCCATAAATAAAACACTGTCAGAAATTCCAAGCGATTGAACCTGCGTCTTCACTTCTTCCAGAAGCTCTCCATTTCCCACCAGCATTAAAACGCTGGAAGGATGTATTTTGTGAAACTGGTTAAAAAGTTCAATAATAAAACTATGGTTTTTCTGAAAATGAAATCTTCCAACATTTCCAATCACCTGTTTTCCTTCTAATCCCAGAGTCGTTCGTACCTTATCTCTTACCTTTTTACAAAAAGCATATTTTTCTGTTTCAATAGCATTATAAATCATATGATAATTATTTTCCCGGAGAATTTTTTTGCCAAACATAAATTCTCCGGCTATATCAGAACATGCAAAAAAATGGCTTGCATATTTTTGAATAACTCTTTTATGCTGTAAATGAGTCAGCATGACCACCTTGCCGCCCATATTCTCTGAATTATGGCTATGCGCAATTCTGACTGGTATCTTATACCTCGTCCCTGCCTTCAGCCATGTTATATCTGTGAGTGTACAAAAATTGCACCAAAGTATATCATATTTTCCATTCCGGATAATTTGATTCGCCTTGCCGCTATACCCCACTGGATTTTTTATTCTTTCGGGGACCACATGCACCGTCACTTTACGCTGCAATCTTTCTTTCAGATACTCGGGTTCCTTATTCATAACCACAAGTTCTACGTTATATTTGTCCTCAGGCAAATAATTTACATAATTCAATATAAATGCCTCTACGCCGCCATACATGGAACTAAGACCATATACTAATATTTTCTTCATATCCTTCTCATCTCTTCACTACAAAGTATTTCATCCAGCAGAAAACTAAAAATTTCCCCACCTCAGTCCAGAAATAATAAACATTAGCCAAGCTTTTATTCTTTATTCCGAACATAACTTTTTCTCTTATTCTCAAACGTTTCGCATAAAACTTTAAATAGCTTTCCTTTACTCCACCGTGTTCTTTTAAGAGTTCGATTACCCTATATTCCGATTGAATAGTCTGTCTCTCATTTGCAGAAAAATTTTCTCCCGTAGCAACGTGAGTGTACAGAAATTCTGCATTAAAGCTTATATTTTTTTTCTCACTTAACATCAACATCCAAAGATACATATCATCCGCACAATTTTCAGTAAGAATGTGTTCCATCCAGAAACGTGGAATCGCCTCCTTGCGAATCAAGCATTGACCCGGAGAGGCAATAACGTTTCCATATGCAATATAGGGAGCTATGGTAGTCCCATCCCTTAAAGCAGTCTCATTTTTAAATATGGGATAGTCTTTGCTGTCAATCTGCCTGATTCCGTTAGCAATCACCATGTCAACGCTTCCTTTTTTTATACACGAATACTGACTGGACAACCACCTGGCAGAAACTGCATCGTCCTGATCCAACATCCAAATGTATTCCTGACTTGCTTCTAAAATGCCATGAACCCTTGTACCGTGGATACCGCAATTTTTTTCATTTTCAATAATCCTATAATATCCTTTTATTTTCTTAAGAAACGTTTCCTCTATTATATCTCCAGGACTGTCATTTATAAACAAAACCTCTATTCTTTCATGAAACCTTTCTTCATAGTCTTTTATATTTTCCGCTAAGACATCCGCCAGATTGCTTAAATATTTATTCCCATAATAATATGGTATAATTACAGATATACCCATATATTTTCCCTCTCAAAATCCAATCTTAAAATTACCTTTTTATAATTTCTCTTATTGAGCATACCAGCTTTGCTTTCAAAACAATCAGGATCATAAAATACACAGCTACACAGAGTAATACTGTAACAATAATGTTCAATATAATACCAAGCTTCAAAGCGCCAATCAGCAGACCTACAGCAAACATTCCTAAACCCGCTGTAAAATATTTCCATAATTCTCCATACAGAGATTCATCCCTGTAAAATTCTTTCATTTTGATACTTAAAATAACGTATACGGTTCCCTCCGCGATAACAGTCGCTACAGCAGCCCCCTTTGCTCCATAAGAAAAAATCAATATAAAATTCAGAATCATATTGACCACAGCCCCAACTACTGTAGAACTTAGAGTGTCTGTTTCCCTATCGAACGGAACAAATACCTGGAAGACCAAAAAGCCATTTATAACTGATAAAATAATATTAGGACTTAGGATACGCATGATCGGAACCGAGCCGCCAAACTCTACTCCGCTAAAAATGGTGATCAACTCCGGACTCAATAAGACAAATCCAAATGCACAGGGTATCGCCATTCCCATAATATAATTCACTGCGTTATAAATCACTTCCCGATATTCCTCTTTCATACCTTGTTTGATATAATAAGATAGCCGCGGAATAAGAACAGCACATGCCGAGGAAATCAATGTTCCAAGTGTTCTGTTGATTTTTACTGCAGCAGAATATAAACCAACTTCTGCATCACCTTTTATCGCCCCAATCATCGTTGTATCCATATTCAGATAAATCTGTGAAGCTACACTCATTCCAAATATAATTAATATAGGTTTCATGTGCTTTTTCAATTCATAATGTTTTCTGCCAAATAATTTAATATATCTTTTTCCATAAAAAATATTAAATACATTGGAACCCACATTGGATAAAACCACCAAACCAGCATAAATCATATAGTCTGTTTTCGTACGCACAAACACAAACAGAGCAATAAGTGCAAGCAGTTGAAAAGCAAATGTTCTAACCGTAATATATATATAATCCTCAAAAATATTAAATATCCAGTTTATTCCAATCAAATTAAAGAGCATTGTTGTTCCAAACAACAGCAATAACTCCTGGTATCCGTTAAAAACCGGAAGAAAAGAGCAAAGAACCAGCCCCATATAAGCAATTACCGTTGAAATAGAGCTTATGATCACAATCTCACTGCACAATTGATTTAGCTTTTCTTTATTATCTCGTATCTTCGCCCCTTCCCTAATTGTATAAGTTGTGATTCCTAGCTCCGCAAATAGTACAAAGTAATTGGCAACGGAATTGGCATAATCTACCTTTCCAATTCCATTTACGCCTAAAACCCTGGACGCATACGGAAAAGTAATCAGCGGAAATATAATACTCAGGATTGTTTTAATAATGTTAATGGCTGAATTTACTTTTAGCGATTTTGTCTGAAACATATTGTCCTCTTATGCTATAGTTCAAATTATATCAATCTTGTCTGCAAGAAAAAGCTATATATGGATATAATCCAGAAAACATTTACCGTTGCCAGCACAATCTTCGCAACACCTGTATTGCGTGCCTGTATATACACATTCCTGTTCGATATCAGAAGTGCGATCAAATAGATCAGCGGTAGATAATATCTTGCCTGTACCCCTGCTATTGCTTCATCGCCCACTGGTGTAAAACTCAAATACAAGGCCAGCCAAATCAGAAATACCGTCATCGCTATGATCAATCCAATAATCAGTTTATACCCTTTCTGATAGTGCAGAGCCTCTTCTGGCTTTTCCCTGTAAAGAAGTAAAAGTACAACCACCGGAATCAAAAGCGCAACCCATTTATGTGACAATATTCCCAATGATCCCAAATTGAGAAACATTAGGCTTCCCCAGAAATAATTACTGGAGGCAGAGTCCCCAAGATTTCTGAAATTGTCAAACCGAAGTACATTGGTAACCATTAATTTTATACTGGTCCATGGATGTTTTACCATAGAAATAATTTGCCGTACAACGCTGGTATCCCCTCCTCTTGAGTCTCCGCCAAACGAAAGGTTTCCAGCAACTGTATTCGAAAATACAGGAAGCACAAAGGTCATCATAATCAACCCCAAAATTGCCAATATTCCAAGTGCAAATACGGTCTTCTGTTTTTTATTCATCTTCATAAATTGTGGCAGTAAAAGCATCAACAAAATCAGCGGTATATATACTGCTTTCGACAAACATCCCACAGAGAGCAAAAAAATGGCGCCAATAATGTTTGCTGTCTGATATCTTTTCTGTGAATAAAACATTTCATTGCACCACAAAACACAGCCCAGCGTTACACAACCAAAGACAACTGCATCATAAGAATAAGAAGCAGCCAGATATATAGATGTGGGCATCATCGCAATAAATACGATAAATAATTTTTTTTGTCTGGCCAGATATATGGCCCAGAACATAACCAAAATATAAAAAAGCAGATTTCCGATTTTACCAATCATATATATTTGAGAAAATGAAAGCCCTAAAATCATTCCAGCTTTCACAAAAATTGCCATTGGAATATATGCAAGAAATGAATAAGGAACCACTGCCGTTTCTTTTCTCTCTACATACAAGTACTCCTGACCTTTCTCATCCATTGCTTTCCTTAATTCTGCATATTCCGCTTTCGTATTGCAGACAGGAACCGTTCTGTTTATAATTTCCAAAGCAGCTTCAGACCATTCAACGTTTTTACCGCTGGCAATACTATAAACATTTTTAAAATGCACCTCCTCATCCCAAGCATTATAAGTAGGCTGTGCATAAATTATTATGAGCATTCCAAAGATCAACGAAAAACACACAAAATACCACTCTATTTTTTTAATGGCTTTATTCTCAAAAAATGCACCATACAAAAAAAACAGCGTAAACAGCACCCAAATAAACCTGTACTTATTTACCTCAAAATGATTTGATAGCGAAATCGACTCCAATGTAGTTTTTTCTGTCTTATACAAAGTAATCTTAAGTGCTGTTATCTTTTTGTTTAGATTTGTATAACTTTCACGAAACCAGGTGCTTACATTATCCCAGTAATATTTTGTCTCTTCCTTTCCAAATCCATTAATTTCGTTGGCTTCTACTACATACGTATTATCGCTTCCGAAATCACCGGTCAGCTTAATTTGCTTAACATATATTCCTTGGTCAGATACAAAATCAACCACGTACTTTTCGTGATTACCTTCTTCTTCAAGCTTGATCGCATCAGTGAGATCCATATCATCAAATCCAGATATGATCGTATGGTAATTAAAAACCACTTCTACTAATGCCGTCAGTATTAGAATGATAAAAAACGCAACAATTCTTCTATATCTATCTGACTCTCTCATCCTATTTAACAGCTTCAACTTTTATCTCCTTATTGCAATTTATATAGATAATATAGCTACTTAACAGACTCAATATAAGTACCAACGTACATGCCCAGATATATGGATGCTTTGGCACGAGTGTTTCAATCGAATAAAGAACTGCATAATATTTTCCATATTTCTCATAATCAACATATTTTAAATAGTTTCCTGTGCTTTGATTCCCCAAAAGTGACACCCTTGTCTTTGGAGAGATTCCATTTCCCTGCAGGCTGATGGTAAATTCACCATTTTCCTTTTTGCTATTTCCCACTACAAACACTGCCGGATTCAAAGAGGAGCCTTTGCTTAATATGGATAATGCTTTTACGGAAATAGTCTCTTCTAAAACTGTTTCATCATTTTGTTTTATTGTACACAGTATTTCCCCTTCATCCTCTTCGCCATCTACAGAAAAATACAGACTGACACCATAAAGCTTTTCATTATATAAGCAAAACTTTAAGTTTGCACTTCTGTCATTTGAAATCACTCCCACTCTTGGGATTTGATTCTGTCCGCTAAAATCGCTTACATCAACGTTCATATATAAAGATGTCTTACGCTCTATTGGGATTATAACTGAAATAATCAAAGCTAATAATAGCAGCAAGTTTACTGCTCCAAGTATCCATTTTAATTTTTTGTTCATAAAATCTTCCTTTTTTATGCCTCTTAATTTAATAATTGTAGCAAAGAATCACTCCAAAGACAAGCGTTATTTCCGCTCACTGTTATTTCCATATTCCTCATTCGCCTCTTCATGTACAGTAGTTCTCAGATTTGTTTCAATTTTGTTTCAACCAAAAAATAATTTGACGGATTATATCTCAATATAGTAATATAGTTTTAAAAGAGGAGATTGTATTATGATTAAAAAAGCATTATATATTTTAGCACTTTCTTTGTCACCCATTTTACTATATATGTTTCCAATACATGCATCAGACAATGCGGATGTAGTGTCCGTCAATATTTTAAATGATATTTATTACGGAACATTAGAGTCCGAAAATAACGGTACAACCATTTTTACAGCAAACGCTTCTAATGACAAGATGCTGACTATTACCGGAAAATGGTCTGATAAGCTTAATGCCTTTAACGGTGACTGCCTTATCTCCTATGAAGACGGTACTGTTCAATCTGTAACATATAAAAAAGGGATCATCAGCAAGCAGGTAAAAACCATTTATCCAGATGGCACTTATCAGACTTTTACTTGCAATTCGGGAATACCTTGCAAAAAAATCTTAACTTATTCAGAAGATGATGAACTTCTTGACTTAGATTGGTATCATCAAGGCAAGTCTGTAAAAGAATTGACTCAATCTGCTTTATCTTCTGATTACCGCGCATTACTTTCTAATCCTTATGATTATGTAGATTTGCCTCTAAAAGTATGTGGAACTGTGGAGGCAATATATGAAATACCCACACACTCTTACTTAAAAATACGCGACACAGAAAACCATTTATATCTTTTCAATTATCCAAACGGAGCTATTCAACCATTTTTTTCGACCAATATTGAAAACGTATCTGTAGGAGACGCAATTACTATTTATGGTTTTTTTAATGCTCTGAATGATTATATTAATAATCCTCTGGCTTTATATGAGCACACACTTGGATATGAAATGGATTTCAAGGATCTTGAAGACTCCATTCGCGACCCAGATTTTCTTGCCAGCGTACAGGCTGTTAGCCAAGTAGTCGATGATGACCTTGAAAAAAAATTCCCTGTCTTTTCAGCATTTTACTGGGAAAGTGATAAAAGTCGTATCGATCCTGTGAATCTTACTTTTAGCTATAGTGACATTTGTCAGTATCCTTATTATTATAAAGATGAAGAATTATCCTTGTCGGGAAAAATTATTTATGAGAATGCCAGTACATCAAGTAGTAAAGTTTCTCTTTTGATTCAAAAAGCAGATTCAACAGAAATTTATGGAATAACTTACAAAACCTCCGATTATTCGTCTTTATTAGGGCAAAGCGTATCCTGCTCCGGACTGGGCGATGGTAATATAAAAATTCCTTACTATCATTTAGAAACCAAAACCATGGGATATGCACTTTTCCCCAACATAAAGGCATCTGAACTGAAAATCCTTTCTGAATAAAAAAATTGCTATGGTTCACAGGCCATAGCAATTTTTATTCTACTCAGTAAACATATGAAAATATTGTTTTTATGTTCCCCGATTCTTTTTTCCAGAAATTCCTGCCTCTTTTCACGAAACATTACGAAAAGCAATACATTCATGCTGAACTGCATAAGACTTGCCCGCATTGATGCTATTCGCCGGAATTTCCGGATACAAAGTCTTGCTCCAACTGCTGCTGCCTTCTCTTTTGTCATAGCAGTAATAAGCAGCTCATCCAGCCATTCGTCTGTTACTTCCGTACCATTATTTAAAAACAACAGATATTCACCAGATGCTTTCTTCGCCCCAATATTATTTGCTGCTGAAAAAGACAGATTTTTTTCATTTCTAATGATCCTAATTTCCAATTCCTTTTCATAGTCCTCAAGAACTGCCAGTGATTCATTCGTTGAAGCGTTATCTAAAATTTTCCGTTTCCCATTTGCCCGAAACCGAAAACGTATCATTTCTTTTGTCCAAAAATGTCAGGTCGCCTTCCATTCCATTTTTCAACAAATTTTTTAATAATCGGAAGGCTATAAAGTAGTTTTTCCATATTCCCCCACAATCTCCACCAATTCCCTAGCCCTAACCTCAAAGGAGTATTTTTCCTTTATCAAAGGCCACTGCGCAGCAACTTTTGCTTTGATTTCACCGTAATTATTATCCAGTTCCTTCACACACTGGTCAAATTCCTCTTTATTACTATAGTAAAGAACCGCATCGGGGAAAATGTCTTTCAGCTCCTCGCAGTAATCGGAAATGACCGGAAGACCGCAGGCAAGTGCATCGAAGATCCGGTTATTTACAAACTGGTGATCCAGCATATCCTTCCAATGATCATTCAAGGTGGCCTTTGAGGTCCGGTAAAGAGCCGGGATCTGGCTGTTTTCTATAAAAAGCTCCTGCACCATAGTTTTGTTCGGTCCCAGCATAGCTTTCCAGCCGCTGCCCCAAATCTTCAGGGGAAGCTTGTCCTCAGCGCCCCACATCACACAGCGGCGCGCCACACCGCGAGAGTTTCCGATGAAAATATAGTCGCTGTTCCGGCTGTCTTCTGTTTCTTCCACCGGATAGAAAAGCTCGGTATCCGTACACTGCAGAAGAGGCACCACGGGCACTGTCAGCTCTTTTTTCAGTTTTTCCGCATAATGAAGGGAAGCCACGCAAACAATGTCATAGAGCTGATACTCCTCCGGAGTCACCATTTCCGGGTGGCTGATGTTCCACATGACATAAACACATTTTTCATTCCGGCGGTCGGGACGGTAAAAATGGCAGCCTCTCAGTACCAGAACTACATCCGCGTTTTCTTCGCAGTTCCAGTCTTCCTTCATATCAATGATCGTAAAAATGTCCATTCTGTCCAGATACCGTTTCAGAGCCACAGCATATGCGTAGTCTCCCCAGCGCACCTTGACCTCTCCTTCCGGAGCCGGGCATTTGATAACCCACACCGGGCGATCCCCGGCAAGATGTCTGATTTCTGCTGCCCGTTTTCCCCAATCGTCGCGGCGCTCAAACTCCTGGTCGATATACTGTTTCAGATCCAAAAGAGACTGCGTATTTTTCTGCAGCTCCTGAAGGATCTTTCCCTGGCGCTTGTTTTCTTTTTCCAGTTCGCGCAGCTTATTGTCCATGTAGGTCCGGCTTACAGGGATAATGCTTCTTAATTTTTGCTTGAATGCGGTCCAAAAACTCATTTTCGTAAACTCCTCCTTCTGCTATTATATAGAAAGATTTCCTCAAGCGCAATCCTTATTCCACCATATCTGCCGCAAATAACGCAGCGCCCAGGGCGCCGCACAACTGGGCTTTATCACTGATCACCAACATCGTTCCCAGTTTTTCCTCCAGAGTTTTCACAAGCCCTTTGTTTTTGGAAACACCGCCTGTCATCATATATTTTTCTTCGCCGCCCACACGCTTGGCGAGAGCCGCTGTTTTTGCAGCCACAGCCTTATTCAATCCATGCACAATGTCATCCGTGGCTTTGTTCTGGGCAATGAGGGACACCACCTCGGACTCTGCAAAGACGGTACACATACTGGAAATCGTGATATCTTCCTTGTAATCCAGGCCCCGCTGACTCAGATCATCAAGGCTCATTTCCATGGTTCTCGCCATCATTTCCAGGAATCGCCCTGTTCCGGCAGCGCATTTATCATTCATAACAAAATTGACCACAGCTCCGTTTTCGTCAACGCGGATCACCTTACTGTCCTGTCCGCCAATATCCACCACGGTCCGAACGTAAGGATCCAAATAATGGGCGCCGCGGGCGTGGCAAGTGATTTCTGTTATACTTTTGTCGCCGTCCTGAATGGCTGTCCGCCCATATCCAGTCGTCACAAGGGCGTCAATATCCTCGCGGCTTAGACCTGCACTTTTCAGCGCTTCCTCCAGGGCACGTTCCGCGCCAATGGCGGCTCCGGCACCTGTGGGCAAAATAATCCCTGTCACGATTTCTTTCTTTTTATCCAGGATCACCACATCGGTACTGGTAGAGCCGCTGTCAATCCCTGCAACATATCCTTTTCCCATTTTCTTTCCCTTTCCTTCACACAACGCGGGGGCAATGCTCTCTGCAAACGCCTCCAGACGGGTCAAAAGCTGCCCGCTGCTCTGTATGGTGTAGTCTGACTCTATTTTTAAAATAGGAACAGCCGCGTGTGTTTTCAATTCCGCATACTCAAAGCTGTAAAAATCACAAAACTTTACAGTATGATAAATAATCCCCTTTAAGTCAGGATCGTTATAAAGCTGTTTCCGTCCCGTATTGTCCATCATACGCATGCAGGGCATCTGGCCTAACAGTTCCCCTGCATACCATTTCATAAGCTCATCAAAATCCTCTGTTTCCGGCGGTTTTGTCCCGCCAACGGAACGATTGAAAACGCAGGAATCATTTTCCACCGGAAGGGGCATGGTTTTCTGCACCATCTCAAAAAGCCCGGTTCCCATACGGGCGCCGAGGACACTAATGTGGGGACCTTTTTCCTTTTGGTGCGGTACAAATGCTTTCGAAAAAATCTCCGCATTAAATGTAGTACCGCGGTAAGCAGCGTATGCTTTTGCCAGATCTTTTAGCTGAAGCGCAGTGCGCTCCCGACTGCAGGCGCCGTCAGAATGAAGGATGTCGATCATATAAAGAAAATCCAGCTTGCCGCTGTCCTCCAGAACATCGCAGACACTCCGGATGGTGTCACAGCAGTTGACCAGGACAAGCTCTTTCACCTCTCCCCGCATAACAGCCTCCAGAAGCGCCTTCCCAAAGCCGCAGATATTAGGATGGGCAAGCTGGTCCGCAAGCTCGAAGCCCTGAGGCATTTCATTCATGTTGACACACTCTGCGCCCAGGGCAGTAAGCAATTCAACCGGTGTATATTTGCAAACGTAATATGTCTTATTCATCGCTGTCTCCTAACATTTCCAGGAATGCCCCAAGCCGCGTAGCCGTCTGGCCTTCACCTCCGTGGCTTCGGTCACATCCGTCACCGTCCAGAATGAGGAGAGGGATCCCCGCTTCCTCAAACCTTTTCTTTGCAAGCTGGGCACCGCCCAAAGTATGCTTACAGCCCCAATGACCAAACCACACAGCCCCGTCCGCCTTTGTTTCCTTTGCATGGCGTATTCCGGCCTGGATTCGCCGCAGCACGCCGCCGTTCAGGCCGTGATATACCATTCGTTCCGCCATTGCCTCATAGGGCTTCTCCGGGTCAAAATCTCTTCCCTCCAGATCAAAGGTCTGGGAAAGCTCGCATCCGATGATCTGGGCATTTTCATTAAAGCTAAGCTCCTTTTTCACCGCATCGGACCAGAATGGGATGGTGTGCATCCAGTAGATCCGTTTCCCATGGGCCTTCGGCGCAGTGCGGATGTCCCGAAGGAGCATTTCCGTATATTTTTCCTCCTCCGGAGTTCCCATGAGAATATGATTAGTCATGCCGCAGTAGAGCGGCGTTACCAGGTCCGTAGGAATGCAGCGGTCTGCCCGCGCCAGTTGGCACTCGTGAAAGTTTTCCAAGGTGCGCCGGCTGCGGCGAAGGCGTTCCGTCAGACCGGTTTCGTCTATTTTTTTCCCTGTATTTTTTTCAAGAAACTCTCCCAGGCTTTTAAGCTGGTCTGCCACATACTTTACATTGTCCCCGCTTTGCTGAAGCGGAACATCTATGGCAAAGGCAGGCACATCAAACAGCTCTGCCAGATGCCGGAAAGTCAGCAGATTTGCATCGCAGGTAAGATTTGTATATACAATACATTTTGGCTTTGGCAGGATTCCCTTCTCCGCAGCGCCGATAAAGGTTTTGTGATAACTGCACAGAGTCTCTGAAATCCCTTCGTTTTCCGCCTGCTGCAGGCACGCCCGCTCTGCACGGGAGGCTGCCAGATAGCAGGAAAAGCTCTCCACATTATAAGGATTCAGCCCTACCTCCTGTAAAAGCTCACAGGGAGTAAAGATACTTACGATGGCGGATTTCTCCGGCTTTTGAAGCGGCTTCAGCATGGTGTTCATCATCAAATGCGCCAGATAGCGGTCTGCAGGCAGAAGCCGTTTGTCAGGCGCAAAACGGTATTTCAGATTCTGTGCTTTCCATCCTGTTTTGAGAAGCCTCCTTGCCCCTTCCTGGTGTTCTTTACTTAATTGCTCCACATAATTTCCAAAAATTTCTACGATATCCATTTATGTCAGGTCCTTTAAAATGATTATTCATCTTATCACTTCTCCTGCCAAAATGCAAATCCCGATTCGTCCGGCTGTCCGATTTCTCATCAATCCGGCTGTCTATTTTCCGATCAATCCGGGTTTTCAATTTCACTGACTATCGTGTGCTCTGTAAGCTCAGAAAGGATCTTGATCTTCCTATTGATCAGCGCCCGCATACAATTGGGCACATGCTCCTGATGGGCACGGTGGATTGCCACGCATTCTTTACAGTTTCCGTGATAACGGCAGGCTTTCTTGCATGAACAATGATCCTTTTCCCTGTATTCTTCCCTGAATTTTGATGCAAATTCCTCCTGAATGCGAAGACCCTCCTTCCTGTTTCCTCTGTGAAATTCCGCCATGGCTGCTTTTTCGATTTCGTTTCCGTCAATGATCATATTATAAATCCTCCTTTTGCTGCACTCTCTCGCGTCACGCAAGTAGAATTATAGAGCCATTTTTCATTGAAAAATACTGCTTATCATCCTATAATATATAAAAAAACAGCCATTTTGGACAAGGAGACGTATCAGATGAATACTCCAGGCATCTCTTCCCCGGTACATTCCCATAATCCCTATCACGCTACAGGCTTCCCACTTCTGGTGCTGAATGTAGAGCACCGCGCCTGTACGCCGTTTAATGAAGGTTTCCAGGTGCTGCACTGGCACGAGGAAGTACAGTTTATTTATGTCTTACAGGGAATCGTGCATATCAGAATCTACGATGAAGAATTCAATCTGAATCCAGGCGACTGCATGTTTATCAATCGCACTGTCCTGCATCACATTACCGAAAAAGAGGACTGCCATTACCACAGCTATATCATTCCCCCGCGGATGCTGGGCTTTTTCCCTGGCAGCCTGATGGAGCAGCAGGAAGTAGAAAAAATTGTCAGCAATCCTGCTTTTACTCACTATCTTTTGCACTGGGGTTGCCCTTCCCACAAGCCTGTTTTAGAGTCTGTACAAGCCCTGGATACACTGTATTTCTGCGCAGAAAAACAGGCGCATCACGAGTATGGGCTCATGGTACGCCTGGTTCAGATGTGGTTTCAATTTGTTTCGCTGACTGTTCCTGAAAATGCCGTTTTTGAAGCAAATACCCGGGCTGACAGCAAGAATTATGATCGCATCCGCACAATGATCGCATTCATCCACAGCCATTACAGCCAGCCTGTTTCCGCTGATGATATTGCCGGTTCCGCCCATATCAGCAAGACGGAATGCCTCCGGTGTTTCCAGAAATTTGTACGGGAATCCCCATATCATTATCTGATGAAATATCGTCTTCATATGAGCACTTCCCTGCTCTCCACTACCGGCTTATCCGTAACGGAAATTGCCATGAGCGTAGGCTTTCAATCCGCCAGTTCCTATATCAGCTATTTCAAAAAACAATATGGCAAAACGCCTTATCAATACAGAAATGCACATAAGGAGAATGGATCACCTTCTGAATCCTGACATCAGGGCATAGATTGCTGCCCAGATAATTCCCGCGCATGGCCAGATCAGCCAGGATATATCCCATCTTTTTGTGAGAAAGCTGATGCCCAGATAGGCTGCTGTCACAATACACCAGTATGCGCCGCCTATGCCCTGACATTTCCCGGCAAGACGCTTCTTATCTCTTGTATAATCCCCTTCTTCCAGCAGCTTTTGATAGCTTCCGTTGATGCTTCCTGCCCATACGATCAGAAATACACCGCAGGCACAAAAAGCCAGGATCATGCACACAGAATACACATATAAAAGCTCCGAAGCATCCAGCGCCACTGCACCGAACAGCGGCACAACACCCAGGATGCAAAGCCCGATCCCAAGCGCTGTAAACCGCCTGAATTTCCCATCAAAATCATCCCGGCAGCGCTCTACCATCTCCCTGACTCCAGCTTCCAAAAGCACATTTTCTTTTTCCAGATATTCATATCTGGAAAGCTTTGTACCATTTAAAATCAGGATCATAACGCCTGCAGCTACCATTAATAAAAGTACCGCAACGCCAATTCCTGCAGCCGCATTTTCACCTATGGATGCCGCCTGATATTCCGACATGCCGCTCAGCAGAAGCAGCGTAATAGGAGAAAGAATAAACAGAAGTATGGCGGCTGAAATCTTCTTTGCTGTGCCGGAAACAAGCTCCAAATATTCTCCTGCTTCCTTCATGGATATTATCCGTTCTGTCCCTTCACAGCCCCTTCCGTTTTCCCTTTCCACTGCCTTTTCAGCACTGACCAGCTCTATTTCTCCGATTTCTTCATTTTTTAACAGGTAATCTGTGGTGACTCCGAAAATTGTACTGAGTTTGATAATTTTATCCAGATCTGGAACAGACATCCTGCTTTCCCACTTTGATACAGATTGCCTGGAAATATCCATCTGCTCTGCCAGCTCCTCCTGGGACCAACCCTTTTGCTTTCTTAATGTAGAGATTTTTTCTGCCAAATCCATAACGACTCTGCCTTCCTTTCAAATATTTTCCCTCCAGAGTTGCTGAAATTATAGCATATATGTCGGTTGACAACTACCAATTGCCCTTGAAAATCTGTCAACCAGCGGTTGCATTCCGGAAAAATCAGGTTGTTTCTGCCTGTTTTCCCACTGCGGCCGCATAAATGGCACACTCATAGTCTTTTTCTGCAGAAGGGCCAGGCGCAAAGCCCAGCAGTTCATCCAACGCTTCCTGATCGTAGGCCCCGATGGCGCAGGTCCCCAATCCCATTGCTTCACAGGCAAGATACAGATTTTCGCAGGCATGGCCCGCATCCAGGAGAATATATTTCACCGCCTTTAACCCGTAGCGCCACTCTGTGCGGTAAGGTAAAGCGCTCCATATAAACACCACAGGAGCACAGGCGGCAAACCTTTGACCGCCCAGAGCAAAGGTCAGTTCTTTCTCATAATCCTCTCTTTTGTCTATACATTCCAACTCGTGTCCGGCTGGAAGATAGTGGTATAACCCTTTTGGGATCCCCTCAACGTGGTTTAAAAAAAGATAGGTTTCCAATGGATGACGTGAACCTGCGGACGGCACATTCCGAAACGTGACCTGCTTGAATCTGCCTGCATATTTCCTTACTCCCTGTGTCGCCCAGAGCAGGAAAGACAGTTGTCTCAGGCTTACCGCTTCCTGTGAAAAGCTGCGGCGGCTTTCCCTGTTTTCAATCAGCCGGTAAAGGTTCCTGTCCCCTGCTTCCTCCTCTAAATCCAAAGACAGAGCGATGAGCTCTCCGCTCTTCTTTTCCTTAAGCGGCGGCAGATACGGAAGCTTTTGCTGCTGGTCCGTCTCCTCCGCCCCTACGTCCCAAGCACCATACCCCTTCAATAATTCCCGGTTCTGCATGATTTTTTGTCTTGTCTTATCATTCATATTGGAGTCCTCCCTGAAATATCTATGTTTTATTCTAATCCGCTTCTGCCCCTGTATCAAAATCCTCTTTTCGTCCGTAGGGAATGGTGGTATAATGTGAACACTTGATGAGCGCAAGCCGAAAGGCGCAGGGCGAATCTAGTGTGAACATATACCCTCGTGGTATAATGTGAATTACTTAGAGAATTATTGTAATCAAAAGAGGTCGTTTACTTATGAAAAATAGAAAGATAAAGATACTTTCCGCCCTTGTTCTATCCCTTTGCTTCTTCGCCGCTCTTCCCGTCTTTGCAGAGAGCGAAAGCCCCCAAACAGAAGCGGATTCCCAGGCATATACAGATAATACCCTGTCAGACATACAGCAAGATGCTGCACCCGAATCCACCTACGCAAAAGGCACCAGCACGGAAAACGGCTTCCAAAGCGAATGGCTGAACCTGCAGTTCACCCCGCCCGCCTATATGGTGATGAGTTCGGAAGAGGAACTGCAAAGTATTATACAGTACGGTCAAAATACCCTTCAGCAGACCACCCCTACTGATGAAAATACCGCTCTTCCGGAAACCGTATACGAAATGATGGCAGCTTCCTCCGCTGGCTTTCCCAATGTATCTGTTGTAGTAGAAACTTCTCCCCAGGAAAGCAGCACTCCGGACCAGTATTTTACTGCTCTGAAACAATTACTGGATGCAACACAGCTTGGCTATCAATATGAAGAAACCGTGACAGACACCGCCATAGCAGGACAGGATTTCCGTGTTCTGACCGCTTCTCTTACCATGAACAGCTACCAGGTATTCCAGAAATACTGTACCAGAAAACAAGGTGATAAATTCGTCTCCATCATCCTGTCCTACACGGAAGACACGGCAGCACAGGCCGATGAAGTTCTGGCTTCCTTCACCGCCCTGCATACGCCGGAAAGTCCGGAAGGAAGCACAGACAACGCGGAAAACCAGGTCACACAGTAAGCTCTATAAAAGTGTTTTTTCCCAGTCAGCCTCTTTAAACCCAACAAGCACAGTATCAGCAGCTACCGCGATCGGCCTTTTTACCAGCATTCCATCCGATGCCAGGAGGTCAAACTGCTCCTCCTCACTCATAGTTTTCAGCTTGTCCTTCAGGTTCATTTCTTTATATAAAAGACCGCTTGTGTTAAAGAATTTTTTAAGGGGCAGTCCGCTTTTTTCATGCCATTCTTTTAATTCCTCAACAGTAGGATTCTGCTCCTTAATATGACGGTCCTCGTAGCTGACAGAGTGCTCATCCAGCCACTTTTTTGCCTTTTTACAGGTGGTACATTTAGGATATTCTACAAATAACATAGTTGATTCCTCTCTTTCTCTTTTTAAATCATTTCTGTCTTCTATCATACTATTCAATTCCCATTCTTACAATACTTTTAAGACTCTGTTCTCACTTTATTGATCTCTCTGCAAAAAAGCGCCGCTATTTCCTCTTCCGGCTCCTTTTCCCCGCTCAAAAGCCACACCATCACCGTGTTATATAGCGCACCGATAAACATATACAGGTGATATCTTGTTGTGGAATGGGCCTTCATGGTCCCTGCTATGGACTCATGAAACTGGTTTAACTCTTCCAATAATGTGGTTCCGAATCCTGATCGGTACAGGTCCACCATATACCCGTCATACCTTTTAAAGTATTGGAAACATCTTAGTATATGATGATAGGAATAGTATTCCTCCAGATCATAATCCGCCTCCTCCCTGAATTGATTCAGAATATCCCTGATCAGTGTAAGCAGTACATCCTCCTTGGAGGTATAGTTGCGGTAAAAGGATGCTCTCGCAACGTCCGCTTCCCTGATGATCTCCGTAACCGTGATCTCGGAAAGATTCTTTCTTTTCATCAGAGAAAACAATGTTTCCGTAATGCTCTTCTTTACCCTGATATTTGCTTCCCTGCGCTTATCCATGTTTGAAATCCCCGCTTCTGCCGCCGGATGCAGCAATTATTCTTTTTTCAATTAATAATGATACAGTTTGTCGCTTTTTGTATCATATCGTAAAATTGTCATTTTCACTCTAATGTGATACAGTTGTTTTATATTGTATTTTTACATACTACCTAATTTTTGTCAACGAAAGGAATATATATGCGGACAGCAATTGTAACAGATACCAACAGCGGAATCACAGCCACAGAGGGAAAGCAGCGCGGCATTTATGTACTTCCCATGCCGGTAATCATTGAAGAAAAAAGTTATCTGGAAGGTATTGATATTACTCATGAGCAGCTTTATGATGCCATGAAGCTTAAAAAGAATATTTCTTCTTCGCAGCCCTCCCCCGGGGATGTGACTGATCTGTGGGATTCGGTTTTTCGCGACGGATATGATGAGCTTGTCTACATTCCCATGTCCAGCGGGCTCAGCGGTTCATGCCAGAATGCGATGCAGTACGCCCATAGCTATAACGGGAGGGTTCAGGTAGCAGATAACCACCGCATCTCCCTTACCCTGAGAGAATCTGTTCTGGATGCCAAATATATGGCAGAACAGGGCTATTCCGCCCTTGCTATTAAGAATGAGCTTGAAAAAAATGCACTCAATGCCAGCATTTATATTACGGTAAATTCTCTGGAATATCTGAAAAAAAGCGGACGCATCACACCTGCCGCCGCTGCCATTGCCGGAGTTGTCAATTTAAAGCCAATCCTGACGATCCAGGGGGAACGCCTGGATTCCTTTGCCAAAACAAGGGGAATGAAGCAGGCGGAAAGAAAAATGCTGGAAGCATTGAGAAAAGATATCCAGGAACGTTTTTCCCATATTCCGGCTCACCGCATACGGATCGGAACCGCAGGAACCTTTGAATCCCGTGAAACTGCCCAGGCATGGCAGCTTGCTCTGCACGAAGCCATTCCGGAATACGACAGCTATTATCTGCCTTTGTCATGCAGCATTGCATGTCATGTAGGAATTAATGCTGCCGGACTTGCAGTTTGTATCGCAGACAGAGATTAAAAAAGAAAAAGCAGATCCAGGTTTTTTATCTCCTGGATCTGCTTGTCTGGTAGACCCCCACCAGCATAAATATGATTGCGATAATCTGGATGACCAGCTTCACAGGATGGGATACGGATTCTTCGGCAAGAAGAGCGCAGCTATTCAGCAGCAATCCGCATGGCAATAATGGGGAAATATCTCTGTTTCTGCATGTTTTAGGCTGCTCTCCTTTTCTCTCCTGCAGCTCCGCAATAATGCGGCTCGTTTTGTTTACAGCATTGGCCAGTGCCAGCATCATAGCACCTATGAGAAACATAAAGGCGACTGCCCATGTGCTTCCTGTCGCTGCACCATATCCCTCGCTCATAAAGCAGATCAGCTCCAGTATTGTAACTGCTTTAAACATCCTTCGGATCTTGCTGTAATGCTCAATACTGGAATCCACATCTGTATATAACTGAAACCCGCCCTCCGACGCAGGTTTGCGCAAAATCACCCAAAACCCCCAGGTCTGTACGATCTCCACGCCCGTATCCTCCATAAATTCTCTGTAATCGTCAGATACGGAAAACAGCTTATTTCCAAAATCTACCTGATAAGTGTATTCTCCCGGCTCACATTCTTCAAACCAGTAAAATCCCGCAAAAAACCGTTTCATTGCATAGCCCCGGGCTGCCATTTCATTCAGCCATACTGTCTCTTCATCTTTATCCAAATACAAACGAAATTTAACCATCTTTTTCAATCTCCCTCATTAATTCTGCGTTTTGCAATAGTTCTCCCAGCCGTTTTACTTCCTCTGCAAAAACTTCTTTTCCCTCTTCTGTGATCAGGTATTCTTTCTTTTTCCGTGACTCTGTGTCCATGCTGTAAATCCGTATCCATCCCTTTTTAACAAGAGACTGTATCGCTCCATACAGAGTTCCCGGTCCCAGAACCACACGCCCTCCTGTTAATTCCTCTACCTCCTGGATAATTCCGTATCCATGATTGGGTTTTCTGACTGCCAGCAAAATATAAAACAATGCCTCTGTCAGCGGAATATTTTTGTCCAAATGATCAGCCTCCTTATAACTTCGCCATCCGATACATCGGCAAACGATATATCGTAATTTCAATATATCATCTCCCGATATATTTGTCAACATGAATTTTCCATTTGCCCCACATATTTTTCTATTTATCAATCCCAGAAGTTTTTTACCTGAATCTAATGATATTTTCTCTGCCTGCCTTATTGTAATATAATAAGGCAGGTGTTCTCATCGAATCCCTGCCTTGTATTCCATGCTTTACTTTAACCCAAGTTTCAAATGCTATAGAGCAGACTAGAGTTTTTCTTCGTTCCCTGTACGTTCCTTCTTATATTCAAATGCAATATCGCCTCTGATATATTCATAATCCTCAAGCTTAATTTCTTTAAAACCAAATTTTCTATAGATATGAAGTGCTGGCTTCAATTTACTGTTTGACAGTATAAAAAGCCTTTCCGCTCCATGCTCCAGCGCCCATTCCATTGCGGCGTGAAAAACTGCACTTCCTGCGCCCTTGTGTGAAACATTTTTATTGGAACCGAGCTTGCAAATTTCCCATGTCGTGCCTTCCATGGGCGTTGCCATACAGGTTGCCAGCGCTGTGTCGTTTTCTACGGCAAAAAATATCATCGCCCCTGCTTTCATTTCTTCATCTATTTTTTCGAATGTTTCTATGTCGTGTTGTTCCAGAAATCCAAAATTCGAAACGATCCAGTCCGTGTTAAAATCAATAAAGTCCTGCCTGTACTTTTCTTCAAATGGTATAACTTTCATAATTATCCAAACCTCTTTTCCTAAAATCCTATAGCTTTCATAATACTCATTCTTCTTTTCCCAAAATGGAAATAACCGTGTTCAATGCATTGCACAGCTCATGGCACTTATCGGAACTCAATCCGTTTATTTTTGTCTTGATCTGATCATTGGTCAATTCAATCAGTTTCTCTGTTTCCTGAATTCCTTTTTCAGTCAGCTTGATATATGTCGCTCTTTTATCCTCGTCAGATTTCTTTTTCTCTATAAGTCCGTTTTTATAAAAATTTTTGATCATCCTGCTTAAATAGCTTTTGTCCATGTGCAGGGTTTTCACAATATCACTTTGGATACATGTTTTATGTGTCTTTATCTCAAACAGAATTCTTGTTTCCGCTACTGAATACTCCGTCTCAAGATAACCCGCATCCAAAAATCCCATATTTACCGTATAAAAACGATTAAATTTCCTTATTTCACTGATTGTTTTATCATAACTGTCCATACGGCCTTCCTTTCATAATAGTTGATTTTGTCAACTATTTTTTCTTATTATATTCCACATAGTGGATATTGTCAACTATTTTCAATAAAAAAGTGTGCGCCTTGGCGCACACTCGCGCCGAAGCGCGGTTGCGCCGGCAACCATATTCCTCTTGCGCATAGTGCGCATCCCCGCAGCGTAAGCTGCGTTTTTTATGTTATAGGAAAGTTTAGCAAGCTTCCGCGCGGAACAAAATGGAGTACTTTCCTTTAACATAAAAAAACAACACCGGAAATGCCCCTTTCTCAGCACCGCCGGTGTTTCATCCATTATTTTTCTTATCCAGAAGCATTATGCCATATTCTTTTTACGCTCCAGCTTATTTTTATACATCTTCTGGTCCGCTTCTTTAAACAGCCTTTGATAATCTGTTTCTTCCTTTGCCAAACAATACCCGAACGAAAATCCAAGGGGAACCTCCAGATCTTCTCCAAGCTTCACAGAGCTGTGATCCTGGCGGTCTGCTAGTATTTCGATCGTTTTCTGCAGCGCTTCCTCACTCTCATAATCATATAAAAACAATACAAATTCATCTCCGCCCTGTCTTGACGCAATACTGCTTTTTGTACCAAAGCCATAAATCAGCTCTGCAAGCTTCTTCAGATAAATATCCCCCGCCTCATGCCCGTATGTGTCATTGATTTCCTTGAGGCCATCGGCATCTATCATGATCATCCCACAGTACCCCAGCTTTTCCGGGGTACCAGACAGATCCGCAAGCTGTATATCCAATCCGCGCCTGTTATATAAGCCCGTCAGCAAATCGATATCTCTTTCCGCCTCGGTTTTCTTAAGTCTCATGATTTCAGTTGTCGCATCAACTGCAACGCCAAAGATCTCATTGCCATCTCGTATTTCTTCCAGCCTGATATACTGTTCGCCAACTTTGTATACCCCCATTTCATCTGCCATCGGATTCTCACGGATCTTATCGATAAATTCTCTAAATGCTCCGATATCCGAAGACAATCGTTCCATCTCTTCCTTGTCCAGCGAAAAAAGCCTTGGCATATAATCTGTGAAACGGACTTTTTCCATGTGTTTATTGTACTCGTACACACCAATATACAGATTGGTTTTGCTCAACACATAGGACATTTTTTTGTTATTATCCAATAAGCTCTTTACCATCGCATTGATATATTTACTTAATTCCGCAAATTCAATACTGTTCTGTATATCCACAGTCTCATCAAGCTTTCCATTGGCAATGGCTTTCAGTTTCTTATTCACATCATGGATTTCATCCACAACGTATTTGTTCATATAGCGTATCACGGCATTTGCCAGAAACAATGCACTTACCAGCAGGCAAACGAAAACCATCAGCATGATCGCCGGCAGACGCCGATAAAGATTGCGGCTGGAAACCACCCGCCCGATATAGTTGGAACCTATCTTTTTAAACACGCAAAAGGAATGCTGACCATTGACCATGGCCTCAAATCCCATTTTCTTATTTGTGATATCGTCAAATGTCAACCCGATTTCCGTAATACTGCGCCCCACACTTTCCAGATCTGCAGAGCCTACGATTTTTCCGCTCTCTGCATCTATGGCATAGTAATTAATTTCCGGATTCACGCGGAACAGCGAAAATATATAGGACAACCGATTTTTTTCAGTAACCTTTATTACATTGACCGGCGCCATCCCTACCTGGACAATAAACTCCCCGCTGCTGCTCCAAAGCGCCGAATATTGCATCTGCTTTCCTTCCGCAGTATTCGGCATAATATCCTGAACCAGTTTTAAGCTCTTATCTTCCAGCATAGGTTTAAAAAACATCATTTGCTCGCCAGAATCGAAGGTATAATCATAATACTCAGGATGGGTTCCCGCAACGATACGGCCTGTAGTATCGAAAATATGAATTTCATCCACCTCTACAGATGCAGCAATTTTTCTCAGCTCCTGTACACTATCCACTACGTTCGGATCGCTTTCAATCAAACGCGCGATGACTTCCGCATTATGCAGGGAGGTCTCCTTGTATTCTTCCCGGATTTCCTCAAGCTCCTTTTGGTTTTCTTCCAAGACCTGCTCCATCTGCATAAAGGTTCTCATCGCACTTTCACGCGCCAGCTCCTGCTCATTTGTAATGTCAATGTATAATACAATAACCAGCATTGCAGCAACTAAAATTCCAGCTACTTGATACATATATCTGCTGATTATCTTCTGCAATGTACGCATTCGTGCCTCCTTGAAATCAAATAACCTGCTGCATGATAACATCAGTATATTGCAAATGCGGTTCCCGCATTCTCTGATGAAGTCCGGCTGCCTTCATAAAAATCCGCTATACTAATGACCTTGCTTGTTAGTATAGCGGATTTCCTGTGAAATTACAAACGTAATCTCTATCCAGTCACGGCAAGTTTAGACACCCTCATGCCCGCCGGCACATAAAAGCGGTGTGCATGGGAGTGCTGCTATCAGAACGTCTAAGGCACAGAAATACAGGTCATTGTATATTTGAGCCTGTGCGGGCCGAAATATACAGTCATCTTGTAACTGTACAACCATCTTGTCACTGTACTGTCATCTGTATCTGGATGTACAAGGCAATGCAGTTAGCCAACTGCAGGAGTGCTCTGGCACTGATCTGGTGCCTGCCATCCGGCAGGATGCTATAAAATCGCTAAAAAATAAAAAGTAGCACAATTCTGGCACACTTGACAAAAAAGCAACCATCATCGGAGACAGAGTTCTGCTCATCACATATTCTACTACCTCATCATCTTTAGAAGCACAAAGAGTCATTCCCACACTAGGATTCTCATTCTCTTTCAATCCCTTTATTGGTTCTGGAAGCAATTCCCTTAGAAAGCATATATCGTTCATAATATCCATTTTCTATTTGATGTTCCAATTCTCTTGATGAGTATGCTTCTTTTATGCAAAGGGTTTTATAAAACTCCATCGTTTTTGCTTTTGACATAATGGCAAGATGGTTCGTCCAGCTTATACAGTAAGATTCTCAGCAAGTATCTCAGCATTATGATATAATTCCTCAGTTGTACAAGTAAGTAATACTTCAAACATCCCATATCCTCCATCGGCGTAAAAATAGGAATTTACTTATTATCTATCCTGAAATCTTTGTCCTCAGCCATTGATCTAAGAAACTCATCTGTTCATCTGTATGAAACCAGTGTTCTCCACCTTCCATAATAGTTAGTTTCGCAGATTCTTTAATGACAAATTCCTGTATTGTATCAATCGACTGTAAATTATCAGCACTTCCATATAAGATTTCTGTTGGAACATCCCAGATAATCTTATTATTCCTTAAATACTGCAAATAATCCCATGACAAATCATCACCAAAATCTACTGGTATTATTTTTCTCTTTTCAAGCTCACTTTCACTCGTCCCAGCCCAGTTAATCATATCTAATATCAGCTTTTCAAGATTAACGATTGGAGAAATAAAATATGCTTTATCTATGAACTTACCAATACCGGCATTCATCGAAAAATATGCGCCTATACTTTCGGCTATTAGAATTATCCTATTATACTTTTCAGATAATTCAGCGACCTTATCAGTAAACTCTTCCTTCGCCTCCCAAGGATATTCTGATTTATAATCAAATCCATATACATCTATTCCCGGAAAGAATTGTCTGTAATGCTCTGATTCATCTGCACTGCCACCTTTACCGTGAATGTATAAAACTACTTCATTTGTCTTTAGACCGGTCATCCACTCATCCTTGGTAACTCTTGTAAAATGTTCAGTCCTTACATCACCCATTAATTCACAAGGCTTATTTTCCTCAGTATGATGATAGGTAAATCCACATTTCTCCTGACATTTTTTAGACTTTTCATTTCCATCATAATATCCACACCACATAGCACTACAACCAAGATCAACAAAGGCATGTTCCTGCAGTTTTCTTACAGCTTCCGGAATCAATCCTTTGCCCCAAAATGGGACTCCGATCCAATAACCGATTTCAATCTCATTATCAGCCACCTTTGTATGTGACTGTGCCGGTGGAATTAGTCCAATACTTCCAATTGCGCGATTGTCTTCTTTAAGACATACCGCATATGTTTCGTCCGCCGATAATACTTCCTTAATAATTTCTTTGCTGTTATCTACACTTGTATGAACTGGCCAGCCTGCGATTGGTCCAACAGCAGGGTCTTTAGCATATTCAAATAAACTTTCTGCATCATCTTCTGTCCATGGACGAAGAAATAATCTATCTGTTTCAAATCTCATATTCCTCACTACTCCTTTATCAATTGCTTTTTAATATGATTTGTAATGGAATCAAACACCTCAGGCGTCATACTTACAATACGGCTCCACATTCGAACCCCCTGGTATACATACAGAATCACATTAACCATTTCTACCACATCAACACACTTAAACTCTCCTCTGTTTATTCCATATTCAATCAGATCCGTCCATTTCTGTTCTCCGATTTTATTAAAATGATTCATCATATCTTTCGATACCGTTCCTGAATATTCATACATAGCCAAAGAAAGAGAATCTTCCGAGTGCTCCATTTCATCTCGCATCAACACAAGTGCGCGATTTAAGATATCTACTGCAGACAATCCTTCTTCCATTTCTTTATAGAAATCCATCTCATCTTTTTTATTAATTTCTATCAGAATAGCCTCAAATAACTCCTTTGTTCCTGCAAAATGGCTATATAATCCACCACGACTCATTCCCGTTGCATCACAAACATCTTTCATCGTAATCTTGTTGAATCCATCCCTTGCAAATAGACTATATGAAGCCTTTAAAATCCTTTCTCTTGTACGTTCTTTTTTACTAATCATGCTGCGTCCCCACTTTCGACACCTATGTCGATTATTATTTTAGAGACTTGTGTTGATTTTGTCAATTGTTTTAGGTCATTGACCAATGGCTCATATCCTACAATTTCACTTTTTTCCATACACCTCTCCTCAATCAATTTTCCTCCAAATAGATATAACAGCTTTTCTACTATGGCAACAAAAAAATATTTTATCCCTTTGCCATTATGGATAATATAGCAAATGACAGATAATCCATCGACTACCTGTCATTTTAAATAATCTGTATAAAATATGATTTATTCAAACTCAATCGTAGCCGGCGGCTTCGGAGACATGTCATAGCATACCCGGTTTACATTCTCCACCTCTGCCAGGATCCTGTCTGTGATCTTCTGCAATACATCCCAATCAACCCGCTCAATGGTTGCGCTCATGGCATCAATGGTATTGATCGCGCGGATGATCACCATATACTCAAAGCATCTTGCATGGTTTTTCATGCCTACGGACTTAATGTCTGGTACTACTGTAAAATACTGCCATACCTTCTTATCAAGCCCGGCTTTTTCAAATTCCTCTCTCAGGATCGCGTCAGATTCCCGCACTGCTTCTAACCTGTCTCTGGTAATAGCTCCAAGGCAGCGCACTCCCAGTCCCGGTCCCGGGAACGGCTGGCGGTAGACCATAGAAGCCGGAAGTCCCAGCTCTACGCCGCAGGCGCGTACTTCGTCTTTAAATAACTGCTTCAGCGGTTCTACCAGCTCAAACTTCAGATCCTCGGGCAGCCCGCCTACATTGTGGTGAGATTTTACCATTTTCGCTGTCTTTGTGCCGCTCTCAATGATATCCGGGTAAATAGTTCCCTGTCCCAGGAAATCAATCCCTTCCAGCTTTCTTGCCTCTTCCTCAAACACCCGGATAAACTCTCCGCCGATAATTTTGCGCTTCTGCTCCGGATCTGCTACGTTTGCCAGCTTTCCAAGAAATCTTTCAGTCGCGTCTACGTAAATCAGGTTTGCATGAAGCTGGTTCCGAAAAACCTCGATTACACTCTCTGATTCATTTTTACGCATCAGACCGTGATTTACATGCACGCATACAAGCTGCTGCCCGATTGCTTTTATTAAAAGCGCTGCTACCACGGAGGAGTCCACGCCGCCGGATAAAGCAAGGAGAACCTTACGGCTTCCAACCTGTCTGCGGATCAGCTCAACCTGGTCCTCGATGAAATTTTTCATGTTCCAGTTTGCCTCAGCTTTGCATTCCTGGAAAACAAACGCTTTTAACTCCTCCTCTGACGGAAGCTGCGCAAACTGCTTCTCACACTGTGCTGTAGGATGGTCCACTGAGATCACCGGATAGCCACATGTGTATATCTCTGGTCTGACCTCCACCGGCACTCCGTCCACGATCCTGTTTTCCCCGCCATTCAGGATGATTCCCTTTACATTGTCAAGTGCCTTCAGCTCCTCCACGGTAATGTCGTGAGGATGGATTTCGCTGTAAACGCCCAGGTCACGAATCTGCCGCGCCAATACAGTATTTTCCGTACTTCCCAAATCCAGAATCACAATCATATCTTGCTTCATCTTTCCCTCTCCTTTGTCATTAATCATACCTTTATAGTAACATACACATCGGATTCTGAAAAGCATGTTTTAAGCCGAAGTCTTTTATCATATCCGCGATGCCTTTTCGTCATCTGCGCCAATATTTTTCAAAGCATTCATCATTTTTTATCAGAGAACTTTCCCGCATCAGCACGGCTTCACGGCTACCTTGATCACATGATCTTTTCTGTTTTCAAACAAATCATAGGCTTCCGCGATCTGTGCAAGGGGATAAGTATGGGTGATCAGAGGGGTGGTGTCGATCCTTCCTTCACGGATCAAACGGAGGATTTCTTCGCAGTCGCATCCGTCCACTCCTCCTGTTTTAAAGGTAAGATTTTTTCCGTACATATCCGGCAAGGGCAGGCTCTGGGCTTCGTCATACAAAGCAACAATGGTCACAATGGCATTTGGTCTTGCGCACTCCCATGCCATACGGAAGGTATCTTTCGTTCCGGCAACCTCAAGCACTACATCCGCTCCGCCGTGATCGCTGTTTTCCTTCACAAACTGCTGCAGGTTTTCCGGCTCTGCCAGAAGCACATCCGGGTAATGTTCACGGACAAACGCTCTCCTGTCTGCATCTTTTTCACATACAATGATTCGCTTCGGACGTTTCAGCATCACACACAGAAGTGTGCAGATTCCCGTAGGACCTGCACCGATAATAAGCACCGTGTCCTCCTGTTTGATCTCGGAAATTCTGGCTGCCCAAAATCCGGTGGCAAGCACATCCCCAACAAACAGTGCCTGCTGGTCTGTCACCTCGTCCGGGATCACATTCAATCCCTGGTCTGCGTAAGGCACCCGCACATATTCCGCCTGTCCGCCGTCAATGCGGCAGCCTAAAGCCCAGCCTCCATCCGGATCCGTACAGTTATTTACATATCCGTTTTTGCAGAAAAAGCATTCTCCGCAAAATGTTTCCACATTTACCGTTACCCGGTCTCCGGGCTTTACTTTTTTCACTGCAGAACCGATGCTTTCCACGATTCCCACCATCTCGTGTCCCACTGTAATTCCGGGCACTGCTCTTGGGACCGAACCGTGCTTAATGTGCAGATCACTGGTGCAGATGCTGGCAAGTGTCACCTTTACGACAGCATCCTTTTCGTTCTGCAGTGTCGGCTTTGGCTTGTCCAACAACTCAAATTTTCCCTTTTCCATGTATGTATATGCCAGCATTCTTTTTCCTCCCCGATGTTTTTTCTGCTCTTTTCAGCCCCGCAAAAGCTGCGGTTATGGCTCCCATTTTCCTCAACGGTACGAAATATTTTCCGTATATCTGCACCTCGGATATCCGCTGCATCCCCAGAACTCGCCATACCTGCCGTTTCGTTTCTGCATCACCTGCCCGCAGCGGGGACAGATCTTAATCTTGACATTTCCAGTCTGTATTTCCTTTCCAAGGGCCTCAAATACCTGTTGATTCATATAGCAGTCATTCAACGCGCGATGGGCGCCCTCTGCCGAAATATGGTAGTAAGCGGCAAGGTCTACCAGACGGCGGCGTGCAAGCTGGGGCAGGCAGATCTTTGACAGAATCAGCGTATCAATGTAATCATTGTCCAGCGTTTTTCCATAAAAGTGACCCGCTGCCCTGTAAAGAAACTTCAGGTCAAAGGTATGGATATTATGTCCGATCAGCACCGAATTTCCGGCAAAATTCAGGAATTCCGGAAATACCTTTTCAAGAGTCGGCGCCTCTGCCACCATCTCATCTGTAATCCCGTTTACCATACTTGCCGAATATGGAATCGGACGCAGAGGATTGACCAGGGTGCTGAATTCTTCCTCCACCTTTCCCTTCACAACCTTTAAGCCGGATATTTCAATAATCTCATCCGAAGCCGCGGATACCCCCGTCGTCTCCAGATCAAATACAACATAATCCGGCACATATTTTTCCATCCTTTTTCCGCAGTTCATTCCAAGCATTTTTTATCCCCCGTAGCATGTCTTTTGTTTCATAAATTTTAACAGTTTACAGCCTTTTTTTCAACCAACATACAAATCTTCCTTAAGTAAACTCAACGTAAACAAACTCACCTTCAAAATTTACATTACTGTTATTCAGCCCCCTTATAATTTTTTTAACCATCGGCAGTGCAATACCAAACAGGAGGAAATTATGAAAAAATATATTATTTTAGCCGAGACAGGTGCCGATATTCCGGCAGGGCTGGCAGAGCAGTATGGAATATATACGGTACCTATGCACGTAAGCTTTGGAAGTGAGACAAAGGATGACGGCACCTTTCCAACCAGTGAGGTGTTTGATTTTTATAAAAAAAGCGGGATTCTCCCCAGAACCAGTGGCTGTAATGTGACGGATTTCGACAAAGTTTTTGACGAGATCCATGCAAAATATCCGGAAAGCCGCATCCTCTATCTGGCATATTCCGCCGCCACAACCTGTTCTTACCAGAGCGCCGCGATTTCCGCAGAGCATCGGGACTATGTAACCGCATTTGACACCAAGCAGGTTTCCGCCGGACAATGCCTGGTGGTTATCCTGATGGCAAGATTTCTGGAAGCCAATCCGGACGCAGACCTTTCCGTTGTCCTGAAAAAGGCAGAGCAATACAGACAGAACTGTCATATGGGCTTTTTCCCGGGAGATTTGGACTATTTAAGAGCCGGAGGAAGAGTCAGCAATATTGCCTATCTGGGTGCCAAAATTTTGTCCCTCAATCCGCTTATCGAGCTTGTTGACGGCAAACTGGTAGCAACAAAAAAATACCGCGGCAACATGAACCGCGTATCCCAAAAGCTGTTTGCTGAATTTATAGAAAAATACAAACTATCCAGGGACTTCCTTTATTGCCCCTATTCTCCCGGTCTGTCGGAAAATATAAAGCATGAAATTGAAAACCAGGCGGCGGCATTGGGCTTTCGCGAAATCCGGTGGATCCAGACAGGAAGCGTTGTTTCCACCCACAGCGGCCCGGGTGCGTTCGGCGTATGCGGTATTTCCGAAGAATAGCACATTTCAAAAGAATAGGATTGACAGCCCCATTTTATATGGTATATGTTATTTTTGACAGAGCCGCACAGAAATAAGCCGGTTATGTCAGACTAAAAACAGGAAGTATCATATTATGGCAACAATATTAATTGTAGAAGATGACCGTAACATGCGTCTTTTGACTGAGGCACGGCTTGTAGATCATTACACAGTGGCGACTGCCTGCGATGGCATAGAAGCGCTGGAGCGCATCCACCGCGGCGGTATTGACCTGATCGTGGCGGATATTATGATGCCGCGCATGGACGGCTATGAATTGCTGAAAAACATCCGCGAGGAAGGATATACCACACCTTTTCTGCTGCTTACAGCCAAGGAATCCCTGGATGACAAGCAGCAGGGCTTTGAGCTTGGAACAGACGATTACATGACAAAGCCCTTCAGCAGCGACGAACTGCTCTGGCGTGTCAGCGCCCTTTTAAGGCGGGCAAACATTTCCCAGAGCAAAAAAATCGTCCTGGGCAGCATAACCGTAGATTCTGAAAAATATGCCGTTTACTCTGATTCCCAATACCTGGAATTTCCCAAAAAAGAATTTGATCTGCTTTTCAAGCTGCTCTCCTACCCCAATCAGATTTTTTCCAAGGAACAGCTTCTGGACAGCATATGGGGAATTA
This sequence comes from Ruminococcus sp. 5_1_39BFAA, assembly GCF_964240875.1. Classification (NCBI taxonomy): domain Bacteria; kingdom Bacillati; phylum Bacillota; class Clostridia; order Eubacteriales; family Oscillospiraceae; genus Ruminococcus; species Ruminococcus sp. 5_1_39BFAA. The sequence goes on along the minus strand of NZ_CAXSVO010000002.1, from coordinate 296,504 downwards.
ATTCCGGTACCAGCGGAGATACCATTAAAACGCATATAAACCGCATCCGTAACCGCCTGTCGGATATCCGGGAGTTTCATATTATGACCATCAAGGGGCTTGGTTATAAGGCAGAGATCAACAGGGAGTTTATCAATGGCGAAAAATGATATTGGCCGCTCCATGCGGAAATTTGTGTTACAGTTGATCATACTTGTGACCGCACTGGTGTTTATCATCAATGCGCTGTACATTTTTATGACCTGGCTGCTCACTGAAATTGCCGCTATCGAAGATGTTTATCTCCGTGCAGAATTTCAGTTTCTCAGCACACTTGTGCTTGCCCTGATCATTCTGATCATCATCTTTGCTATTATGTACAGGCGCAGAAAACGGGAGCTGACTACGTTATCAGAAAGCATCCGTAAGGTGGCAAACGGTGACTTTTCCGCCAGGATCACCTACGGAAAAGGCGATTCTATGGCGCATGTTTACAGGGATTTCAACAAAATGAGCGCAGAGCTGGAAAGCGTGCAATACCTACGCAAAGACTTTGTAAACAGCTATTCCCATGAATTTAAAACTCCCATTGCATCCATCAATGGCTTTGCATCCCTGCTTCTGGAAAAGGAGCTTCCCAGGGAGGACCAGCGCACCTATCTGGAAATCATCCAGGAGGAATCCGAACGCCTTTCCAACCTTACAAGCAATGTAATCCTTCTGACAAAATTATCCTCGCAGCAGCTGGTGTCAGACATCCAGCGCTATGATCTTGGGGAGCAGCTCCGTCAGTGTGCCATTCTTTTATCCCACGAATGGCTGAAAAAGCAGCAGACCTTCAGCGGCGACTTTCCCAACGTGGATTTCACGGGAAATCGGGAGCTGATGAAACATCTGTGGATCAACTTGATCAGTAACGCAATAAAATACACCCCCGAAGGGGGAGAAATCTCCGTAGAGCTTTCCCGTCAGGATGACCAGATCGTTGTCACCGTCAAAGACAATGGAAAAGTAATGGATCAAACAACGCTTTCGCATTTGTTTGATCCATATTATCAGGGTGACCCTTCCCGTTCCACGCCAGGGCTCGGTCTGGGTCTCTCCATTGCAAAGCAGATTGTAGAATTATGTAACGGAACCATTCAGGTAAAAAGCAAGTTGGAGGAAGGCAGCCAGTTCATCGTTTGCCTGCCTCAGCCAGAATAACCAGGTTTTTCTCATAGGAAACCGCTCTTGCCTGATAGTCGGTAATTCCTTTTCCCACATTGGGATTCTTGGAGGAATAGACCTGATCTGCGGAAAATATCAGGAGCAAAGCCGCACATGCTGCTGCCAGGTGGCGCGGCTTTGCTTTCCTTAACAGATCGTCCGCAAGGGGCGCGATCAGATACACAATAGCCAGACCGCCAAGTCCAAATACACAAAGTCCTTCGGCACAGATACGCCCGTTAAGATTGAGGAAATATCCGCTGTAATCCCACCATTTCATACCATTGTGCGTGATCTCCAGATACCAGGAGGTAAAATACTCCACACAGCCGCACAAAACAACAGTCGCAATAAACTCCTTCAACGGATCTGACCGGAACTTGTTCAGCACGATCAGAATCAGGATTCCTCCTGTTCCATAGATTGGCAGCCAGGGACCATGGAGCACGCCGCGGTTTACAAACTCTCCATCCGTGATCAGATGAAGGCTGACTTCCCATAACCATCCCACAAAGGAGAGAAGGAAAAACATCATGATCAGTGAGGAAACCGAATAGCTTCGCAGATAGCGGAGTCCCGCCTCATCCTTCTCCTTTTCCGGTCTTGCCATGGGATACAGACGGAAAGGATATTCCCTGCCTCTGAGTATATTTTTCAGGGCATCGGTTTTTGCATTTCGCGCAACCGTTTCTTCATAAATCTGATTCTTTTCCCCATAGTTTAAGACGATTCCGAAAACATTTGACAGAATATCACGCAGTCCCATCCGCTTTCCGTTGTCAGCGTCTGGCTTATTTGTCAGGGCAAGCACATCCCCGTATGCCTTTTCCATCACTTCCTCAGACGGTTTCTCATACAGATATCTGTCATTAAGAAGTTCTGCTCCTGGTATGTTTCTGTCCTTTGCAAGCCTCCGAAGCTGATAATAATATTCTGCCATGGTTGCCTCATAGTAAGGATTCACATAAAAATGCCCTACAATTCCCAGCGGTAAAACATCCAACAGCCTCCATCCAATAAAGGAAAGATCCAGCTTAAAGCATTCCCATTTATGACCATTCATCATCTTCCGTGAGAGAGTTACTGCGGTTTTTGCCGGCATATCCGGATTTTCCGCAACTATGTATGGAACCAGAAAATAGGAGTATGTTTTAATTACGGCTCCCACAATGGTAAAGCTCCAAAGAGTCAGCAGAATATTCTCGTACAGCAACGTCCAGGCAGCCCGGAACCATTTCCGGATGCTCAAAAAGAATACAAAACGCCGTATGGGAATCGTATCATAAATGCGGCCCTCCAGGAAAAATCTTGCAGATACCGCACTGTATACATTAAGAATAAACGCCCATATGGATCCTACAAACAACATACTTAGAAATACCAGGATCACCGTTGCCACATCCGGCGATTTTACGATGGAACTGACGGCGCTGGCGATGGTTACCAGGATAGTGCCTGACGTAAAGGAATTCACCACCTGTGCCAATACGCCTCTGCTGTGTCCCAGATAGCGGTTGGTGTCGTTTTTCTTGATCTCGTTCAGGTTTTCCTTTGACTCCTCCTTGCTTTCAGCCAGATTTCCCTCCAAAATACTGTTCCACACACTGTTAAAGCCCCTGCTGACAGAGGTCGTTCCCGTCTGGACAACATCCGCATCGGATGATTGATTCGGTTCCATACTCCAGAAAATTCCATTTTTCTGGCTTCCCATAAATGTTGCCATCACACAAATGATCACAAAAATCAGATAGTGTTTTTTTAGTGATGCCCTTGCCTTTTTCTTCATCTCTTTTCTTGTTGACATATTTTCTTTTTCCTCCATCCGGTATTCTTTATTTTCTCTTTCTTTCCGGAACTACAAAGATAAAGAGCAAAGAGCTGACAAGCAGCAGTCCCGGGTAAAACAGCTTGGGAATCACATCAAACGCCGACAGTTCATAACCCAGTTCATTAACTGCTGACAATGCCACCAGCATCTGCGCTCCATAAGGAATCACACCCTGGAATACACAGGAAAAGGTATCCAGAATAGACGCTGATTTCCTTGGGGTAATGCCGTATTCCTGTGCCATCTCTGCGGCAATGGGATTTGCCATAACAATGGCGACCGTATTGTTTGCAGTGGCAATATCCATCACGCCAACCAGGATTCCCATACCAAGCTGCCCGCCTTTTTTGCCCTTAAATACTCTGCGGATCGCAAACAGCAGCGCCTCAAAGCCGCCGTACTCCCTGATCAAAGCACACATTGCGGAGACCAGAATGGCGACCATACTTGTTTCAAACATTCCAGCCGCTCCGGAGCCCATGCTGCTGATCAGATCCACCGGAGCGATCTGCCCCGTTGCAAGCATGATCACCGCACCGGATACAATACCGACCAAAAGGACTACAAACACATTAATCCCAATAATCCCTCCGATCAGAACCAGCACATATGGAATAATCTGTATCAGATTATAATCCTGTGACACTGCCCCGCTTAAGTCGGTACGGAGAGACAGCACCAGGATCAGCGCCAATGTCACCACCGCCGCCGGAAACGCAATTCCAAAATTCTCGCGGAATTTGTCCTTCATAGCACAGCCCTGACCATTGCACGCTGCAATGGTTGTATCTGATATAAATGACAGATTATCTCCAAACATCGCGCCGCCCATAACAGAACCTACACACAGGGGCAGATTAAATCCGGAGGCTGCAGCCACTGCTGCCGCGATAGGTGTAATCAGTGTGATCGTACCCACGGAGGTTCCCATAGCCGTAGATACAAAGCATGCTACCACAAACAATACGGCAACCGCAAATTTCGCCGGGATCAAAGACAGCATAAAATATGCCACGCTCTCCGCGCTGCTTCTTCCCACTACGCCCACAAATGCTCCTGCTGTCAGAAAGATTAGAATCATTGTGATAATATTCTTATCTGCCAGCCCCTGGGCCATAACCTCCAGCTTGTCATCAAATTTTAGCTCCCTGTTCTGAAGGCACGCCACCAGGATTGCCGCCATAAATGCGATCACAATGGGAACATTATAAAATCCCATGGGTATCTTCATCACATACTCAAATATGATTCCCAGTCCCAGATATAGAACCAGAAATACACCTATTGGCAGCAATGCTTTTGGATTGTTCTTTTTCATACTCATTTCCTCTCATAGTAACATTTATTTTTGATTATTGCTTTAATAATTCCATCTCATCATTCATTTTCACAAATCCATACTTTTCATATAATGGCCTGCCCAGATCAGTTGCCTCTAAGGTAATATGATCAATGCCGCATTCCCTCGAAATATTTACCAGTAGATCCAGTGTATGATAGGCAATTCCCTTCCTTCTATAGTCCGGCTTTGTATACATATTCATGATATATGCTTTTCTGCCACTGGGATTATGGTATGTAGGCATTACTTTGTAAAAACTCACTCCGCCTGCCCCCACAAGCTTGTGTCCGTCATAGACTAAAATTGCTATATGCGAACCATCCGCCAATGCTTCTTTATAATACTGATAAGACTCGCGCTCCACCTCTGACATATCAACACTGTCATCCAGTTTATTTGCTGCCCTTAACACTTCAATTCGTGCAGATGTTAAAACTTCTATATCTTCTAATGCAGCAATTTTATACGTTAATTCCATATTGATACACTCCTGAACTGCCAGTTCCTCCAAAAATTTTCCTGTAATCACTTCTAATCGGAACATATGCTTCAATAATTTGAGCATATATTTTCAAATTAGTCAAGCTTCTGGTACAAAATTCTCAAATATAAAATAAACCTCCAAACTGAATATGTTTGTCAACATCAGTTTAGAGGTTTAAACGATTTTTGAATACTACTTCCTATTTTGCGCATTCCAGGCTTATTCCATTCGGTACCACCTTTGCTTAACCATGCCTTCTTCCATGATGGTGAGGCTTATCAGGCGCCATCTTCATCCAGTGTTCCGATAATTTTTCCAGCATTTCTGCCAGCTTTTTCGTTTCTTCCGTGGTAAGTACAGAGAACATTTCTCCTGCCTGCTCCTGGTTGATTCCGCCTCTGTCAGCCACGCCGACCGCATGATGCAAATACTTCATCACAAGCTGCTCTTCTTTGTTTTCAAATCGCAGTCGTTTTGGGCCGTGTTCTCCCTTTCCGTGTTCACCTTTTCCATGTTCCTGATCCGGGAGTTTTCCTGTTTTGGCATACTCCTCGCCCCGCCCGCAATGAGGGTCAGATAAGTCACATTCTTTTGGACAAATTGGACATTTTTTTGTGTTTTCGTTCATAATCTTTCTTCTCCTTTTATATGATATACATTCCCTACACCAAAAAAACTGTGGGATTTATTGCAAACAGCCTCGCCCTGCGGCTCAGCCATTTTTCATGATTTTCCTCTTACGCATTACATTTCTGGAAGCCAAAACAGCATAAACTACAGCAATCAGCTCAGAAATCCACATGGAATACCATACCTTTCCAATTCCAAAATGCGATGCAAATAAATATGCCAGCGGCACAAATATGATCAACTGGCGCAAAGCTGTCCCCAACATATTGACCATTCCCGTCCCAAGACCGGACATGGAATATCCAAGGATCATTGTGACCGATGCAAGAGCAAAGGTTATGGAAATGATCCGCAAAGCCGGAACACCAATGCTCAGCATCTCCTTGCTCGGTGAAAACAGACCAAGCAGCGCAGATGGAAACACCATGAAAATTACTGTTGCCGCAAGGGCGATACCGATCGCAATGGGTAAGATCGTCCGGATCGCTTCTTTGATACGGTTATAATTTTTAGAACCATAGCAATATCCCACGATTGGAATTGCCGCCTGTCCCAAGCCATTCATTGGCATAAACAGGAAGTTCTGTAATTTGTAATATACACCGAAAAAGGCAACTGCTGTGGATGAGAACGGCATCAAAATTGCATTGATCGCTGCCACCATAATACTGCCAATTGATTGGGTGATAATAGTGGGGAGTCCGACCTTATAAATCTGTGCTACGACAGCTTTGTTCAGCTTATATCCTTTCCACTTTATTTTCACAGTAGGATTCTTAACAGCATTAAGCCAAATAGCCACAGCGGCGCTGACACATTGCCCAATCACCGTTGCGATCGCTGCCCCGCGTACTCCCATGGCCGGAACTCCAAACCATCCGAAAATCATGATCGGGTCCAAAATAATATTGGTCACTGCACCTGCGATCAGCGATACCATACTGTAAAAGGTATCCCCAACTGACTGCAAAAATCTCTGAAACATAGTGCTGACCAGGCTTCCAACACAAAAAATCATACAGATAGAAAGATACTGGATGCTGTACTCCGCAATGGTTTCATCCTTCGTAAAAGCGTGAACAAAGATTCCAGTGCATGTAAATCCCAAAACCATAAAAACCACTGTGCTGAAAAGCGAAAGCAGCACCCCTGTCATAGCAATATTTTCAACCATGGCAGTATTTTTCGCACCTATATTTTTGGACAAAGCTGCATTTACACCTACTCCAGTACCAACGCCCACCGCGATCATCAAAAGCTGTATGGGAAACACCAGCGAAGTAGCGGTCAATGCAGATTCACTGAGCTTTGCCACAAAAATGCTGTCCACAATATTATAAAGTGACTGTATCAACAATGACAGCATCAAAGGAAGCGACATTGTAATAACAAGCTTTGGCATGGGCATGACACCCATTTTATTTTCTTTCATATTGCAAAATTCCTCCTCTCCAAATAAAAAGTGTGCGCCTTGGCGCACACTCGCGCCGAAGCGCGGTTGCGCCAGCAACCATATTCCTCTTGCGCTGAGTGCGCATCCTCGCAGCGTAAGCTGCGTTTTTTATGTTATAGGAAAGTTTAGCAAACTTCCGTGCGGAACAAAATGGAGTACTTTCCTTTAACATAAAAAAGCGTGAAAACAAGGGGAGATAAGCACTTCTCCTTGATTTCACGCTTTTTTAGCCGGCTTTAAACTTATTCGCTTGGATATCATAATATCACATATCTTTTGCATTTGTAAAGAAAAAAATCAAGAAACGATTATGACATCACTGGAGGCGATACCAGACTCCTGAAAACAACATTCTCAGCACCTGTACATGCGCTGCGGTTTTCCCACATACGGCTCTTCATAATAACATTCACAGTTTCAAAATAAGCTGACATATATCTTCGGTGTTACCAGTGTTATTTTCTGCTCCGTGACGTTACTGTTAATGTCACAGAGCAGAAAAAAGCCCGGAAACACGCACACTGGGTCTCCAGGCTTTTGCAACTTATTCCATTTCAATCGTAGCCGGCGGCTTCCCTGTGCAGTCGTAGAGGACTCTGTTCACATGCTTCACCTCATTTACGATCCTGCTCGTCGTCTTGCCGATCACTTCCCACGGGATCTCCGCGCTCTCAGCGGTCATAAAGTCCGTGGTGGTAACTGCACGCAGAGCAACCGCGTAATCATAGGTTCTCTCATCGCCCATGACGCCCACGGATTTCATATTCGTCAGTGCGGCAAAATACTGGTTTACTTTCTTGTCCCATCCGGCGTTTGCAATTTCCTCTCTCCAGATCGCATCTGCATCCTGGACCATCTTAACCTTCTCAGCGGTTACCTCGCCGATGATACGGATTCCCAGACCAGGTCCCGGGAAAGGCTGACGGAATACCAGATAATCGGGGATTCCAAGCTCCAGTCCGGCTTTGCGGACCTCATCCTTGAACAGATTGCGCAGCGGCTCAATGATCTCCTTAAAGTCTACGTAATCCGGCAGACCGCCTACATTGTGATGGGATTTAATCACAGTGGACTCGCCGCCCACGCCGCTTTCCACCACGTCAGGATAAATGGTTCCCTGAACCAGGAAATCAACTGCTCCGATCTTCTTTGCCTCTTCCTCAAAAACGCGGATGAACTCTTCGCCGATGATCTTACGCTTCCGCTCCGGCTCCTCCACGCCTTTCAGTTTGCTGTAGAAACGATCCTGGGCATTTACACGGATAAAATTCAGGTTATAGGGGCCATCCGGGCCGAATACGGCTTCCACCTCATCGCCCTCGTTCTTACGGAGAAGACCGTGGTCAACAAAGACGCAGGTAAGCTGGTTTCCTACCGCCTTGGACAGAAGAACTGCTGCCACGGAGGAATCCACACCGCCTGACAGAGCACACAGCACCTTGCCGTCTCCTACTTTTTCCCGGATTGCCTTAATGGATTCCTCCACAAAGGAGTCCATCTTCCAGTCTCCGGCACAGCCGCACACATTATATACAAAATTGGAAAGCATCTTGGTTCCTTCCTTGGTGTGGAGCACTTCAGGATGGAACTGGATCGCATAAAGGTTCTTCTCTGCATTCTGCACTGCTGCCACTGGGCAGTCATTTGTCCAGGCACAGATTTCAAAACCCGGAGCCTGCCCGGAGATATAATCATTATGGCTCATCCAGCAGATTGTTTTAGGAGAAACATTGGTGAAAAGCTTGGAATTCGTATCAACATTCACTTCGATCTTTCCGTATTCACGGACAGGCGCCTTTTCCACAGTACCGCCCAGCAGGTGCATCATAAGCTGCGCACCGTAGCAGATTCCCAAAATCGGTACGCCAAGCTCAAAAATTTCTTTTGTATAGGTTGGGGAATCCGGCTCATAACAGCTATTGGGGCCGCCTGTAAAAATGATGCCTTTCGGCTGAAGATCTTTTATTTTCTGGATATCTGTTTTGTAGGAATAAATTTCACAATATACATTGCATTCTCTGACACGACGGGCAATTAACTGATTATACTGGCCTCCGAAGTCCAGTACAACGACTGTCTCTCTTTTCATCGCTTTTGTTTCCTCCTTAACGTGATATATCAATAGTATTTTATATTTTCCCCTATTATAAAGAAGTGATTGGCATTTTGCAATCTTCTTTTTCATTTTTGTGCAAAGGAATGCAGCCCCTTTAAAATCCTATGCCTTTTTAAATTCCCATCGATTTCCTCTGTACCGTATTACGAAGAGAATTCCTCTTACTGCCCAGTCAATGGTCATGGCAACCCACACGCCCAGAACTCCCATTCCTGCATATTTTGCCAGGATAAAACTGAATCCGATACGGAAAACCCACATGGAAAGAATAGAACTCCACATGCAAAAGCCTACATCGTTGGCAGCTCTTAAGGTATTTGGAAGGGTAAAGGATAGCGGCCAGATCAAAACAGAACATATGGCATGGTAAATAATAATCTGTCTAGCGATCATGCCTGTTTCCGGAGAAAGATTGTAAATGCGGATGACAAAGCCAAGGGCAGCAACAATGATCACATTCATAAACGCAACCCCGGCATAGGCCACTCCCATGAGCTTTCTTGTGTAATACCGCACCTGTTTATAATCTCCCGCACCTACGCATTGGGCGCTTACAGAGGAAAGGGCATATCCCACAGACATTCCGCCCAGGATGGCAAAAGCGCACACATTGTTTGCCACCGCATTTGCCGCTATGGAAGCAGTTCCAAAACCTGATACAAGGCTTAGAACAAGAATTTTTCCAAGCTGGAACATACTGTTTTCCAGACTGTAGGGAATACCGATATGCAGGATTTTTTTCATGCTCTTCCAATGGAAACGGATTCCCAGAAGAGTTCTGGCATGAAGCACATTCTGCGGTTTTCTGATAAGAAAAATCATCCAGATCCCCGTCAGAACACGGGATACCATAGTGGGAATCGCAGCACCTTCGATTCCCCAGCCCAATCCATAAAGAAGAATTGCATTTCCCACCAGATTCATGCCGTTCATGGCAAGAGACATCAGCATTGGGGTTTTGGAATTTCCCATAGCCCTGTACATAGCCGCGCCGCAGTTATAAACAGCAAGAAAAGGAATGGATGCTGTCACGATCAACAGATAAATATTGCAGTTTCTCATGACAACCGCGTCGATTTTTCCAAAAACAATATGTAGAATGAACCATTTCCCCGCATATACCACTATCATAATGATCACGGAAAAAACAACGGAAAACAAAAGAGTCTGCTCCACCGCCTCGCAGCCGTCATCCTGCCTCTTCCTTCCCAGAGCCTGGCCTGCTACGATAGCGCCGCCTGTTGCCAGCGCGGTAAACATGTTAATCAAAAGTATCATGATCGTATCGATCAGAGAAACAGCCGACACCGCTGCCTCGCCCACAGACGCCACCATGATAGAATCCGCAAGGCCAACGAAGATAGCCAGAAACTGCTCGATCAAAAGCGGTATGATCAGCCTTTTCAGATCTTCGTTACTGAATAAATACTTCTTTTCCGAAACCACTGTTTTGTCCAAAATAACTCACTCCATTTCCCTCAATTCCCCAAATTTCGTAAAACCGAAATAATCCGTAAGCCATATTGTAGCACTTTACTTCTCATGCAACAACCTGCTTTTTAGACAAATTTAAGGGCGGTTTTCCCGCCCTTCTTTATAGGATTTTTAGAAATTCATCATGTTTTTTTCAACCATTCCTCACAATTCCAACACATTTTCCCGGTATATTATTAAGCAAATAAAGCGAAAGCTTTTTTACATAGATTTGTTTTTTAACTTTTTCTTTTTCATACGCGCCGGGCCAGAAGGTCCGGCCCTCCTTCTTTTTACCCCCTTTTTCTCCGTGACAGCAGAAGAATGATTCCCGATACAGCTCCCAGCAGCAGAAACGCTTGTATTAACGGCGCAAAATTATAGCTTCCTCCCTGCCAGAACGTAATGAAATCATTTCCAATATATGTCATAGGAAGCATATATGCGATTTTTCGCAGAATGCCCGGCAGTTGATCTGTTTTTATCCCCATCATACCGCATAAGATCATTATGCCAAAATACAGGCCCATAGTGACAGCATAGGTTGGTCCGAATTTTCTCATCAGATTTGCCACTCCGTGTGAAAACACAATAAAAATAAGGCTCAGAATGTAAAGACATAAAATAAGACACACCGCAGGCCATATTTTAGGAATATCCATATCCAGCAGTGCATAGGACACCGCCGTATAGATTACAAGTCCAACTGTCACTACCAAAAGCTGTGCGACAATTTTTGCCGCAAGTATAGTGTTTTCTTCAAATCCAAAAAGCTTCATCCGCATCGGAATCCCCTTCTCCAATTCCAGGGAATAATTGGCAGCGTAGCCTATCAGCAGAACTGCCATAGGAATAATCATGCTAATGGAGATGAATACTGCCGTATTTACCTGGGAGATCATGCTTTCAGGGGTTTCCTGAGCCGCTGCTTTTGCGATCACAAACAACATGATCAGCGGAAATGCCATTCCGAAAAACGGAATAAAAGGATTTCCCAGAATATTTCTTATTTCATACATAACCAGCCTTTTGCTTACCCTCTTTTTCATTTTAATTTCCTCCCTCGCCATATATCTCTGCCATTGCATCCTCACCGTAATAAGCAGCTTTTGCATTGATATACATCAGCTCGATATCGTTGTTGCTGCGCTTAAAATTCACATCATTTTTTATGAAAAGCTCCGAAATCTCCTTCTCCTTTTCCTGGGTTTTGCAGGGCACTGCAATAAGATGCTCGGGCGCAAAAAGCTTGGGACAGTTTTTCAGAAGCTCCCTGTTTTTCTCCGTGTTATCTGCCAGCAAAATCGCATTTCCGCAATACTTTACAAACAGTTCATCCTTACTGCCGTAATCAATCACATTCCCCTTGTCCAGGATCAGTATTTTATCAGCCAAAAGCTGCAATTCCTCATAATAGTGTGAAACGATGCACAGCGTATTTTTTTTGTTTTCATACCACTTTACAAGACGTTCCATCAGCCTCTGCCTTGTCTCGAAATCCAGTCCGGAGGTTACCTCATCGTAAAAGGTCAAAGGAGCATCCTGCATCATGACCATAATGATCGTAAGACGCTGCTTTTGTCCGCCGGACAGTGCTGAATATCTTTTTCGCAGGCAGGGTTCAAAATCAAAATATGAGATCAGCTCCCCGAGCTTCTTATTTTTGCGGACACTGGTATCCAGGATCGCCTCCATAATGTAGCGGACCGGCATGCTGTTTACATACTCATTGAACTGAAGATGTGCCGCCATTTCATAGTTTTTTAAATCCGTATTGATCACGCCTTTACTTGGTACAAGGCCCAGAATGGCTTTTACAAATGTGGTCTTCCCGGCGCCGTTGGAACCGATTATTCCGATCCTCTCATTTTCCCCGATCGTAATGGGCTGTTTAATGGACAATGCTGTGTGTTTTCCATAGTTTACCTGTAAATTGCTGACTGTTACATACATATATCCTTCTCCTTCCTTCTTTCAAATCTGCTGGCTATATTCAAAATGGATTTTCTGTTTTCTCCATAACACCTGCCTCCACACCCACGGGAGTATTTTCTACAGTGACTTTAAGTCCCAGCAGCTCTGCATAGTAGGACGCGATATAAAGTCCCAGCCCTTTTCCTTTTTTCCCGGATTCGCTGCTCACAAACGGTTCGTAAATGTGCGGCAAAATACTTTCTTCTATATGCGCTCCCAGATTCCGCACCATAACACCCCTGGACTGAAAAGCCACTTCAATCTCACCGCCGGCCAGGGTGTAAGACACGGCATTCGAAATCAGATTATCCAGAATCTTTTTCAAAAGCTCACAGTCTGCGTACAGAACGCACCCTTTCTTCTCATTTCCGGAAGCGTTTTCCTGTTCCTGCAGTCCGATATACTGTATCCGGATTTTCCTGGTTTCCAATTGGACCTTATAAGTATCCATAATTCCCATAACCAGAGGGATCACTTCCACCGTCCTCATCTGTAGGTCGTCCGCACAATGGTTCAGATAAAGGATATCATCGATAATATTGCGCATCTCCAGAATCTTTTCCTTTACCATAGGCAGATACGCCTTTGTGTCCTTGTACTTTCCTACTCCATCTGTCATTCCGTCTATTAAAAGCAGGGCCGCTGTCACCGGAGTTTTCAACTGATGAGACGAGGCTCTCATGAATACCTCCTGACGCTCATTTTCCTTTTCCAGCTTTTCATTTGCCTTTTCCAGCTCCTGATAACTTTTGCCTAACCTCTCATAAAGCTTGTTCAGGGAATCACCTAATTCTCCGATTTCGTCCTTCTGCCGGATAGCAAAGGGCTTTGCTGCCCCTGGCTGTATTTCCCGTATCTCTCCCGCATAATTCGCCAGACGGATAATGGGATTTACGATCTTTCCGGAGAAAAACTGGGAGCTTATCAGAACGATCAAAAAGACAACTGCCATGATCATTGGCACGCTGTCCAACACAATGGACTTTATTTCTGTCATCTGCGGCGTCAGCATCGGTAAAATTGAAATCACAGCGGCATCCTCTGTTGTTCCAAAAGCCATATAGGTGGTATATTGGTTTTTTCCGTCCGAAGCATATGCTTCTGCGACCACCAGATCGCCGGAAAGCTGATGGATTTTCAAATCCTGATTTTCAAAGTCCCTTTCTTCATCCTCTATGTCCATCTGAAAATGCAGCGGATAATCCTGGTTCATCATATTCTCAGGAAAAAGGAGTTCTTTTATTAAGTCAAAGTCAAACAAATCCGCATCTAATTTTTCAAGACTTTCCCGATCCTTCATGCAGTTTCTCAATCTGTCAAACTGCTCCAGAAGCCTCTCATCCTCTATGCTCATCTGTATGCGGAAGCCTTTCCCTGCCAGATACACACTGTTCCCGGAAAAAGGGATTTCCAGACTGACGCTTCCCGTAGGATTCTTTACGTTCAGTCCGTTATAGGTTCTGGTTTCCATATAGCCCCGTTCTACTTCTGCCACAGACTCCAGATTATTCCGATTCTGATACTCCACATAAAGAGCAGGGAGCATGCAGACAAAATAGAGCAATATCAGTCCGGTAAACAGCGCAGAAAGACTGATGCTGTACAAAAATGTTTTCCTCGATAATTTCATGCCTCATTCCTCCCGCTGAAACTGATATCCCACACCGATCACTGTCCTGATGCAGTTAAACGGCAGCTTTTTCCGCAGATTTTTCACATGGGCATCAATGATCCTGTCATTTCCGATATATTCCTCATTATAAATATGGAGGATCAGCTGCTCTCTGGTAAAAACACGGCCCGGCTCCCTGTGAAGCGCCGACAGCAGTAAAAATTCACTCACAGTCAGCTCCAGCGACTTGCCATTGTAGAATGCCTGGTACGCATCATTTTCGATTACCAGGCCTGCCCGTTCCGGCTTCTCCCTCTTTACCCGGCGCAAAATCGTTTCCATGCGTTTCAGAAGAATGATCGGGGAAACCGGCTTGATCACATAATCATCCGCATATTCATTGAAGGCTTCCAACTGTGTCTTTTCATCTCCCAAGGCGGTGAGCATAATCACCGGCATCTCCGGCTGGCTTTTCCGGATGCTTTTCAGCACTTCAATTCCGCTCACCTTAGGTACCATAATATCCAGGATCGCCATATCGAATGCCCTGGCTCCGGAATTCTTCAGATATTCCAGCGCTTCCTCCCCGTCAGATGCTGTGGTGACCTGGTAATTTTTCATTCGCATATATTCGGTCAAAACCTCCCGAATGGTCGGTTCGTCCTCTAAAAATAATATTTTCTCCATAAAAAATAAGTCCCTTTCATTTCTCTGGGACTTATTATAACAGAACCGTATGAATTTCAAATGAAGATGCCGTGCTTTTTTCCCGAAAATAAAAAGCGAGCTCTAAAACGCACACTCGCGCTGGAGTGCGGCTGCACCAGCAACATGTCCGCTAGATCAGACTGATCCGGATCAGCCCGAACAACAGCAAATGCAGGGGATAAAAAAGATAGAAAAACCATTTTGAGATTTCTCCTCCCCGCTCGGATTTTTTTCCATTATAGAGCAGCACCATGACTGCCCCTGCTGCCAGGATCCCGGCACAGTCTGCCAGAGCTGTAAGCGCTCCGCTTCCGGCTTTACCGGGAATTCCATAAGAAATTTCCGAAGCAAAGGTTACCAGCCAGTCAAGTAAGGCTGCCAGCACAAAACCTTCCGCCGTTTTCCTGCGTGAGCCATAACTTTTTTCAAATATGATAACAAAAAGGGGTGCCAAAATCCCCCAGTCGCTCCAGCTTGATACCACGGTCAGGGTAAACACTGCCAATATTTTAAGGTTCCTGTCCCGGATATATTCCATAGCAACCAACACCAGGAAGCAGATGAACAGCGTAAAAATCATGTTCAGCCTTTGAAATTCCGGTATTTTTCCTCGGGAAAATGCCAGGTCAAAGGGAAGCTGCGAGAGGAGCGCGAAAACCAGCAGCCTTGTCCCATATTTTTTCTTTGACCGGGTGTGATGATAGCCCTCAACCAGAAAACAGCACATGGTTACTGCCGTAAAATGCCCGATATAAATAAACACATGATAGAAAGGCTGCTCCGGTTCCCAGAAGCAGCCTGCAAAATGGTTCAATACCATGGTTAGGATAGCTATTAATTTTATCGTATCGCGGGTTAGGATGCGATAGTTTTGTGCGGCCTTGCTTTTCATGCGTTTTTTGCTGTCCTTTCATATATTCTTACAAATGTACGGCAAAATATCCCGTGTTATAATCACTTTATTCCTCTAAATATTTCATTACTGCTTTATCATATACAGACTTTTTATACCATCCAATTCCAATCATGATGAGCCCTACTAAGATCACTGCTGTTCTTCTGACCGAGTCCGGAGATGCCAGACAGGAAACCACAATTCCGGTACCTGCCCCTGTAAGGAAGTCGATCACGGATTTTTCGCGCTTCATTTTTCCGTAATTCCGTTCTTTATCAATCTTTTCCACCAAAAGCTGGTCTTCCTTCAGCAATGTGTCCAGAGAGATTCCAAACCTATTGCTTATTTCTACCAGTGTATGCAGGTCCGGATAGCTTTTTTCATTCTCCCAGTTGGAAACAGTTTGCCTGGTAACATGAAACATTTCTCCAAATTCCTTCTGAGTCATTCCGTGTTCTTTTCGCAGAACAGATATTGTTCCTCCGATATTCATGTTCTTCCCCTTTCTTTCGCAATACAAATTCCGGGTTTTCCCCTCACTTGTATTATCGGGGAATTTAAACAAAAACACCAGCAAATCCTTTTTGCCCTGTTCCATTAGCGCGCAAAGTATCTTTGACACACGCCCAGCTATTTTTTGTTACGATTTGTGATTCCCAGGATAAACATGCAGCACGCAACCGGATAAAAAGCTACATGTCCGCCCGCTAACGCTGCCACCAGGAAACAGACTCCGGCAATGAAATATAAACTGCTGTCTGTGTTTTTCTTTTTCATTTGATACGTTCTCCTTTTCAGCTTTCGCTTTATCTGAACATCATCATAGCATATTCCCCCATTTTTGTATATACACAGCTCCTGAGGCAGGCAGATGCTTACCTGATTGCCAGCTATACGCTGTCAGTCAAACAAGGTCTTCCAATTATCTGCATAATATGCGTCAAAGCACATTCTTATCTGTTCTGCATTATTCTTTTCTTCTGCAAGTACAGGCAATTCGTCAATTCCAAAGTATCTGCTTTCCACGGTTTCTATGTTTGGCTCAAATTCTCCGCCAATAACAGTACACAGAACGAAAATTTTGCATACCTTGTGCGCATATACAGGCAAATTATGCTTTTCTCTGTCCTGTACCGCTATCACCAAATCTGCGGTCACATCTAATCCGGCTTCTTCTTTTACCTCTTTTATTACGTTTTCTTTCACAGAAACCGTAACGTCCACCCAGCCGCCGGGCAAAGACCATGTTCCGTTTTTTTCTTTTACAAGCAGGATCTTATTACCTTGAAATATGGCGGCACGGCTGTCAAGTTTTGGAGTTTGATAACCGATTTCATTGCAAAACAAATCCTCCACTTTATCTATGGGAATCCCGGTTTTATAAGCAAGCATTTCAGCCGATATCTCCCTTATCTGCTCATATCTTTCTATGTCAAATACATCTTTTGCATAGAATAAACCTGCCTGGGCAATACTCTGTAATTTCACCGTCCATTCCAGCCACTTTTCGTTCTTTTCCATGTTCATTTTCCCTTCCTCTTCTGTTGGGATAACCTTAATTCGTAAGCTCCGACCAAACTGAAAATCACCGTTCTCTTTTGTGCCTGTCAACAAGCAGCAGAATGAACATAATAACCCATATCCCCCATGCGATGAGACAACCAATTCCGTTAAGCCGGGTATCTATGATTGCACCTACGATAAAAGGCAGAGACATGGCCATCATTCTTTTTCCATACGCCTTGCACATCTCTTTTTCGTCATATTTCTTTCGTTCTTCATCTGTCTTCATATTGTAGCCTGACAAGAAATTCGCGGCTTTTCCATTGGATTTATAAAAATAATACCCTATTATAAATATCAGGATAACCATTCCCACATCAAAAAAAATGTAAAAATTCATATTGCACCCCCTGCTCTGTATGCTGAAATTATGTATCAATTCTTACCATTTCTGTTATTGTTTTATTTCTGTAAGTCAGATCTTCCCGGACTGAAAAACCCATTTTCTCCCAGAACTGATTTCCCTCTTCGTTTCTTCGGAACGCGACCAAGGCTGCCTTATGAATCCCCAGATTTTCTAAAGCATTCAGGGTCTGCTGTACCAGGCTTCTGGCAATTCCCTGCTTTCTATGATCCGGATGTACTGCGGTATGATAAATATATCCTCTCCTGCCATCATTTCCCGTCAGCATCACGCCTGTAATCCGCCCATTCTCATCCAGCGCCACAAAACAGGTTTCCGGATTACGGTTCAGAAACTTTTCGATTCCTTCTTTGGAGTCATCCAGATTGTTTAACCCCATTCCGGCACAGGACATCCACAGTTCATATACTTCCTCATAATCGCTCAGTTTCATCTTCCTGATTTCCATTGATCATTCCTCCTACTCCTCCTGCCATGCCCGCGGCTCACTGTTAAATCAGCCGCTCTCAAGCTTCCGTTTTATATAACAGTATAATACACACCTCAGTATTTGTATATGTTCAATATCATAGAACACCTTATTGCCATACACCTCGGAATATTAAAATAGCCGGCTGCATTTCACAGCCAGCTAATGCTCATACTCCGTTTTCAGTCAAATCCTGTTATTTCATTCAACGGCCAATATCTGAAACTCGCTTTCCCAAGAATTTTCTCCCGGGAAACATAGCTATATTTTTCCGCCTCTTCTAAATTGACTGTCAGTCCTTTTTGAATAGCCTCTTCCGGCCAATATCTGGAATCGGATGAATTGTTTCTGTTATCTCCCAGCATGAAATAATGCCCCTCTGGAACGTGGAAGGTTAGCCCGTCGTTTCTCCTTATCCATTCTTCTTTTAAGTATGTCTCATCCAGAGGAATATCTGAACCGTCTATATATATTCCCGCGTTTTTTATCTCAACCGTTTCTCCTGGAAGCCCTATTATTCTCTTTATATATAATTTCGTGATACCCAGCGCATCATCAACAGGATATTTGAAAATTACAATGTCACCGCGCTGCGGCTCAGAAGAAATATAAGCCAGACGAGAAGCGATCACCCGGTCTCCCGGCTCTAATGTACTCTCCATGGACTCACTTGGTATTTTAGCATTAACGATAACATAATTGTTCAAAATCAAAACAGCAGCTATACAAATACCCAGTGTTATAAACCAGCTTCGTATTTCCTTCATGATATTGGTGTCCTGCATCTGTATTCCTCCCTTGCTTTTCATAAACCTGGGTGAATTATAACATACCATACAATTGCAATAGTAATAAATAATTATTTATAGTGCATTAAACTTCCATTCATCATATATAGATGAACCGGAAAATTCTACATATGATCTGAAATTCCTCCATGGATCGGAGTCCCAATACGCTTATCCAATCTCCATTGCGGCGGTGCTCCATCATCTCCCCAATATTCATCAATAGACTCAATTTTTTCATCCCTTATTTGAATAAAAGATGTTACGTGGAAAGATGATTTTTTATCACTGGAAAACACATGAACTACGGTAATAATTAAGTTCTCTTTTTCTACAATACGTTCTATCTCTCCATCCCATTGTCCGGGGTATTCGCAGTTTGCTTTGATAAACTCACTGACTGTAAAATGCTCATTTGTATTATGCCAATTTACATAGGCATCTTTATGGAAATAGCTGCTCATTTCTTCTGCCTGCTGCTCTAGCGTCGCTTTCCAATACCTTTTCAGATTCATGTGATCACTCCTATAAATGCCTCTTTATCTGGGTAGCATTATACTATCGTATAAAATCTGACTCCTCATTTCAATGCTAACACCATAAGTAATTCATCGCTATAATTTCCATTTTTCAATTTAAAAGAACGCGGTCTTTCTCCATACACAACAAATCCTAATTTTTTATAAAGGTTGATGGCAGGTAGATTGCTTGATACAACTTCCAGTTCAATTTGCTCATATCCTGCTTTTTTTGCAAATGCAATCAATTCCGACAGAATTTTATAACCCAGTCCCTGTCCCCATGCTGATTTCAGCATTGCGATCCCAAAAGTAGCTCTATGTCTGGTTTTCCTTTTATCCAGAACACTTGTTAAGCTTGCACCTCCGACCAGTGTATCTCCTTCAAAAACAGAAATCATAATGCTCTTTTTATCATCTGCGAAACGGGTGATAAAGTCCTCCTCATCTTTAATACTAAAGTCCATTTCTTCCGGATAACTTATGCCATATTCCGTTTCCTGTGCAGATGTTTTCAGATAGTGGATGACTTTTTCAGCGTCTGAAATTTCCGGGCTTTTTAGAATGTATTGACTGCCGTTTTTTCCAATAAACTTTTCCTCTTTATATAGCATATCCACACCATTTCCATTCCATATTTCTATACTAAAGCTTTATCCTACCGCATTCCGTCCCATTCATCCAGGAATTCCGAAATAAACTCCCGCATATATTTTTCTCTGTGCTTTGCTATCTTTTTTGCTGTGAAGGTGTTCATTCTATCTCCGATTGAAAATAATTTCTCATAAAAATGGTTAATTGTAGTTGAAACATGATTATAGTACTCTTCTCCGTTCATATTCAGAACAGGGCTAATATCGGGGTCATGAATTACTCGGTTATGATTTCCTCCGTATGAGAAAGCCCGCGCGATTCCGATTGCACCTATGGCATCAAGCCGGTCCGCATCTTGAACACACTTACCTTCTATCGTTTCAGGTACAACAGAATCCGATCCCCGGAATGAAATTTCACTGATAATATTACATATCTCTTCTATTAATTCTTCATCAGCATTATGCGCTCTCAAAAAGGTCACTGCCTTATTTTTATGTGTGTATGTTTCTGGTGATAACTTTCTATCATCTACATCATGTAATAAAGCTGCCAATTGAACAACCAGCAGATCTGCGTTTTCCTGAACCGCTATATCGGTTGCCATTTTGTAAACTCTGAGCGTATGAAAATAATCATGACCGCTATAATCGTTTTCAAATATCTGTTTCACAAATTCAATCGCAGCATTGATAATCCCTGTATCCATAGGCCTCCTTTCCATTCAAAACCCAACAACACAAAAAAGCACCGTCCCCGCGGAAATCGCATTGCCCGCAAAAACAGTACTTTCCAGTGCGCCTTCAGGGCCCGAACCCTGGACGCCCTGATTAAGAGTCATGGAATTGACCAAAACCGCGCTGGGATGCTTTTGCTTAAACTTTGTACATATTAGTCAATGTTTATCAATGCGCATCATCCCTAATCATTAGGATAATGCCTCTTACGATACCACTGTGTATTCATAACTATTTTTATACATATATTCTGGTGCACAATCAATATCGCCATTCATCCAGGTAACGACCCCGTATTCTACAACAACATTTTTAAAAACCTTTTCATCCTTCAATGGTTCAAAGACTTTTCCTTTTAATACCCTTGCATCGAATAACCGGGTTTCCCCTGTTGAAAAAGTAATCAGCATCATCATATCATCAAGCGGTTTCACAGACGATATGCGTATTGATTCTCCCGGCTCTCCGCAATAAATTCTTTTAATATGTCATCCATTTACAGTCACCCCTTCCTCTGATACATTCCTGTAATACGGAAGATACTTTACCCACTTAGTAAAATGATCTTCATTTTCTATAACAGGAGAGAAGCGAATACCATAGTCCATTTCCATATCGAATGATAAATCAGCTACAGCAGATGTGATTCTTCTAATTTCATCCTCCGAATAATCCGTCAATACCATTATATCAATATCAGAAAATTCATTAAAATCCCCTCTTGCATAGGAACCGTATAAAATCACTTTCTTTAAATGTCCAGTAAATATCTTCCTAAGTTTTCCGGCGTATATTTTTAATAAATCAGAAATTTCCATGGTAAATCTAACCTCCTCTCCAGACTCTACTACTATGCCTTTTTATAAATTATACCATACCTTTTCATTTACTAACAGTATAATTTCTCACCCGAAATTATCTCTGAACATGCAGAAATACACAAAAGGTTGTCACCTTAGATTAAGACATTCCTTTCCATTTTCCACCAAGCCTCATCCAATAACTTTTCCAGGAAAGCTTGATTCTTTTTAGACTCTTCTCCTTGCTTTTTCCTATATCTTTCCAGAACAGGCTTAAATCTGTCACCCGGGCGTAATATCCCTTCACAAATATTTTTGAGTATACTATCCACCGCATAACCTCCTTTAGAATTAATCCGATAACCTTATGACTGTTCATAACGGCATCACAATCATAATATAAATTTCATTTCCCTTAAAAAAACAAAATAGCCGCCAGTATTTCACAGCCAGCTAATGGTCATACTCTTACTTTTTATTTCCCTCTCGCCGAGTTTCGCGCCCAAACTTCCGCGATCCGTCACGTCCTCTCTACTTTCCGCCCAGGACAGTTACAATTTCCAAAAGTCCGCAAACCCTTGCAAACGCACAAAAAAAGCACCGTCCCCACGGCAATCATGTTGTCCGCAAAAACAGTACTTTCAATGCGCCTTCAGGGGCTCGAACCCTGGACACCCTGATTAAGAGTCAGGTGCTCTACCAACTGAGCTAAAGGCGCTTAGCGTTATCTTTTGTTTTCATTTCCTTAACGCAAAAGCTATTATATATCATGGATTATATAAAAGTCAAGAGAAATTTTATATTTTTTTCATTTTTCTTCATTTTTTTCTTCTTTGTCTTTTGGAACCATTTTATCGAGCAGCTTTGACACTTCGCCCGTGGATTTGCGGATGCGCATAAGCTGGTTGTCCAGTTCTCTGTGGTCGTAACTGAATTGGGTCATTTTTCGTTTCAGGCTGTTATTTCTTTTCATAGGGCAGTCTCCCCGGAGGCACGGCCTCCGGCACCAGATTTTTATTCTATCCTATGCAGCACCACAAGCCTTTGCGCCTGCTGCCTGAAATGTTTTTCCAGGCCGGCATCTGCCGGACAACTCCGGATAAGCCCTGCCCCTGGCTATATTTTAGCGCCTGATTACCATTTTGCAGATAGGATTTCCCATAGAGGAAAATTTCTCCTCATACTCCGTCATCACATTCCCCTGCATCATTTCCTCATTATTATGCAGGTCAAAAGTATGTGCCACCAAAGTCCATCCTGCCTCGGGTACTTCCTCCAGCGAAAACTCAAACAGATCCCTATTGTCTGTTTTAAACTCCACAACGCCGTTCTTTTCCAGGATCTTGTCGTAACGCACTAGAAATTCCCGCGATGTAAGTCTCCTCTTGGCATGGCGAGCCTTCGGCCACGGATCGGAAAAATTCAGATAAATCTTACCAACCTCTTCCTGTTCAAACACCTCCGGCAATAGCCTGGCATCCATACGCATAAAAACCAGATTGGGCAGTCCTTGTCCCTCCCGTTCCAGCTCCTCCATCTTTTGCAGTGCGCGCAGAAGAACACTGTCATACATCTCAATCCCCACATAATTAATATCCGGATGAATGCGCGCCATATCCATAAGGAAACGTCCCTTTCCCATACCCACTTCTATATGAAGAGGCTGCCTCTTTGGAAAAAGCGAAGCCCAGCACCCTTTCTTTGACTCCGGCTCCTGAATTACATAAGGACTGTCTATGATCGCATCCTTTGCCCCAGGAATATTTCTCAGTCTCATAATATCCTCCATATCGCTTTCAGCCGCAGCACACAGCCGTCAACTTTTGCTGCGGTTTTTTATATAATATAACACTATACCTGTTTTGACGTTTTCCTGCAACTGAATCTTTCTATACGAATCCTGAAAATAACAGAAATTTTCCACGTTATAGCCCCTTCCAATTTCTATATTCATACAAAAAATATATGACATTCATATCAAATATACGTTTTACATTTTATGTACAGGTGATTATACTTCCCTTTAAAAAATATTCCGTTGTCCGGACACCATTTAGCAGGTTATCTGAACAACGATCATAACTTCTTAAAAAGGAGGTTACTAATGGAACAGATTATCAGCAAGCTATCAGAAATCGAGACATCAGCAAGGGTTATCATGGAGGATACTGACAGGCAAAAAAAGGCTCTCTCTGAGGAAATGGAAAAACAATGCAAAGAGTTTGACGCTGCCCTGGCAGAAGAAACAGACCGGAAGATCGGAGAAATCCGACGCAATCTGGAAAGCGAAAAAAATGACCTGCTCTCATCCCTGAGTAAAGAAACAGAGGCTTCGATCCAGGCTCTCGATTCCTATTACGAAAAAAATCACCAACGCCTTTCCAAAGAAATTTTTGAAAAAATATTGGAATAAGGTTCAACTACACAACGGAAAGGAAGTGATTCGAAATGGGAAGTGTTCTCTCTTACAGCGGGATCTCTGCAAAAATACGAGCCATGCAGAGCCGCCTTATTACAGAAGAGCAGCTTCAGGAGATCGTCCGGCTGCCAAATGTTCCACAGGTTGCAGCCTACCTGAAAAAAACTCCCGAATACTCTCAGGCATGGTCATCCCTTGATGAGAATAACCTGCACAGAGGGGAAATCGAGAAGCTTCTGAAAAGCTCTGTGTTTGGGAATTTTTCCCGCATTTATCACTTTGCTGATCAGGAGCAGCGCAAATTTCTGGAGCTGTATTCCAAGCGATATGAAATCCGGGTTCTCAAAGCCATCATGACAAACCTTTTTGATCATCGTGACACGGACCCTGTTGATGTCAGCCCTTATCAGGATTTTTTCCTGCATCATTCCAGGCTGGATCTCAGTCGGCTGACTGCTGCAGGAAATATGGATGAATTCATGAATGCCCTGAAAGGCAATGAATTCTATGTTCCGCTTTCCAGAGCTCATGAACGGGGCGGAGGGCTTCTTTTTGATTATGGAACAGCGCTGGATCTGTATTATTTTACACAGATCTGGAATGTGCGAAAGAAGCTTTTCAAGGGCAATGACCTGGATGAGATCACCAAGGCGTACGGCGAGAAATTCGACATGCTGAATTTGCAGTTTATCCAGCGCTCCAAATTCTATTACCGCATGGAACCGGCTGCCATATACAACCAGCTAATACCTATGAACTATAAAATAAAAAAGGAAGAAATTACAGCCCTTGCGGAAGCTTCCTCTCACGAAGAGTTCAGGCAGATTTTTGACCGTACCTATTACGGACAAAAATACGAGCAGCTTACCGCAGCTACCCTGGAGGAGTTCTATCGTTGTATCCTCCGGGATATTCTGGAGAAGGAAGCCCGAAACGACCCTTACTCCGTGGCTGTTCTCTATTCCTATCTTTATCATAAAGAACATGAAGTAAACCGCCTGACTATCGCCCTGGAATGTGTGCGCTACGGAGTAAACCCAGAGGCAGCAATGCGGTATATTCGCAACAATTAACACCCGGAGGTAACAACGTGATTGAAAAAATGAAATTTGTGAGCATTACCGGGCCAAAAGCGGATATCGACAGAGTGGTAAACACTTACCTTTGCCGATATGAGATTCATTTGGAAAATGCCCTTTCCGAGCTGACCACTGTCAAAAATCTCTCACCGTATTTGGAAATCAATCCTTACAGAGACGCCCTAAACACCATAAGCGGCTACTATGAGGAGATTGAAGAACCGGCACAGGTTCCCAGGAAAAGCCTTACCATTGAAAAGGCGCTTTCCCTTGTCCGGCTGATCGACAAAGAAGCCAGACAGATTGCAGAGGAATACAAAAATCTGGAAGAGCGTCAGGCTTCCCTGGAGGAGTCCATGCGCATTATACGCCCCTTTAAAAGCGTGGATTATGACCTTTCCTCTATCCTGAAAATGCGCTGCATCCATTACCGCTTCGGACGCATTGAAAAAGAATACTTCGAGAATTTCAAAAAATATATTTACGAAAATCTCGATACGATTTTTATCAAATGCGACGAGGATGAGCGGTATATATGGGGTATCTATTTCGTACCCCGGCATGAAGCGGAAAAGATCCATGCCGTCTATGCAGCCATGCACTTTGAAAAAATATACGTCCCCGACCAGTATGATGGAACAGGGCAGGAAGCTTACGCCAAACTGGAAGAACAGTTTCAGCAAAATGCCAAACGTCTTCAGGACAACAGAAAATCCTGGAAAAAATTTTTGACGGAAAATGCAGGAAATATCGTTTCCGCACGAACCACCCTTTCCCAGTTTTCCAGAAATTTTGATGTTCGAAGGCTTGCCGCCTGTACGCAAGGGCCGAACAATCAGACGGGAGAAATCATGAAGGACAGCTCGATTTCCGGAAAAGAAACCTTTTACATTCTATGCGGATGGATGACAGAGAAGGATGCGGCGTCCTTTCAGGAAGATATCTCCAATGATTCCCGCATCTTCTGCCTTGTGGAAGAAAACACGGAGGATATCAAAAAGCAGCCGCCAACCAAACTGAAAAATCCAAAGCTGTTCAAGCCATTTGAAATGTATACCAAAATGTACGGTCTTCCCGCTTACGGCGAGATGGACCCCACATGGTTCGTGGCGATCACGTATTCCTTTATCTTCGGCGCCATGTTCGGAGATGTAGGGCAGGGATTGGTACTGTTTCTGGGCGGTCTGCTGCTGTATAAGTTCAAACACCTGGATCTGGCAGGGATCATAAGCTGTGCCGGTATCTTTTCCACCTTCTTCGGTTTCATGTTCGGCAGCTTCTTCGGCTTTGAGGATATCCTGAAGCCCATTTGGCTCCGGCCTATGAATGCCATGATGAATGTGCCCTTTGTAGGAAAACTGAATACGGTATTTATCGTAGCGATCGGATTTGGAATGGGAATCATTCTTATATGTATGCTTTTCAACATTGTCAATTCCCTGAGATCCAAGGATATCGAAAAAACCTGGTTCGACACCAACTCTGTTGCGGGACTTGTATTTTACGGCTCCGCCGTACTGGTCATCGCACTGTTCGTATCAGGCAAAAAGCTTCCTGGAACCGCAGTTCTCTGCATCATGTTCCTCCTGCCCCTCCTTGTGATGTTCTTAAAGGAGCCTCTCACAAATCTGGCAGAAAAGAAGCCCAGGCTTGTGGACGGCGGCATCGGAATGTTTATTGTCCAGGGTCTTTTCGAAATGTTTGAAGTGATTTTGAGCTATTTTTCCAACACCTTATCCTTTGTCCGTATCGGAGCATTTGCAGTCAGCCACGCAGCCATGATGCAGGTCGTTCTCATGCTGGCAGGTGCGGAGAACGGAAGCCCTAACTGGATCGTCATTGTCCTCGGCAACCTGTTCGTCTGCTGCCTGGAGGGACTGATCGTAGGCATTCAGGTGCTTCGTCTGGAATATTATGAGATTTTCAGCCGTTTCTATAAAGGAAGCGGAAGAAAATTCGAGCCTTTTCGCTCCACTGCGGACTGAAGTTAAAAAGTTAAAAACCGTAAAAAATTTTTATAAGAGGAGGTCATTATTATGACAGTCATGACACAAATTGTATTAGCAGCAGCCCTGGTATTCAGTATCGTTCTTCCCTTCGGATATTATCTCATTGGGGAAAAAAGCAGAGGCCGTTACAAAACAGCCATTGGAGTCAACGCATTCTTCTTTTTCGGAACCATGTTGATCGCCGTAGCAGTCATGTTTGCCGGAAGCGCTTCTGTACAGGCAGCTACAGGCACAGCAGACGGAGGTCTTGCTACAGGGCTTGGCTATATTGCCGCAGCTCTTGTTACCGGACTTTCCTGTATCGGCGGCGGTATTGCCGTAGCCAGTGCGGCAAGCGCAGCTCTTGGAGCCATCAGTGAGGATCAGAGCATCCTTGGTAAATCTCTGATCTTCGTAGGTCTGGCCGAAGGTGTTGCCCTTTACGGTCTGATCATCTCCTTCATGATCATAGGTAAACTGTAATATGCAAATGTTTTTGATAAGCGACAATATCGATACTTACACAGGGATGCGACTGGCCGGTGTGGAAGGCGTTGTCGTCCATGAACCCGACGAACTGAGGGAAGCTCTGGAAAAAGCCATTTCCAACAAGGATATCGGAATCATTCTTCTGACCGAAAAATTCGGGAGACAGTTTCCCCGGATCGTGGACGATGTAAAATTGAACCATAAAACGCCCCTTATCATCGAAATCCCTGACAGGCACGGTACTGGCCGAAAACCGGATTTCATCACATCATACGTAAACGAGGCAATAGGACTGAAACTATAGCCGCTGGAGGTAGATCATATGACAATTGAAGAAAAACTTCAGCATTTCTATGATACTTCTGTGGAAGAAGCCAGAAACCAGGCTTCCAAGGAGCTTGAAGCCCACCAGAACAAACTCAATGAAATGCTTTCTGAACATAAAAAAGCCAGAACACAGGATGCACAGGCGGAGATCAATGCAGAAACAGAAAATGCAAAGCGCGAGGTCAACAAAGCGCTTTCTGCCCGGCAGCTTACACTGAAACGAAGCTGGAATGCAAAACAAAATGAGCTGAAGGATAAGCTTTTTGCTGAGGTGAAGGATCATCTGGATAAATTTATGAGCACACCGGAGTATGAAAGCTATCTTTGCCGTAAAGTCCAGGAAGCCGCAGCCTTTGCCGGAGAGGATGAAATTTTTATCTACCTTTCCCCCGAAGATTCCGCCCATCAGCACTCTGTAACCGCAAAAACCGGATTGCCCGTACAGATATCCGCAGAGCCTTTCTTTGGAGGGATCAAGGCGGCTATTCCAGACAAAAACATTCTGATCGACAATTCCTTTATGGGAGCTTATCAGAGACTGCACAAAGAATTCAAATTTGACGGAGGTCTGTGTCATGAATAAAACAGGTATTATCTACGGCATCAACGGACCTGTCATTTCTCTGAAAGGCGACCCGGGCTTCAAGATTTCCGAGATGGTCTATGTGGGCTCTGAAAAACTGGTAGGCGAGGTCATCGGCCTGAAAAAAGGCATGACCACGATCCAGGTATTTGAGGAAACCACAGGCTTAAAGCCGGGCGACACCGTAACAGGAACAGGCGATGCCATTTCCGTTCTTCTTGGACCCGGCATCATCCACAACATTTTTGACGGTATCCAGCGTCCCCTGGATGAAATTGCAAAATCCTCCGGAAAATATATTTCCAGAGGTGTCAGCGTAGATTCCCTGGACACGCAGAAAAAATGGCAGGTACATGTCACCGTAAAAGAGGGAGATACGGTTTTGGCAGGAACGATCATCGCAGAAACACAGGAAACTGCCTCCATCCTTCACAAATCCATGGTTCCTCCCTCCATCCCCGAGGCAACGGTTATCAAAGCGGTTCCCGACGGTTCCTATACCGTCCTTGATCCAATCATTACAGTACGTCTGGCTGACGGCAGCGAACAGGATATCGCCCTGGCCCAGAAATGGCCGATCCGTATTCCCAGACCCACCTACAAACGTTTTCCGGCATGTGTCCCTCTTGTAACCGGACAGCGTATCCTGGATACGCTTTTCCCGATCGCAAAGGGCGGCACTGCAGCCATCCCAGGCGGTTTCGGTACCGGAAAAACCATGACCCAGCACTCCATTGCAAAATGGTCCAATGCCGACATTATCATTTATATCGGCTGCGGAGAACGAGGCAATGAAATGACACAGGTTCTGGAGGATTTCGGCAAGCTGATCGACCCCAGATCAGGCAACCCTCTGATGGACAGAACCACCCTGATCGCCAATACCTCCAACATGCCTGTGGCAGCGCGTGAGGCATCTATTTATACAGGTGTTACCCTGGCAGAATATTACCGGGATATGGGCTATGATGTGGCGATCATGGCGGATTCCACCTCCCGTTGGGCTGAGGCCCTGCGTGAGCTGTCCGGACGCCTGGAAGAAATGCCTGCAGAGGAAGGCTTCCCTGCATATCTGGCATCCAAGCTTTCCGCCTTTTACGAGAGAGCCGGAATGATGCAGAATTTAAACGGAACAGAAGGCTCTGTCACCATTATCGGTGCCGTTTCTCCCCAGGGCGGCGATTTTTCCGAGCCTGTTACCCAGAATACAAAGCGTTTCGTGCGCTGCTTCTGGGGACTTGATAAATCCCTGGCTTACGCGCGGCACTTCCCGGCAATCCACTGGCTCACCAGCTACAGCGAATATCTGGAGGATTTAAGCCCCTGGTACCGTGACAACGTTTCACCGAAGTTTATTTCCTGCAGAAACCAGCTTATGGCGATCCTGAACCAGGAAAGCTCGCTTATGGAAATTGTAAAGCTGATCGGAAGCGATGTTCTTCCCGATGACCAGAAGCTGACTCTGGAAATCGCAAGAGTCATCCGTCTTGGCTTTTTACAGCAGAATGCCTTCCATCCAGACGACACCTGCGTTCCTATGGAAAAGCAGCTTTTGATGATGGAGACCATCCTCTACCTGTACGAAAAGTCCCGCGCCCTGATAAACCGCGGAATGCCTGTTTCCGTACTGAAGGAGGATAATATCTTTGAGAAGGTCATTTCCATTAAATATGATGTTCCTAATAATAAGCCGGAGCTGTTTGACCAGTACCGACAGGACATTGACCGTTTCTATAACAATGTGTTAGAGAAGAACGGCTGACAGAAAGGAGGATAAAAATGGCAATTGAATACTTAGGCTTAAGTGAAATAAACGGCCCCCTTGTTGTCCTGGAAGGTGTAAAAAATGCCGCCTATGAGGAGATTGTAAATTTCCGTATGGATGACGGAACAGAAAAAATCGGCCGTATCATTGAAATTTATGAAGATAAGGCAGTGATTCAGGTTTTTGAGGGTACAGACGGCATGTCCCTGGGAAATACCCACACACGCCTCACCGGACACCCCATGGAAATCGGGCTTTCCACGGAAATCCTCGGGCGTACCTTTAACGGCATCGGTCAGCCTATTGACGGGCTTGGAGATATTACCCCCGAGGTAAGCCTGAATATCAACGGACTTCCCCTGAACCCAGTCACCCGTGAGTATCCCAGAAACTATATCAACACCGGAATTTCCGCGATCGACGGACTTACTACCCTGATCCGCGGCCAGAAGCTTCCTATTTTCTCAGGAAACGGTCTTCCCCATGATAAGCTGGCCGCACAGATCGTCCGTCAGGCTTCCCTTGGGGGGGATTCTGATGAGAACTTTGCAATTGTGTTCGCCGCTATGGGCGTCAAATACGATGTAGCGGAATTTTTCCGCAGAACCTTTGAGGAAAGCGGCGCCTCTGATCATGTGGTCATGTTTTTGAACCTGGCAAATGATCCTACCGTAGAGCGTCTTTTGACTCCTAAGATCGCTCTTACCGCAGCGGAATACCTGGCATTTGAAAAAGGGATGCACATTCTGGTCATTTTAACTGATATTACCTCTTTCTGCGAGGCTATGCGTGAGGTTTCCTCCTCCAAGGGCGAAATTCCTTCCAGAAAGGGCTATCCGGGATACCTGTACAGCGAACTGGCAACCCTGTATGAGCGCGCCGGAATCGTCCGGGACGGCTCCGGTTCCGTTACACAGATCCCTATTCTGACAATGCCCAATGATGATATCACACACCCCATCCCCGATTTGACCGGATATATCACAGAAGGACAGATTGTATTGGAGCGGCAGCTCCACGGGCAGGGCGTTTATCCGCCTATCAACGTTCTGCCGTCTCTTTCCCGTCTGATGAAGGATGGTATTGGAGAGGGCTTTACCAGGGAAGACCATCAGGATGTTGCAAACCAGCTTTTTTCCTGCTACGCAAAAGTGGGAGATGCCAGGGCTCTGGCTTCCGTTATCGGTGAAGATGAGCTTTCTCCGCTGGATAAAAAGTATCTGGAATTCGGCAAAGCCTTTGAGGAGGAATTTGTAGGACAGACGGACAGCGAAAACCGAAGCATTACGGAAACCCTGGATAAAGGCTGGGAGCTCCTGGGAATGCTGCCGAAGGATGAGCTTGACCGTGTTGATACGAAGATACTTGATAAGTATTACCGTGAGACAGAACGATAAGGATTTTTAACAGGGAGGTGATCTTATGGATCCCAATACATTTCCCACCAAAGGGAATTTAATCCTTGCCAAAAACTCTCTGGCTCTTTCCCGTCAGGGATATGAACTGATGGATAAGAAACGGAATATTCTGATCCGGGAAATGATGAATCTTGTGGAGCAAGCCAAAGATATCCAGGCACAGATCGACGAAACCTTCCGGGCTGCTTATTCAGCGCTCCAGACAGCCAATATGGAAATGGGGATCGCCTTTGTACAGCAGATTTCTCATACAGTACCTATTGAGAATTCTATACGGATCAAGACGCGAAGTGTTATGGGAACGGAAATCCCTCTGGTGGAATATGAGAAAAGCGCCGGCAATCCCACTTATGCTTATTATGATACGAAAATGTCACTGGATGAGGCGAAAGCAGCGTTTGAAAGGGTGAAGGAGCTTTCCATAAGGCTTTCCATGGTGGAAAATTCCGCTATAAGGCTTGCAAGCAATATTAAAAAGACGCAGAAAAGAGCAAATGCCCTGAAGAATATTACGATTCCCAAGTTTGAGGCGCTTACTAAGGATATTTCAAATGCGCTTGAAGAGAAGGAACGTGAAGAGTTTACACGGTTGAAGGTTATTAAGAGGATGAAGCAAAGTTGATGCGAGGGGGCAATCTCAAAGTTGCGAAGGCCGAATGCACCCGGGAGCGTGTTTGAAAATTGCTTTCTGCAAGATGTGCTTCACAATTTGTGGGAGATTTGTCCCAAATGAGGGAGGCGTAGCGGGCTACGCTGACCGAATGCGGGGCAAATATACCGCAAAGTGGGAAGTGCAGATTGCAGGAATGAATTTTCAAACACGCTCCTGGCTCCCCCTGTTGGCCCCGCCTGCCTGCCGAGGGGGGGTGATTTGGTTTTATGTATTTTGATGTGGAAAAAAAGGTGTCAGCGTGGGTAAACGCTGACACCTTTTTATGGAAGTAACTTATGGACATGATTTATGGAAATAACAATTCGTGTTTGTCGATGTTGATTACCGCTCTGCCTTCTGCGGAGAAGGTGATCTGATCGGCAGTCTGGGGAGTGTAAATGGTGAAGCTGGCGGTCTGGATTCCATCGTTGATGAAGATTTCAAGACTGAATCTGTCCATCAGCAGGCGGAGCTTTAAGTCTTTGCCCTCCTGCTCCAGAAGGATATCCCTGCTATGTACAATGTCGTAGGAATAACCGCAGGCGCTTCTGTCTACCAGAAGTCTTCTCTTCTCCGGGTCATAGATGATGGAGGTTTCATACTCCTCATTCTTTGCCACCTTCATAGAGAATTTTCTGCACTCTTCTTCCGGGTGGATCCGGACGGTCATATCCAGAACTCTGCCGCTTATTCCATCCAGACTCATCTCATTTGATACAGACACATTCTCGTACCCTACGCTCTCGCCCCGGTACTTCTCCAGTTCGCGCACCGGCTCCTGGATCATTCTGCCGTTCCGCAAAGACAGTTCTCTCGGTACGGTAAGCTGTCCGAAATATTTCACGCCGTCAGGGACGAATTTACTGTTTGTCCAAGCCTGCATCCAGCCGATCATAATGCGTCTTCCGTCTGGCGCCAGCATAGTCTGGGGGGCATAAAAATCAATCCCCCTGTCAATCGGCTGTACATCCTCCCGGACAAACTCATGGGTAGAGCGGTCATAGCTTCCCACCATATAGATCGTACCGTGTCCTACGTGGAATTTATCTCCCTCAGGCATCATCCCCATCGGGCTGACCATGAGCACTTGCTTTCCGTCAAGCGGGAAATAGTCAGGGCATTCCCACATTTTTCCCAGCTTGCCTTTGCTTTCGTCTATTACATTACAATAGTTCCAATGAAATCCGTCCTCACTGCTGTACAGTAAAACTCTGCCGTTTCCCTCTGCATCCTCATTGACCACTACCGCATAGAAAACGCCGTCCTCCTGCCAGATCTTGGGATCCCGGAAATCTACTTTGCTTCCGCCATCCGGAATATCTTTTCCTGCGATAACCGGATTTTCGGCATATTTTTCATAATTCATTCCATCGCCGATGGCAATACACTGCGTCTGAAAACGCCGTTCACTTCCATCCTGAGCCCTTACCAGCTCTACACCTGTATACATCAGCAGATGCCGGCCGTCCTCAAGCTCCAGCGCACTGCCGGAAAAGCAGCCGTCGTTGTCATAGCTTTCATCCGGCGCCATTATGATCGGAAGACGCTCCCAGGTAATAAGGTCCTTACTTCTTACATGGCCCCAATGCATGGGACCCCATTCGTTCGAATACGGATGGTACTGATAAAACAAATGGTAATCTCCTTTGTAGAAGGAAAAACCGTTTGGATCATTAATCCATCCCACACCGCCAGTCAAATGATAGCATGGGCGCTCTGCGGGACTGATCAGCTTCATATGCTCTTCCTCAAACCTGCAGGCTCTCTGCAGCATTTCACTGTTCATATCACAATCACCCCTTAATTCCAGATGATGCAATACCTTCTACATAGTATTTCTGCATGAAGACGAACATTATGATCATCGGGATCGCAGAAACAACCAGCGCTGCCATAATGGCACTGTAATGAACGGGCTGTGTACCGAAGAAGGACTGCACTGCAAGCTGGATAGTACGTTTGTCCTCACCGGTCATAACCAGGAATGGCCACATAAAGTCGTTCCAGTGAGATACGAAGTCAAGAATAAATACAGTCGCATATACGGTTTTGGAAATCGGCATAACAATCTTGAAAAAGGTTCCCACCGGCGTACAGCCGTCGATGGATGCCGCTTCTATCAGGTCATCCGGAATATCGTAGAAGAACTGACGGAACATGTATATGGAAAAACATTTTGCCACAAACGGGATAACCAGTGCAGCTAATGTGTTTACCCAGCCAAGCTGGGACATTTCAATGTACAGAGGCAGCATGATCGCTTCCATAGGAAGTACCATCAGAGCAACAACCAGATTCAGGATCGCTCCTTTTCCGCGGAACTCAAATTTCGCCAGGGCATAACCGCACATGGAGTTTACCAGCAGATCCAATACCAGGATCAGCGCAATATACACCAATGTGTTTTTAAATACCTGCGGCAGGTTCAATCTGGAAAATACCTCGGCATAGTTAGCCAGTGAAGCCTGTACCGGCAGAAATGTTGTTATGGAATTCATGTTGGCAAATATCTTTGCCTCCGGCTTCAGAGAAGCAGAAATCATCCAGATCAGCGGGGATACAAAGATAATGCCGATGACTATATTTCCAAAATAAAACATGAATTTTGAAAGTCCCGCTGAGAATTTCATTGATTTTTTCATAATCACACATCCTTCCTTAATCTGTCGCTGCAGTAACTTTCTTCATAGCCATAGACATCGCTACTACGATGATAAAGAATACTGCTGCGATTGAGCAGGCATATCCAAAGTTACCCTTCTGAAAACCTTGCGTATAGATGTAATATACAAGTGTTTTGGTAGAGTTTTTCGGTCCGCCCTGTGTCATGATGTAAGGCTGTGTGAACAGTTTCATTGCCTGAATCATGGTGATCATGATAACATATTTAATAGTTCCTTTCAATCCCGGCAATGTAATATAGAGGAACTGTTTAAATTTCGTAGCGCCGTCTACGGAAGCTGCCTCATACTGATCTCTCGGGATTCCCTGAAGGCCGGCAAGGAAGATCATCATCTGATATCCTGCGCCCTGCCATGCTGACATAAAGATAATAGAATTCATAGCAGTATTGGCGTCATTCAGGAATTTGATCGGGCTCATACCCAGAGCTACCAGGATAGAGTTGATCAGACCAGTGTTAGGGTTTGCATTATAGAGAACAGACCACAGTACGGAAATAACAACCATAGAGGTCAGCTGCGGGCTGAAGTACATGGTTCTGAAAATCGCCACACCGCGGAATTTTTTGGAAACCAGCAGTGCAAGGCCGAGTGCAAGAGCACACTGAACCGGCACTACGATCACGGTAAAGTAAACAGTGTTCTTTAATGCGATCCAGAAATTTTTGTCGCTGAACAACTTCTTATAGTTATCCAAACCAATAAAATCAATGACATCCGGCCTCATGATCTGATATTTAAATCCGGAGAAATATACGGTATATATCATAGGCACTACCAGAAAGGCGATCAGAAGAATTACTGCGGGAGCTACAAAAAAATATGCAGCAACTCTTTCGTCACGTTTCCGGCCGGAAAGTTTTTTTGTATTTGCCATAACTTTTTCCTCTTTTCCTTTATAAAAACTGTAAGTAGTATGCACCCTGTCAGCTAACTTTCGCTTGTGCATAGTACGCATCTGCGCAGGGTAAGCTGCGTTTTTAGGTATAGGAAAGGCCGCACCGCAAAGCGATGCGGCCAGGTTATCTCCCTGATTTATTCGCTGCTGTTCACTCCGTCAGTAACCTTTATTCAGCGTAATATGTCTCGTAATCCTCTGTAAAGGTTTCTGCTACAGTGTCAAGCTCAGACTGAACATAATCTGTGTCAACTTCTTCTGCGGTAGCTGCATCGGAAAGGATGTTTGTCATTGCCTCTGCATATGCGGAAGAGAAGGTTGCATAGGAAGGTGTTCTGGGACGCGGAACTGCAGTGTTCTCAAGCTGCTCTACGAACAGGGCACGTGCGCCGTCATTGTAATCAGCCATTGCTTCGTTGTCGTAAGCGGAAGAACGTGCTGCCGGTTTTGCGATCGCTGCTGCATAGGTTGCTACATTGTCAGTGCTCATCAGCCACTGAAGGAATTCGCCTGCTGCTTCTACGTTCTCACAGTCCTTGCTGATTGCTGCAGACCAGTCTCCGCATGGGGAAACAGCTTCTTTTGTATCATCGTTTACAGGATAGTAGGTCACACCCCACTCAAAATCTGCGTTTGCTTCCAGAGTAGCTACTTCCCAGGAACCGCCAAGCATAGTAGCGCAAGCGCCGTTTAAGAACTCATCGTCAATCGGGTCAATATTTGCATATCCTTTTGCGATCAGATCTGCAAGGTATGCAGTGGTTGTAACAGCCTCCTCGCTGTTTACATATCCTTCTGCCTCAGCACCGTCTTCGCTGATGTAGTCTTTTCCAGCAGAGAGATACATCGGCTCCAGTGCATATGGAAGACCTTCGCCGTGGTCCATGATAATGTGTGTACCAACATAGCTATCTGTTGTACATTTTTCTGCGATCTCTGCCATTTCTGCCCAGGTGATCGGGTTCTCTAATGTACGGGAATCAAGATCTTCTACATCTACGCCGCACTCGGTCAGGTAGTCTTTATTATAGAAGAATGCTACGGAAGACTCAGTAGCGCCAATTGCATAGAGCTGTCCGTCGTATGTACACTGAGCAACTGTAGAAGGTACGAAATCGGAAAGATCATCCTCTGTAAAGTAATCGTCAAGGGGAACGCTGATTCCGTTCGCTGCATAGTAGGAAACCTGCGGTCCATCTACATAGAAGATATCCGGAAGGTCGTTGGAAGTTACGGCTGTTGCGATCTTATTATCGTAAGCATAGGAATCAGAACGGTCAATTGCTTCACGGCTAACCTGAATCTCCGGATGCTCCTCATTCCACTCAGCCAGCTTTTCTGTCCACCACTCTTCGATGGCCTCTCTGTCTGATGGGCTCCAGATCGTTAATGTGGTAACCTCATCATCTGCCCATACGGTTGCAGGAACTGCGGTAAGAGCAAGCGTCAGAGCCATTGCAAAACTTACACTTTTTTTCATTTTGTTTCCTCCTTAATATATTGTGGTTTTATTGAACCCGTTCCACATGGTTTAAAAAAATTTACCTCTTATTTTCCGCGCCTTATTATGTGGAACCCGTTTCATATGTTGCCTTTATAATAGACCGCCTTTTCCGATTTGTCAATATATTTTCTCAAAAAAACAGCGCAGAAATCAAATTATGTATATTTTATCTGATTTTTGCGCTTTAGTTTTGTGCACTTTTACATATTCTATTGTTTACTTTTATATCTTGGCGCTTCTTTTATATATTACCATCCAGATTCACCGGCAGCGTGCTTTGACCCTGACGAAAATCCACAGAAATGATCTGTTTATGTGGAACCCGTTTCCTGTTTTCTATCAAATCTACCACCGTATTGGCACACGTTTCCGCCAAAAACTGTATGTTCTGGCAGATACTTGTCACCTCCGGATAGCATACCTTCGTGACATCCATACCATCGTAGGCCAGTACCTTCAGATCCTCCGGCACTTTTCTTCCTGCTTCCATTGCCAGGTGCATATAATACAGCGCCGGCTGGTCTGCGGCAAATACCCCGTCGATCCCGTCGCATTTCCGTATTGCCTCCCGGGCGATCTCCCAATAAGAGGCATGGTCAAACCGGTTCCACTCCATTACCATATCCACCACGTCTACGCCGTGTTCACTTATAATAGATTCAAAAATAGCATGGCGGTCATTTGCCGCCATATCCGGTGCAATACCTGTAATATGTAAAATTTTTCTGCACTTGTTTTTCAGAAGCACCTCCGCAGCAAGCTTGCCCCCATACAAATGATCTGAGCACACCATGGGTATCTCCGGTCCGAAGTCCCTGTCCAGGGAGACAATGGTTTTCTTTCTTTTTAGATATTCCTCCCCATCCAGCGTGTGCGCTCCTGTAATGATTCCGTCCACCATGTTTCTGTCCAGCATATCCAGGTACTCTTTTTCCCGGTTGCTGATACCGATCGTGTTGCACACCATGGTCTTATACCCCAGTTTATACAGTTCCACTTCTGTCTGTCTCACAAAATTTGAAAAAAACGGGTGCTCCAAATCCGGAATCAGGATCCCCACGATTCCTGTCCGGTTGCGGAAAAGGTTGCGTGCCAGTTCATTGGGCGTATATTCAAGCTCACTGATCGCATCCTCAATTCTTTTTTTTGTGTCTGCAGCAACATAACCGGTATTATTCAGAACCCTCGATACGGTCCCTACACCCACTCCGGCTTTCTGTGCTACATCTCTGATACTTGCCATACTCCTTATGTTATACCTTTCTTACAACTTGCTTTTAGCTTTCCGAATTTCCGGTGTCCCCCCGCTGGAAACCGTTCCTTACGGTAAATATACTTCTGATAATTATATCATGCTAAAAATTTTTTTACAATTATCACCACTTACTAAAATTTTTCACTTTTTCCGTTATTCTCCACATATTCACGCTGCCGACGGGCACATTTCCGTAGCTAATATGACCGCAGACTGCCTTTGACATCATTCCCCGCATTATGACAACCATTCCCAATTTTTTCTTTTTTTCCCTCTTTTATGACAATTCACCAAAACATTTGTTTTTTCAATTTTTATGTAAATCAACTATTCCACATCCTGTCCATGTGGAAAATGTGGATAATTTTGTGTATAACTCTATTTTCAAGGGTTTTCCCACCCTCAAAAAAGTGGAAAACTTTTGTACTTATTTTGGTACAATCAACATTCTTCGACAATCTTTGTGCAAAGTGCTAAATTTGCCATAATCGGTATAGAAAGTATGTGCCGAGGCATGTGATCACGCCGGTGCGCGGCTGCGCTGGCAGCCTCTTCCGGTAATAATAATAAAAAAACGGAAGCATACCAAAGGATCTGCTTCCGTTTCTACTCTCTTATTCCGTAATGTAAGACCCAGCTCCTACGGGCTGCTGGTAATCATAGTCAGATATTTTAATCCCTGTCGCTGACGTACTGGCATGGATGATCTGCTCATCCCCGATATACAGCGCCACATGGCTGATTCCGCCGGAGCCGTAAAAAACCAGGTCGCCCGGCTCCAGATCCGCTATATCTTTCTTTTCACACTGCTCATACTGCTCTCCTGCCACTCTCGGCAATTCATAGCCGAATTCCCGAAAAACAGACATCACAAAGCCGGAACAGTCTGCGCCATTTGTCAGGCTGGTGCCTCCATACACATAGGGATTTCCCTCAAACTGCAAAGCAAAATCCACGATTTCCTGTCTCTGTGTGTCCTCTGCCGCCATAGTCGTCTGCACGTTGAATCCAAGCAGCAAACTAATACTTAATATGATCAAACTCCATTTTTTTCTCACGATAATATACTCCTCATTTTAAGCTCAATTTTGTTACATTTTTGTTACGCTCATGTAACAGGTTCGTATCTTATCACAGGAGTTTTTCTTTGTCAAATTCGGGCTAAACACAATTTCTAAATATTTTTCAGCGATTTTCCTAAAATCCCAAAACATTTTTAGTCGCAAATGCACAACGGGCTGGTTTTCCGCAAAGAAAATCCAGCCCGCACAGGCATATCCACAATATTTCTTGAAATTTAGCGTCCCATCAGGTAATGCTGCACAGATGTTACCGCGTTCGCACCATCGGATACAGCCGTTACCACCTGCCGAAGCGCCTTTGTCCGCAAATCTCCGGCAGCAAAAATCCCGGGCGCAGTGGTAATCCCTTCTTCTCCCGCCACAATATAACCGCCGTCATCCATTTTCACAAGTTCCTTCAACAGACCTGTATTGGGCGTAATACCCACTGCAATAAACACACCGTCTGCAGCAAGCACCTGTTCCTCACCTGTCTTTACGTTCTGTACCTTAAGCCCGGTCACCTGGCTTTCCCCTTGGATCTCCAACGGTATGCTGTTCCAGACCATCTCTACATTCCGGCACTCAAAAAGCTGTTCCTGCAGAACTTTTTCCGCCCGAAGCTGGTCTCTGCGGTGAACCACATATACCTTCTTACAAAGGCGTGCAAGAAAAACGGCATCCTCTGCCGCCACGTTTCCTCCGCCTACCACAACGGTTACCCTGTCTTTAAAAAATGCTCCGTCGCAGGTAGCACAATAGGACACACCCATTCCGGAAAGCTCCTCTTCCCCCGGTATTCCCAGATGGCGGTGATTTGCCCCGCAGGCATATATGATCGTTTTTGCCAGATATTCATTTTTTTTCGTGCGGACTACCTTGACACTTCCCTGGTCTTCAATGGAGCGTACGGTCTCCCGCACCGGCTCGATCCCCAGCTTTTTCGCATGTTCTCCCATAGCTTCACCCAAATCCATACCGCTCATCCCCGGCATCCCCGGATAGTTGTCCACCTCGTAGGTATCTATGATCTGTCCGCCCGGCACAAACTGCTTTTCCAGCCATAATGTTTCCAGTCTGGCTCTTGACGCATAGATGGCAGCACTAATCCCTGCCGGACCTGCGCCAAGAATAATTACATCGTATATTTCTGACATATTTTTTCTCCTTATCAATCCTATCGTAATGAAACTTTGCCGTCTTGCGCATGACCGCTTCACGCGGCTCATACCTGAAAGCTGATCGGTCCGCACTCGCAGCCGCTTGACCGGGCTTTCCTGTAAATAATAGCATATAATCTATTTTTTTCCAATAATATAGTAAAAATGGTCACGCTGGAAGGAATCCCCTATGCTTTCCAAGTTTTCCAACCTTTCAAAAACCAAAAAGGCGTTGTTTACAGCCTTTCTTTTATCCCTTACGCTCGTTCTCGGCATTAGTATTGGCTATCTTTCCAATCATGTATTCTCAGAAAACGGAAAATTCCAGGACTTCGCCGAAGATATTTTCCGAAGCGAGGTTTCCGGCAGTTCGCTGACGCTTCATTATTCCCTCGCCCATCCCGAAAAGCAGGGCATCACACGTCCCAAGGCCACACTGGGAGTCGTAAATACGGACATCTCCCAATCTCAGGATCTCTGCAAACAGTATGTAGACACACTAAAAAGCTTTAATACCTCCAAGCTCTCCCAGACAAACTGCCTTACCCTTGATATGCTCCTGCTATATTTCCATACTCAGGCTTCTCTTGGAGACAATTATCTTCTCGAGGAACCTCTTGGACCCAGTCTGGGAATCCAGGCACAGCTTCCCGTTCTGCTGGCAGAATATGCCTTTTATGAAGATCAGGATATTACCGACTACCTGAATCTTTTGTCAAGCGTAGAGCCTTATTTCCAAAGCATTCTCGCCTTTGAACAGAAGAAATCCCAGGCGGGATATTTTATGAGCGATGCCACCCTGGACCGGATTCTGAAACAGTGCAGCTCCTTTATCCAGAATCCGGATTCCAATTACATGCTGGAAATTTTTTCACAGAAGCTTCAGGATTATGGAAAATTCTCCGATGCCGACCAACAGCTTTTGAATGAAAAGCACAAGGAAATTCTCCTGAACAAGGTGATTCCCGCCTACCAGATACTGATGGATGGTCTTGAAAAACTGCGCGGCACAGGCAAAAACGATTGCGGGCTTTCCCACTTTGAGGGCGGTCAGGAATATTATCAGTATCTGCTCCAAAGCAAGGTGGGCGTATATGCGCCGGTGAAGCAATTGGAACAGCGTCTCACTACCCAGCTTATGGAAGATTCCAAAGAAATCTCCATGATGCTGACAGAGCAGCCCTCTCTGCTCACAAAGCTCACAAATGGTACAGACCTGCCGGATATGGAGCCGGATAAGATTATGGAAGCACTCCAAGACCGGATTGCCGACGATTTCCCCGAAATGCAGGACACCCCCTATGAGATTCGGTATGTACATAAATCCATGGAAAAATACCTGAGTCCTGCCTTTTACCTTACCCCTCCCCTGGACACCGGAAGCCCGAATGTTATTTACATCAATAACTCCGGGCGCAGCTCTAATCTGGAACTTTTCACTACACTGGCCCATGAAGGCTTTCCGGGCCACCTTTATCAGACGGTATCCTTTGGACGGCAAAAGCCCTCCCACATCCGGTATCTCATTGATTCCAGCGGTTACGTGGAAGGCTGGGCCACCTACGTGGAAACTTTCGCTTACCGTTATGCGGCAGACTTTCTGGAGGATGAAGCAGCAGCAGATATCACACATCTGGCATGGCTGAACCGCAGCATGAATCTCTGCATCTACTCCCTTCTTGATGTGGGAATCCACTATCGCGGATGGAGTCAGGCACAGGCTGCACAATTTCTCAGCAGTTTTGGAATTCGAAATGCTTCTGCGGCTGCCGAGGTTTACCGTTACATCGTGGAAACACCCGGCAACTATCTGAAATATTATCTGGGATACCTGAATTTTTTAGATCTGCAGGAAGAGCAGAAGCAGCTTCTGGGCGATGCTTTCAATTTAAAAGATTTTCATGAAAAGATTCTGGAAATCGGTCCGGTACAGTTTCCGGTTCTTGAAAAATATATCAACGAGGAGGTGTAACAAATATTTAAACATTTTCGTAATAAATTCTTTCTTTACGGAAGATAATTTGCTATAATGGAAAATAATTATGAACAACGTACTATTTTAAACAATTTCACGATAGAGGATACAAAGGAAAATCTTATGAGAAAAAATGATAATCTGCCTTTAAATTTAAAGGAACGCACCAATTCCAAGATCAGTCTCCTGACGTCAATAGCGGTGCTGGCAGTTTTATGCCTGATCTTTAACCAAATGGATTATAATATGATCCGCAAACCCGCCGCCCAGGCGCAAA
Source organism: Ruminococcus sp. 5_1_39BFAA (assembly GCF_964240875.1). Lineage (NCBI taxonomy): Bacteria > Bacillati > Bacillota > Clostridia > Eubacteriales > Oscillospiraceae > Ruminococcus > Ruminococcus sp. 5_1_39BFAA. Next base: position 253,437 of record NZ_CAXSVO010000002.1, on the reverse strand, counting down.
AAGCTGCCGAGGCCGAAAAGAGAAAAGAGGAAGAGGCTGCCGCAGCAGCACCGGAAGTAACCACCGCTACCGTTATGGCAGTAGGCGATAATCTGGTTCAGCCAAGTCTTCTCCAGTCCGGTCAGTATGAATCGGGAACCTGGAATTATGACCATGTTTTCGCAAATTTCCTGAGCGAGATCCAGGCTGCCGATATTGCCATGATAAATCAGGAAACGCCTTTCACCAGCAGCCATGATGCGGTCAGCGGAAGGGCCCCTTACGCCACACCTACCGAAATGGGCGATGCACTTGTGACCGCCGGGTTCAATGTTGTAACATCCGCCACTGCATTCATGGATGATAATGGATATGATTTTCTTTCCCAGACCTTTGACTTCTGGAGCAGCAGCCATCCCGATGTGACCCTTTTAGGTATTCACAGTACCCAGGAGGATGCCGACACGGTAAAAACTCTGGAGGTCAACGGCATAAAGATTGCTTTTCTCAACTATACCTTCCCTTCCAGCGGAACGGAAAGCGCGGGAAAAGAATATATGATCGATACCTTTGACACCCAGACTGTCGCCACCGCCATCCAGAATGCTAAGGCTGCTGCCGACTGCGTGATTTTTGCCGCAAACTGGGGCAAGACAGAGGAGCCTATGCCCACGGAATATGAAAAGCAATGGGCTAATTTCCTTATGCAGCAGGGCGTAGACGTAGTGATCGGCACCAATCCAAATGTGCTGCAGCCTTATGGTTATCTGACCGATGACGAAGGACATAATATGCTCATTTACTATTCTCTCGGAAACTTTGTTTCAGGTCAGGAAACTTTGAAACAGCTCCTGGGAGGCATGGCAAACTTCACTATCCAAAAGACTGTGAACGGCGATGATACTTCCATAAAGATCACGGATGCCGCCATCACCCCTCTTGTCATGCATTACAGTTATGACAGCGGTGATTACACGCCGTATCTCCTGTCCGATTACACGGAGGATCTTGCTTCACAGCACAGCGTTAGGGAGATCATCGGAGATGAGTTCAGTCTTGAAAACCTGCAGACTAAATACGATGAGATCATGTCTATGAATGTGACACCGTCTACGAAGAGCAACCTGCTTGATGTACGATTCGATGCGGACGGCAACATGGTGGACGCAAGCGGAAATTATGTGGAGGATACGGACTCCATCACTTCCGGACAGTATTATACAAATCTTGCAAATGCGCAGAGTTCTAATAACACTGGGAATGACAGCGATTCAGAAGAATGACAGTTTTACACCACCGAAAAACGGAGATTCCATAACCATAATGGTTTCGGAATCCCCGTTTTTTCCGCTTCTTAGACAAACATTTCTGCGCTCAGTCAGAATTCCCTTTCCTTTTCACGTACCTGCAATTCTACTTCAGATTTAACAATCTTTTCGCATTCGCCTCTGTGACAGCGATAACCTCTTCAGGGGTAATCCCTTTAATTTCCGCCAGTGTCTTGGCAACGTAGATAAGATTTAACGACGAATTCCGTTTCCCGCGGTAAGGCTCCGGGGACATGTACGGACAGTCCGTTTCCAAAACGATCTGCTCAAGCGGGGCTATTTCCGCCACCTCTTTCAGCTTTCTTGCATTTTTGAAAGTAAGGACTCCGCCAATGCCAAGATACAGTCCCATTTTCAAATATTCCCTGGCAATTTCCTTTCCATAAGAAAAGCAGTGGATAATTCCGCCGTACATACCGCCGTTCATGTATTCCCGCACAATGTTCAGCGTATCCTCCGCAGCGTCGCGGCTGTGGATCATGAACGGAAGCTTTTCCTCCCTTCCAATGTCCATCTGAGCGCGGAACATTTTCTGCTGTAGCTGATGTTCCGTCTCTTCCTTGTGCCAGTAATAATCAAGGCCAATCTCTCCGATCGCGATCATTTTTTTCATATGGGATAAGCGCCGGATCTCATCCAGTGTTTCCTCTGTCATCTTATCCGCGTCATCAGGATGAACACCCACAGCGCCGTAAATAAAAGGATATTGCTCTGTCAGCTTTACGGTTCTGCCAAACTCTCCGACTGATGCGCAGACATTTACAATACAGCCGATTCCATTTTCCTCCATAGATGCTAATAGACTGTCCCTGTCATCCTGAAAGGCCTTGTCGTCATAATGTGCATGTGTATCAAATATCATGTCTGTTTTCTCCTGTATGCTGCATTCTTTAAAACATATTATTCAAACCGGAAATCGCCGCTTTTCCCCCCTGTTTTTTCCAGAAGGTGAATGTCTGTCATGACCATATGCTTATCAATGGCTTTGCACATATCGTAAATGGTAAGCAGGGTAATCTGTACCCCTGTGAGCGCTTCCATCTCCACGCCCGTTTTTCCCTCAGTTTTTACAGTGCAGATCGCACGGATCATGCTCTTTTTCGTATCCAATTCATAATCTATCGTGCATTTCTGGATCGGGAGCGGGTGGCACATGGGTACCAGCTCAGAGGTACGCTTCACCGCCATGATACCTGCCACTCGTGCCACACCCAGCACATCGCCTTTTTTTACCGTTCCGGCTGTCACAGCCTCCATGATCTCTTTTCCCACCAATATGCTGCCAACAGCCACTGCTGTCCGATATGTGACGGCCTTGCCTGAAACGTCTACCATAATGGCATTTCCTTTTTCGTCAAAATGACTGAATTCTTTTTCCATTGCGAATCCCCTTTCCTGTTCTCTTTAGTATAAGAAATTCGCAGTCCGCAGTCAAGAAAGAAGTAAAAACTATAAAAAGTGGCATAATATCCTATATGTTTCATACGCTTTTCCCAATTCTGAAAAATGTAATTTTAAAATCACTCGGAATGTAATTGCAAAATCGCTCGGAATGAAATTATGAAATTGCTCGGAATAAAATTATGAAATCGCTCGGAATGTAATTGTAAAATTGCTCGGAATGAAATTATGAAATCGCTCGGAATAGAATTGCAAAATCGCTTGGAATGTAGTAAAATACAGTCAGGAGGTAACGCCATGTATCGAAAAGAATATAAGCCACGGATTATAGATAAAAAAATAAAAGAATACCTTGATATATTTGGCGCCGTCTGCATAGAAGGCGCTAAATGGTGCGGAAAAACATGGACTTCCTCACATCACAGCAAAAGTGAAATTTATTTAGGTGATCCCGCCGGGAATTTCCAGAACAGGCAGCTTGCGGAATTGAACCCTTCCCTGATCCTGGATGGACAATCTCCCAGGCTCATTGACGAGTGGCAGGAGGTTCCGCCTGTCTGGGATGCCGTTCGGTACAAGGTTGACCAGAATATGCAAAAAGGACAGTTTATCCTGACCGGATCCGCCACTCCGAATCACAAAGGAATTCTTCACAGCGGTGCCGGGCGGATTGCCAGACTGCATATGCGCCCCATGTCTCTGTTTGAGTCCGGAAACTCAAGCGGCGCCGTTTCTTTGCAAGCCCTGTGCGAAGGTCAATTAGATCCGGTCATGACAGGGGACGTAGACCTGAAAGAACTGATCGGCATAATCATAAAAGGCGGATGGCCCGCCAGCATAAATCTGCCCGTAGAAAAAGCTTCCTATTTACCCGCGGAATATTTAGAGGCTATAATCAATGACGACGCCTATCGGATTGACGGGATAAAGAGAGATGTCTCCAAAATGCGTTTGCTCCTGCGTTCTCTTGCCCGTAACGAGAGCACGACCGCCACAAACCGCATTCTGAAAAATGACGTCAAAGAACAGGATGACGAAAATATAGACGTGGATACCATAGCCTCCTATCTCGATGTCTTTACCCGACTGTTTCTTATAGATAACCAACCGCCCTTTGCTTCAAAGATACGCTCTTCCGTCAGGGTAAAGCAGGCTGAAAAACGTCATTTTTCCGACCCCTCTTTGGCATGCGCACTGCTGAAAGCAACTCCGGAAATGCTATTAGGCGATCTGGAAACACTTGGTTTCCTGTTTGAAGCGCTATGCGAAAGGGATTTACGAATATATGCTGAATCCTTTGATGCGCATTTATATCATTACCAGGATTACAACAACAAAGAGATCGATGCTGTTATTGAGTTAAAAAACGGCGACTGGTGCGCATTCGAGATAAAACTGGGTGCCAACCAGATTGATGCCGCTGCTGAAAATCTGCTTTCACTTAAGAAAGAAATCGAATCAGATCCGGACGGGCATCCTCCTAAAATCCTGTGTGTCTTATGCGGCTTATCCAATGCGGCTTACAAACGGCCCGACGGTGTGTTCGTCGTTCCCATTACCGCTCTCAGAGAATAAATTGCTGATTTTTACAAAACGGCGGGCGCAAAAAAATCCCTGATCGAATTTTTAAGTCTGACAGACTTTCCTTCGATCAGGGATGTCTTTCTATACGGTTTTTAGCAGATCTCAGCGCCCGCCGGCATCTCTCTTTCCGGCACCATCAGCGAAAGCTTTCCTTCCGCATCCTCTGCGCAGAGGATCATGCCCTCGCTCATCACGCCCGCAAGCTTCGCCGGTTTCAGGTTTGTCACGACCATAACCTTTTTCCCAACCATTTCTTCCGGGGTGTAATCGGATTTGATGCCCGACACGATCTGGCGCACCTGGCTGCCGATCTTTACCTGAGAGCAGAGAAGCTTTCTGGATTTCTTTACCTCCTCACAGGCAATGATCTCACCTACCTGGAACTGAAGCTTACCAAAATCATCAAAAGTGATCTCCGGTTTTGCTTCAATGTCTATCACATTTTCCTTCTTCTCCTCTTCTGCCTCTTTCTCAGGCTCTGCCGGATGGAGCTCAGCTACCTTTGCCATAACCTCCTTCACATCCAGACGTGCAAAAAGGATTTCCGACTTCTCTGTCACTTTATTTCCGGAAGGATAGCTTCCAAAGGTCTTAAGCTCCTCCAGAGTTCTCTTTTCGGCATTTAACTGAGCCAGGATCTTTCCTGTAGTATCAGGCATAAAGGACTCTAAAAGAGTAGCACCGATACAGATACCCTCAACCAGATTATAGAGAACCGTTGCAAGACGATCCTGCTTTGTCTCATCCTTTGCCAAAGCCCACGGCATTGTTTCGTCAATATATTTGTTGCAGCGTTTAAACAGTGTAAATACCTCTGTAATAGCATCTGCTACACGCAGCTTCTCCATTTTCGCCTCAACCTTGCCCGGAACTGCCAGGATAAAGGATTTCAGCTCATCGTCCACAGGCTCTGTAACCCCTTTATTTTCCACAACACCGCCAAAATATTTGTTGGACATGGAAATGGTACGGTTTACAAGGTTACCCAGTGTATTTGCCAGCTCTGAATTCAGACGCTCTACCATCAGCTCCCAGGTGATCACACCGTCATTTTCAAACGGCATCTCATGAAGCACGAAATAACGGACAGCATCCACCCCAAAGAAATCAACCAGCTCATCAGCATAGAGCACATTTCCTTTGGATTTGCTCATCTTTCCATCGCCCTGTAAAAGCCACGGATGACCAAATACCTGCTTCGGCAGCGGCAGATCCAGTGACATCAGGAAAATCGGCCAGTAAATGGTATGGAAACGGATAATATCCTTTCCGATCAGGTGCAGGTCAGCAGGCCAGCATTTTTTGAACTGCTCTGTGCTTTCACCGTCACAGTCGTATCCGATTCCTGTGATATAGTTTGTAAGCGCGTCAAGCCATACGTAAACCACATGCTTCGGGTCAAAGTCTACAGGAATCCCCCATTTAAAGGACGTTCTGGACACGCACAGATCCTGCAGTCCCGGAAGCAGGAAGTTATTCATCATCTCATTTTTTCTGGATTCCGGCTGGATAAATTCCGGATGGGTCTTAATATGCTCGATCAGACGGTCTGCGTATTTGCTCATTTTAAAGAAATAAGCCTCTTCCTTAGCCGGAACGCAGGGACGTCCGCAGTCAGGACATTTGCCGTCTACAAGCTGGGATTCCGTAAAGAAGGACTCACAGGGAGTACAGTACATACCTTCATAGTGTCCTTTGTAGATATCTCCCTTAGCGTACATTTTCTTAAAGATTTTCTGCACCTGTTTCTCATGATCCTCATCCGTTGTGCGAATGAACTTGTCATAAGAGGTGTTCATTAAATCCCAGATATCCTTAATCTGACCGGAAACACCATCTACAAATTCCTTTGGCGTAATTCCCGCTTCCTCGGCCTTCAGCTCGATTTTCTGGCCATGCTCATCGGTTCCAGTCTGGAAAAATACATCGTAGCCCTGCTGCCTTTTGTAACGGGCAATGGCGTCTGCCAGCACAATCTCATAAGTATTGCCGATATGCGGCTTACCGGATGTGTAGGCAATAGCCGTTGTAATATAATACTTTGGTTTTTCCATGTTTCTATCTCCTCTCATATTTATTGTCCCATGAAACAAAAAAACGCCCTCTCATATCCTATGAGAAGACGAGTTCCTACCCGTGTTACCACTTCTGTTCGTTCCGGCCTCACGGCACGAAACCTCATCAGGTACTGACATACCCTTCCGCTGTAACAGGCGGCCCTGTCACTGCCTACTTATCCTTCAGCAATGCCCCTCCGAAACCATCTTCCATCTGCTCCATACACATCCTCTCTCAGCTCTGGAAACATCATATCCTACCAAACCGTCTGATGCCATTCTGTCTCCGCAAGGATTTCTCTGTGGTGCGGTACGCACATGTACTCTTTTCTTCCACGGGTTTTTCGTATGAAGGAATCGTAACATATTTTCCTGCATTTGTAAACCCGGATTTTATCAGATTTTCCGCCCTGCGGCAAATGATGAAGCCAGATTACTGTGCCTGCGCCCAAGCATCTGGCTTCATTCGATGTAACGACGTTTTATTCTTCTTTATCTATAGCCTCTTGTACTTCCGCGATCATCTCACTGTATTCTTCCGCCTGTTTCTGACAGTCATCAAACATCTGCTCCCTGTACTTATCATCCCATGAAAACTGTTTCCAGAGCTCTTCCTCTCTGTTTTCTTCCATCCATTCAATATAGTCCAATAACTGGTACTCGCCTTGCTCGCTCAATTTCAATTCCATATACACAGGCTTTGTTTCATTTTTCAGCATTTGCAAGCCACTTCTGGTGTCATAGTCGTATTCATGATACATGGTCCAGAGATGCAGCTTATATACTCCGTCTTCCTGCTCCTGTGTCTCAGCAGCGTCCTGAACAACATGCGCATACACCTGGAAATCCCCGGAAACATCCTCTGCATCCCTTTTTTTCTGCAAAAGGCAGGCATTTATGGCTGCGTCCATATCCGTTCTGTCCACTTTTCCCGCAATAAAAATGGATGTAGGCCCGCTCGCTCCTCCGATGATGCTTGAAACAATGTTTTCTATCTCCTCCGGTTTCTGCTCACTCTCTAACCCTATCCTTTTCATAAGCTCCTGAACTCCTTCTGCACTTTTTCCATACTCTTTAATATCTGAAATACCGGGAAATGCCGCTTTCAGCGCCGTCTCATCCAGATAATAGGTCGTCAGTATCTCCTGGCTTTCCTCTGGTGCCGGAAAAGACCACTGGAAGTCTTCCAGATTTTCAATCAGTGCCCAGCACAAGATACCTGTACTGTACATTTTCTCTGTAAAACCATCCTCATCCTCTGGTATCCCGGCAAAATGCACCGCCATCCCATAGGGCTTTTCATCTGTAAACAGCTCCATTGTCCGTTCCCCGTCTGGCATAATGTCATATTCCGTTAAAATCTTCAGCAGGTTTCCCACTGCCGAGGCATCCCCTATATATGGTGTGGATGCACCATACAGCCTTTCTGCCGCCACCGCTTCTGTGCCTCTGCCCGCATCCTTTTCCACAGCAATCTGCTGGCTCCCAGCGTCCTTTCCCACTGCGATCTCGCTGCATCCCAGTATCACAAAAACCACAATACACACTGCCGGAAGGATCGCCCTCGCCCATCTTCCCGGAATGCGGAACCGCAGAATATTTTTGATCCTTCCTTGTGCTTCGTGCTCTCCAAATCCCAGAAGGTTTCCCGGCAGCCTTTTTCCTGAAGCAAAATCCAGCAGAGCTATGCTGTATGCCCGCCTGGAATCCAAGCCCTGCAATTCTAATACATGTTCATCACAGCTCATTTCCATATCACGGCACATAGAAAAATATGCGGCCCACATCATCGGATGATACCAGTAAATTCCCAGAAGAAAAAACGCCAAAAGCTTTATAAGATAATCCTTTCTGCGGATATGGTACTGTTCATGGCAGATCACATATGCCTGCTGCTCCTTAGTCATACGGACAGGCAGATAAATCCTGGGCCGGAAAACGCCCATAACAAAAGGCGATGCAACCGTATCACACTCAAAAATATTATCCTGAAGCCGTATCCCAAAACGCACTCTTCTGCTCATACGGATGTACGATATCAGAAAATAGCCGCAGAACAAAACAAGTCCAATGAGCCATATAACAGCAGCAATTCTCAGCAGCTCCACTCCTTGCTGTCCTTTTACCGGCTCCAGTGCTGTCTGACTGCTTACTGGAATCTTTACTCCTACAGTGCCGCTTTCCCCCGCACCGACAGACGCCTGACTTCCAACTGCATTTCGCGTATATACTGCTCCGTTCCATATACCGTCCGTCAAAACAGAAGTTGGAAAAATATCAAAATGCACCAGTTTCCCAAGCTTTACACCTATAATATGTGCGCCCAATGCTGCCCACAGCGGGTACGAATATTTCCTGGGATATCTTTTTAATAACCAGCGCACAACCAGAATGCACAGCACTACGATGGAAATCGTGATATTTTTATTTACAAGATACAAAAAAACTCTATCCAGCTTTTCTATCATACGCCATCCTCCTTATGCGCTGAAATAAGCTGCTCCAGTTCTTTTACCTCCCTGTCACTCAGTTTTTTATTTCCGAGAAAGGCGGTGAGAAATCCAGGCAGCGATCCTCCAAACGTACGCTCCACAAAATATGTGCTTTCATCCTCCTGAACCCGCTCTCTGGGAACGAGAACAGACACAACTGCATTTTCGTTGGCTATATAGCCTTTTTCGCAAAGCTTCCTCAGCACAGTGTAGGTGGTTGATTTTTTCCACCCCAACTCCTCTCTGCAGATTTTCACCAGTTCTCCTGAACCCAAGGGTGCGTGGTCCCACACGATGCTCATAAATCGATAATCGCTGTCGCACAGCTTCCAGCTTTCCATAATTTTCCTCTTTTCCATTTTATCGTCTCATTTTGGTTTATGAGTATAAACCTCCTGCATAAAGTCTATAACAATAGACCAAACTTTGCAAGTGTTTTTTTATTTTTCCAGGATTTTCCTGAACATTCAAAACAAGAAAGTTACTTGACAAAACTAGTACAATATTCTATAATTGTGATATCAGTAATTGTTACTGTTACTACAGAGAAAGGAGGAGATGTCATGGCATCACTAAAGTACAGCCGCCAGAGAGAATCCATCAAAGAATTTCTGATGGGCAGGACGGATCACCCGACGGCCGATGTGGTTTATGAGAATATGAAACTCATTTACCCCAATATCAGCCTTGGCACCGTATACCGCAATCTTTCTCTTCTTGCTGATATCGGAGAAATCAAAAAGCTCCCCAGTTTTGGCGGCGCAGACAGATTTGATTTCCGTACTGACCAGCACAGCCATTTCATCTGTACAAAATGCGGCAGAATAATGGACATAGACACGGAAAACATTGATCAGCTTTTGGAAAAAACAGCATCAAAGTTTGAAAGTGGGCAGGTTCTCGGTTTTTCGGCACGATTTTTCGGGATTTGTGAAGATTGTTTGAAAAAGGAGAAAAACTAGAACTTATACTTGACAAGTCTACATTAATATGTTAGATTAAAATAGTAATAATTACTATTATCAAAACTAAATAAATCAAAATAAAAGGAGAAAAAAACTATGGCAAAATGGGTATGTAATGTTTGTGGTTATGTTTATGAAGGAGAAGCAGCTCCGGAAGTATGTCCAATCTGTAAAGCACCTGCTGAAAAATTTTCCAAACAGGATTCCGAGATGAGCTGGGCTGCTGAGCATGTTGTTGGTGTTGCTCAGGGCGTTAGCGAAGACATCCTTGCAGATTTAAGAGCAAACTTCGAGGGCGAGTGCTCTGAGGTTGGTATGTATCTGGCTATGGCACGTGTTGCTCACAGAGAAGGATATCCGGAAATCGGCTTATACTGGGAAAAAGCTGCTTACGAAGAAGCTGAGCATGCTGCAAAATTCGCTGAGTTATTAGGCGAAGTTGTTACTGACAGCACCAAGAAAAACCTTGAGATGCGTGTTGCTGCTGAGAACGGCGCTACCGCTGGTAAATTCGACCTTGCAAAACGTGCAAAAGCTGCTAACCTTGACGCTATCCATGACACTGTTCATGAAATGGCAAGAGACGAGGCTCGTCACGGAAAAGCATTCGCTGGTCTGTTAAAGAGATACTTCGGCTAAGAAAAGTCTTATTTTTAACCTTTAAGGGTGTGCGGAATATCCCGCACACCCTAATTTATTTGATTCTTTTATGCCGGTTCCTCATCGCCAAAACCACGGGAGCACCTCGATTTGCCCCACAAATCCCACCGCTGCAAATAGCTCCTCCCTACATTTCAGCCCTTTTCTGTCATTCTCCAGCCGCAGCCGCTCCCACACGATTATAAATCGTCTGGCAATCCTGGATATGCGGAATCCCCGTAGCATCTGCAGCCGCCCCGGCTGTCACCAATATGTACTCACGCCCTTCAATTTCCGCAAAGCTTGCAAGGCAATGCCCCGCTTCACTTGTATATCCCGTCTTCCCTCCAAGAATCTTTCCGCCCGTCACCGTCGTATCACTCAGATTTTTAAACAAGGTACTATAATACGTAATCCCATCCGGATGAACATTCGTCCCCGGTGTAGAATGCCGTGCCGACTGAACGATCTCCCGAAACGTACTATTATGCAGCGCATACCGCAAAAGCACCGCTATATCATAAGCAGAACTATAATGATCCGGATCATGAAGCCCCGTAGAGTCGCAAAAATTCGTCTTCTTCATCCCCAACCGTTCCGCCTTCTTATTCATCTTTTCCACAAATGCCTCTTCCGAACCAGCGACTTCATCCGCCAAAGCAATACAACACTCCGCCCCCGATGGAAGCATCACTCCATACAAAAGATCGATCGCCTTCACCGTCTCCCCTGGCTGGAATCCCGCCTGCGTAGCATTCTGCTCATAAAGCCCCGCAAACATCTCATCCGTCAAAGTAATCTCTTTTTCCAGGCTATCCAATGCCTCAATCGCCACAATAGCCGTCATAATTTTCGTCATAGAAGCCGGATAAATCGCATCCTCCCCCTTAACCTCACTGATCACCTTCCCACTCCCCGCATCCATCAAAACCGCATTCGTACTATGAATCCCCGAAAGATCCACATCCTTCACCACCGCCCTGTCAAAAACCCCCGCAAGATTTCCAACCCACGAGCTAACCCCCTTATTCCAACAAAGCACAACCCCCAACGCCAAAAGCACCACAATCTCAATCACCGCACAAACCAAAATCCTCTTCCCCGAATTTCTCCGTCTCCTCCTACGCCGTCTAGCCACTCCAACACCTCTCAATCCCAAACTCTCTCTTACACATAACAATATAACACACCGAAAACTCATACCGCGCCTACGACTTCCACTCATCAAGTGTTCACATTATACCATGGTCACTAAGTTCATGCTGCACTTTGCAGCTTGCATTCACTAAGTGTCCAGCCATATGTTCTCACTAGACTCGCACTTCGCCTAACGGCTTGCGCTCATCAAGTGTTCACATTATACCATACTACCACCCATTCCTGTAAATTATCTCTAAATCCAAACCTTCCCGTTCGCCCCTCCCCCATATGAGGTCGTTTACGCCGCCGCTCTTCCGGAGCCGATGCACAGGCGGGGAGTGAGAGAAGGTACAGAGGCTTTTGCAGCGGGACCTGGAATTACTTAGGCCTCTGCGATTTGCGTTGGAGCGGATTTGGGCACTGTCTGAGCGAAGCGAGTTTGCCCAAATCCGCGACGCCTTTAGCAAATCGAAGAAGCCTTAGTAATTCCGTCCCGCGAAACGCCTCTGCACCTTCTCTCACTCCCCGCCGTCCCCTTCCCCCCAAAAAAAGAACACCCGCACAAAACGGGTGTCCTCATAAATCTATTAAGCCAATTTCATCGGATTAATCTTCACACCAGGACCCATTGTCGGAGCGATGGTAACGCTCTTCAAATACTGTCCCTTTACAGTGCTCGGTCTAGCCTTTAAAATAGCTCCAATCAGCGTCTGGAAGTTGTCGCTTAACTGCTCCTCGGTAAAGGAAGCCTTACCAATCGGAACATGGATAATGTTAGTCTTGTCAAGACGGTACTCAATCTTACCTGCTTTGATATCATGAACCGCTTTCGTAACATCCATAGTTACAGTACCAGCCTTCGGGTTTGGCATTAAACCTTTCGGTCCAAGTACACGACCCAGACGTCCTACAACACCCATCATATCAGGAGTTGCAACAACAACGTCGAAATCCAGCCATCCTTCGTTCTGGATCTTCGGAATCAGTTCCTCTGCTCCAACAAACTCAGCGCCTGCTGCCTTTGCTTCCTCGGCCTTAGCATCTCTTGCAAATACTAAAACACGAACCTGTTTACCAGTACCATGAGGCAGAACTACTGCACCACGGATCTGCTGGTCTGCATGACGTCCATCGCAGCCTGTGCGGATATGAGCTTCGATAGTCTCATCAAATTTAGCAACTGCAGTTTTCTTAACTAAGCTGATAGCTTCTGCGGTATCATATAATGTTGCGCGGTTCACTGCTTTCGCAGCTTCCACGTATTTCTTTCCTCGTTTCATTTCTATAACCTCCTGTGGTATTTGCGGGGAAAAGCCCTCCCACTTAAAATTTGCGATTAATCAACTACTTCAATTCCCATACTTCTTGCAGTACCTGCGATCATGCTCATAGCTGCTTCGATGGATGCTGCATTTAAGTCTTTCATCTTCATCTCAGCAATTTCCTGAATCTGAGCCTTGGTAACCTTTGCAACTTTTGTCTTGTTCGGTACGCCGGAACCGGATTTGATGTTAGCAGCTTTCTTCAGAAGAACTGCTGCCGGCGGAGTTTTGGTTATGAAGCTGAAACTTCTGTCTGCATAAACAGTGATAACAACAGGAATGATCAAGTCGCCCTGGTCTGCTGTTCTTGCGTTAAACTCTTTTGTAAACTGAACGATATTTACACCGTGCTGTCCAAGTGCAGGACCAACTGGTGGTGCTGGAGTTGCTTTACCAGCGGGAATCTGTAATTTAATATATCCTGTTACTTTCTTTGCCATTTTTCGGCACCTCCTATGTGGTATTGGCGGGGGTGTATCCCTCCCACGATATCTGTTACCTTATTTTTACATCTTTTTGATTTCTGCGAAACTAATTACTACCGGCGTCTCGCGGCCAAACATCTCAACATTGATGGTCACAACTTGCTTCTGCATGTTGATAGCCGATACAACACCTGTGGTATCTTTCCAGGCTCCGCCTGTGACAACCACTGTATCGCCCTCTGCGAAATCGACCTGAACAGTCTCTTCCTTGATGCCCAGCGGCCTCATCTCTTCTTCCGTCAGCGGTACAGGCTTGGATCCAGGTCCTACGAAACCTGTCACACCTCTGGTATTACGGACAACATACCAGGTATCGTCATTCATCACCATGTTGATCAGAACATAACTCGGAAACATTTTTCTCTGAACCTGCTTGGCAGTTCCGTTTTTCATTTCCACTACATCTTCCAGCGGAACGCGGACCTCCAGGATCTGGTCTTCCAGATGTCTGTTTTCGATCGTCTTTTCAATGTTGGCTTTTACCTTGTTCTCATACCCGGAATAGGTATGGACAACGTACCATTTCGCTTCTGACATACAATCACCTTTGTCCTTATTTGATTAAAAGATTAATGCATTCCAGAATGCCTGCATCCATAACGCTGATAATTACGCCCAAAAGCACGGAAACAACAATCACCACTACGGACTGCTTCATCAGTGTATTGCGGTCTGTCCAGACAATCTTCCTGAATTCAGCCTGAAGTCCCTGAAACCAACTTTTCTTCTGGCCTTTTGCCTTGCCAGCAGATTTTTCCTTTTCTTGCATAGCCTAACCTCACAATCTTCAGTGACTATTTTGTTTCCTTGTGCATTGTGTGTCTCTGGCAGAACTTACAATATTTCTTGGTTTCCAATCTCTCAGGATGGTTTTTCTTCTCCTTCGTCATATTGTAGTTACGCTGCTTGCACTCGGTACATGCTAATGTAATCTTAACGCGCACAACTTCCACCTCCAGTGTTTTCATTTGCATGGTCTTCTTCCTATGAAAACTGCTTATCCGCCGCAATTTTCGGGCATAAAAAAAAGACCTAACTTCCATGTCGCTTGTCCAGTTTACCATAGACAGTGCGCTTTCGTCAAGTCTTTTCCAGGAATTTCTTCTTATATCTTCTTATAAATATCCCATCCGGCTTCCCCGGTCATCGCTAAAAATAATCATATCCCCCATGAATATCCACAACGCTTCCATTCATATATCCGTTAGTGAGGATTGCATATGCCATATCGGAAACCTCAGATACCTCCCCAAAACGATGAAGCGCAATTTTTTTGTTGATACGCTCATAGCTTTCCGGGCTTCGATTCTCATGCCATGCTGTCTGGATAAAGCCTGGCGCAATGGCATTTACCGTAATTCCCTTCGGCTCAAACTCTTTCACAAGAGATTTTGTGAGAAAATGAATTGCCGCCTTTGTCACTCCGTACACCAGAGAGGAGGAATAAGCCTGCTGTCCTGCATACGAGCCTGTGAAAAGGATGCTGCCTCCTTTTTCCATAACCGGACGCAGCTCCTTTACCAGAAACACCGGAATAGAAAGATTTGTGTTTACCACCTTTGTCCATTCTTCAAAGGTATAGTCCTCATATTTTTTATAAATCCCGATTCCCACATTGTTTACCAACCAGTCCACATGTCCGGCACGCTCTGTTATTTCCCGGGCAAAACAGATCATCTCTTCATAGGAGGACATGTCTGCGCGCAAAAGAATAACCTTCTTTTTGTTTTCCTCCGAAAGCGCCTCCCAAAAAGCCTCCGCCCGTTCCCGGTTGTGCCCATAGCTGACAAAAACCAGATCCTCCGGTCCGGAATGCGTCAGGATCTTCTCTGCAATCCCCCGTCCAATGCCTGACGTTCCGCCAGTCACCACTGAAACTCGACTCATAACTTTAATAACCTTTCATAAACTTCATCCGGTGCATAGGGCTGCTGGTTGTGAATCGGCTCTCCAAGACAGGTCTTGGGATATGCGTAGGTTCCCGGCTCCATGGTGATCTCCAAAAGCTTTGGGCCTTTACCCGCCAGAAATTCCGCCGCACCGCTTTTTGCCTTTTCACATTCCATTGTCCTTGCCTCAATCCCATAGGCTCTGGCGACCTCCCCGAAACAGCAGGAAGAAAATCCGCTGCCATCAGACGTATCTGCAAACACATTGTCAAAATAATCCCGCTGAAGATGACGGATCATGCCCAGAGCATTATTGTTTGTCACAATGATTTTGACCGGAATGCCCTCCCGTTTTACCCACTGCAGCTCCTGGATATTCATCTGGAACGCTCCATCGCCGCAGATACAGGCAACCGGTTTTCCCAGAGCATAGTAAGCCCCGATGGCAGCCGGAAGAGCATATCCCATAGCCCCGTGACCGCCGGAAAAAAGCAGCTTCTGCCCCTTCTGGTTTTCGAAGGACTGGTAGCTCCATACCATATGCTGTCCTACATCTACCGCCACGGCAGAGGCGTCCTTAAGCTGTCTGCTCAGCTCCCTGATCATTCTGTTGGGATAGCGTTCCTCTGTGGCATCATCCACTGCCTGAAGGCTTTCTTTGATTATCTGACAGACCTTAAGCCACTCACGGCTTTTTTCGTCCGCAGAAAGCTCTAACTCCGACAAATGCCGGATCACCGCCCCCGCGTCTGCACAGAATTTCTGCTCCCTGTCTCCATTCTCATGGATATCCCTCTGTAAATTAAAGGAATCCAGATCAACACGGATAATCTCCGCATCCTTTGCAAACTCGTGTACCTTTGTCCCAATCTGCCTTGTACAAAGGGAAATGCCGAAGCATAAAAGCAGGTCACTCTTTATATTCGCGATCATATTTGCGTATCTATGCCCGTAAGCGCCGCCGATGCAGCCGAAATTCAGCGGATGCTCATATGGCAGCGCAGATTTCTCCAGCACGCTGGTAACCACAGGAATGTTCAGCTTTTCCGCCATCTCCAGCAACATCTGCTGTTCCTGTCTGCCGCTGACTCCATGGCCCATCATGATTACAGGACGCTTTGCTTTCCCAAGCGCTGTCTCAATGGCTGATGCTGCTCTGCAAGCTGTTTTCTCATTCTTATCCGCCTCACAGACAACTCCGCTCTCCTGCCCCCATTCCTCCGGTAGCATATCATAGACAGGCGTTTCTACCTCTCCTCTCTGCACATTCATAGGCAAATCAATAAGTACCGGACCTTTCCGCCCGGTATTTGCTATATAATACGCTTTATTCAGCTCTTTTACAATATCCTCCGGCTCACGTACCTGTACCGCATACTTTGTCACAGGCTTCGCCATAGAAACAATGTCAATCTCCTGAAATCCCTGCTGTCTCAGACCATCGATCCCTGAATATTCATAGGTATTTAACTGTCCTGTAAGAAACACCACAGGCAGAGAGTCAAAATAGGCATCCGCCACACCGGAGAGAAGATTCACCGCTCCCGGCCCGCTGGTGGCATATGCGCAGGCACAGTCCTCCTTTGCCTGGGCGTAACCGCAGGCGGCAAAGGAGGCTCCCTGCTCATTGTAGCAGGAGTGGCTTCGTGTTTCCGGGTTTTTCTCTATGGAATCAACGAGATGGGCGATCATGGTTCCCTGGTATCCAAAGAAATCCTGAATCCCTTTTCTCTGCAAAAACTCAACTACAAAATCCGTTAATTTCATCTACAACTTACCTCCAGAACTTCTCTACCTTCCCCTTTAGCGCAGTCCGCCCTGTTTTTTCAAGCATTGCCAGAAAAATCTCCAGAAGTTCTTCATCCGGCGCAAAAATCTCGTTGCTTTTCAGGCTCTTCACCATAGCCTTTGTATATGGCACAAAAATCTCTTCCAGCGCCGCATAATCCTTATTTTTATAAAGATTCTCAATATAGTCTTTTTTCTTCAGATAATAATTCTCCAGTTCAATGCGGGAGCCACAAAATTTTGCATAATTCCAGCTCCAGGTCAGATATTTCTTCTGGTTCCGTCCGTAGGTATCCTTCCTCCGGGCGCGGTTCCGTTTCTTAATAAACCGCTTCTGGCTTCCAATCTCCTGAAAATAATCCTCATAGCTCACCAGAGCGCTAACCATCTGGGCAGCCTTTGGCACATATTTTGCAAATTCCTTTTCCCTGTATTCCGGCCCGTAATATTTCGTCAGATAGAGACTGAGCTTTTCCGGTGCCAGGAATTTCTTTCCCTCAAGCATGACCTTTCTCGTTCCATCAAAGGTTTCCGCAGGAAAATAAACCGTCTTTTTCTTTAAACGCAATACGTACTCCTGTGTTTTCTCCACATTCTGGCGCTTGCAGAAATGGCGGTAAAGACTCCTTCCCAGCCGACCGCGTCCGGCAATGCAGCGGAAACGCATGAACAGGCGGCACAGGAATCTCTTTTTCCCTTTTTTATCGCCATAGAAATCACACATCTCAATCCAGCCCACTTCTTCTACGCGATTCCACAGATGCCGCAGCCTGGAATTCATTTTTCCACGCAAAGGCAGAATGTTAATGCCTATCCCCGGATATTTAAAATTACGTCCCTCATTCAGTCGGAAATCCAGGGTATCCATATCCGTATACCGCAGAAAAAAGCCCGGGAAGAATTTATTGTTATTCATAGACTCCAGGATTCTCCGCTCCGGACACCCCTCTTCCACCGCCAGCCTGAACTGCTCCATATCCCCAATCTTCATGTAGACAACGCCTGCACCGGGATTCTGGGGAAAAGGCTGCCCTGTCACACTGCACAGGGTGAGCTGCGGGGACAGATAATATGTAATTTTGTGCTTTCTGCATATCTTATCCACTTCTGCGAGAAGAGATAAAACTTTTTTCTGCTCTCTATTCAAACCAGTCTGCTCCAATCTGCTCTTCTTACAAAACCTTCCGTGCCAAAGCCTGGATTTCTTCCACGCTTCCGTATTTGTCCAGCCATTGATCCAGATATTCCGCTGCATCCGTTTTAGCCGCATAAATCCTTGCTTTTTGGTCTCCCTCATAGAAATCCGTGAGGAAGATCCTGGAAAGCTCCGTCTTTACGTAGGAACGGCCGGAAGCACATTCCATGGCTTTCCTATAATTTTCAAATGCCTGGGCCGTCTGCCCCTGTTTCCTGCGTGCATCGCCCAGCACCTTATACACCTCGGCAAGCTTATCCTTGCGAAGCTGGCAATCTTTTACCTTCTCTGCCATCCATTCCAGCTCGCCTGGCTCCTCCGTATAAAGGATATCTGTGCGGAGTGTGGCAAGCTCTGCGGGGAACCCCAAACGTTCCCATGCCTTCGTCAATGCCTTTTTATAAATCTCTGTATTCTCTGTAGTTTCCTCCCGCTCACCCGGACTTGCTGCCGCATTATCCAGCTTTTGCATGATCTCGCCAACAATTGACTCCATCTCATGGCGTGTCTGTGCTGCGCTGACACGCGCCAGATAAAATGCCTCCTTCACCAACTCATCATTGGGCAAAAGCCTGTTCCACAGGGTCATAAGCTTCAATGCTCCCTGCTTTTCCCTGTTTCGCAGAAGCATATAGCAGGTCTCCACTGTCTGCTTTCCGTATGGTTTCAGAAATTTGTCCAGCTCAAGCTGGGTAATTCCATTATTCGTTTTTTCACGGGCATCGGCAAAAACCTCAAGCGCATCGGCGCATTTGCCCTTCATCCACAAAAGCTCGCCCTGGTATTTCAGGAAATATCCGTCCTCCGGATAAACCTCCAGTGCCTCCCTGATAAACTCCTGAGCCTCACCTGGATATCCGTCCTTTCTCGCCCTTTCCATCAGGAAACAGCACTTAAACTTCATAAATCCAGGCGCCTGGGGATACCTTTCCAGAAGCTCCTCTGCAATCTGCTCTGCCTCTTTCAATTCCCCGAATTCGTAATGGGAAACGCCTTTTCTGAACAGCACAATATCTGCCTTAAGTTTTTCCAGTTCAGGCGTCAAATGATCCATGTTTTCTTTGACCTGGAGCATCCTGTACGCCTTTCCCACCCGTTCTGTGTAAATCAGCGTCAGCATAGCTGCCAGGAATGTATCATCATCAACCTCCAGGAGCGTAGGGTGATAAAAGGCATAAATACCACTGAAATCCTCCCTTCCGATAAATCCGGCACTTAACTGTACCTGGAAATAATTACCGAATATATCATTTAAGGTCTTAAAATCCCGCTCCCCTGCAAGGTCCTTCACGCTGCGTCCGCACTCCCGGATACGGGCATTTAAGTCCATTACCGTACTTTTTGCACGAAGAAGGTCACGCTTGTGGTTAAGACGATGGGTGCGTTTCGCCGTTGCAAGATAATAAAGCTTGCGCATAATGGCGCTTCGCTTCAGTTTTCCCTTTTTGATGCCCGGCAGATAATCCTCTCGCAATTCCTTGTAGCTGATGCCCTCCACCGTGATGGCATCGTGGGACTCTCTCTCTCCGTGAGGCGGAATGTAAGACCATTCATCCCCGTAATGCCAGATCAGGTAATCGCTCATGCGGTGGGGAACCATAACATCAAGTCCCTCAAATTTCATATATCTTACAGGGAACATCATATCTTTATCAAAGAGAAACGGACAGCCGCCCCAGCGCATGGCATAACGTGGGCAGTCCTCCTCCTGGTAGGAAAACATGATCTTTTCCAGCTTTTTCAGCGTCCTGTCCCTTCCCAGAAAAGCATAGGACAAAAGCCAGCGCAGATATTTGGTTACAGGGATCTCCCAGCGTGCGCCGAATACCACCGCAATATTTACCAGCTCGGAGTAGATCATCATATGGGTTCTGTATTTTTCGTATTCCCTGTCATCAGCCGGAATGGGATCCAGCGTCAGCACGTCTATAATTTCTCCTGCAGTATCATCTCCGATGATCTGATGCTTATGAAGTGCGCAGCTATCCGTGGAGGCATAGCGTGGAAAGGTATTTGTATAGGATCTGTCCACATCCACACATTGGAGGGCACGATGCTCCGGAAGCTGTGTTTTTGACAGCTCCACCAGCTTTTCCCAGTCATCCCGGGGCATATATACATCCACGTCGTCATCCCACGGAATAAAGCCTTCATTCCGCACAACGCCGATAGCAGTCCCGCCCGCCATTACATATCTCAGGTTATTCTCTTTGCAGATTTCATCCAATTCCTGAAAAAGCTGCAGCAGATGCTCCTGTTTTTCTGTCATTTGTTATCCTCTTTCATCAATGATTCTGAGAATGTCAACCAAAGTCCTGGATTCCTCCGTAAAAAGTCTGGTACATTCTGTCCGTTTATCGCTAATCATGATCAACAGCTCCTGAAGAAGATAACGGAAACCGTTTCCCTCAAAGTTAAAGCTGAATCTCTTTAAAAACTGTGTGTCATCCACCTTTACCTCAAAATATCCGGTATTCCACCAGTCATTTGGAATAGTAATGCGCCCATTTGTGCCGATCACCACAAACTCATCCTCCACCTCAACAGAACTGCTGATCTCAATGGTGGCAATGGCTTTGGGATATCGCAGGGTTATCATATTATAGATCAGGTGTCCCTGGTCATCCTTTACAGCGTTGGTGTTTACCTCAAGGAAATCTTTTCCCAAAAGCTTGATGATGGCGCAAAGAGGATAAACAACAGTCTCATTAAATGATTTTCCTCCCTCAAAATGCTCCTGGCATATGGAACATTTTACGCACACCACACTGCCTGCCACATCGCCGTGTGTCAGCCAGACAAGCTGGTTAAAAGCCCTCAGGTATACAAGGTTGATTTTTTCCACAAGAACTACATTCTGCCTGGCTGCCAGTTCAAAAAGTCCCTTTACTTTTTCAGGGCTTAAGGTCATAGGCGAATCGCTGATCACATATTTCCCCCGTTTCAGAGCCTTCTCGATATACCCGGCACGGGTTTCCAGAGGAGTCTTGATATAAACGATCTCCACCTGGTCCAAAAATCTGTCAAAATCCGTCCCGTAGGAATCAAGCTCATATTTTTTGCAAAAAATCCTGGCTGCATCCTCGTCCTCGGAAAATACACTTTCCACATGAACGCCGCTGACATACTTTGCTTCCCACACGATCCCGTTATCCCAGGTATCGTCTGTGACAACGCCTACATTATAGTTCGTGCCTGCGCCCCGCAGCTTGGTGCTGGAAATATTTTTTGTCCGCTCCAGATAAACCACCTCACAGTAGCTTTTCAGATAATCAAATTTTCCTCTCCAGTCGGAACCAAGCACCAGCACATCAATATTGTATTTGATTATATCACTTAATTTCTGTCCCTGGTATTCCTCAATTATGATTTCATCAGCAAAGCCTGTCTGCCGGACATTCTCAATTCTTTTCAGGAGGCTGTCGCGCACATTCAGTTTCCCTCTCTCAATGTCGTAACTTTCGCTGGTAACTCCCACGATCAGATAATCGCCCAGCGCCTTCGCCCGTTTCAGAATGTTGTAGTGCCCCTGATGAAACAGGTCAAATGTTCCGTAAGTGATCACTCGTTTCATATTTTACCCCTGTTATTACAATCCCCTGTTTATTACTTCAATACTGTTACTATTTACAGACCTTTTCCCTTCTCTTCTGTTTCCAGCGTTGCCGCCAGCTCAGCGATCGCCTTGCGGCGCTGGCTTAATATTTCAAATTTATTTTCCTTTTCCTCATCGTACTCATCCTCCGGAAGCTCTGTCTCTTCCTCTATTTCCTCCTCAATCTTTTTCTCCCTCTTGAAAAAAATAAGAGTTATAAGATACAAAATTCCATTATACAGCCAGTTTACAGGCGGGCTTCCCAATATCAGAACAAATACCAGTGAAACACCCAGGAGCGCCCACACATTCAGAAGCTGCGGGATTTTCAATATCAGAAGTCCATTCATCACAATCATGATGGGATAATGGAAAAAGTAAATTCCCATGGTATTTCTTCCGATAAAAGTAAACGGAAGCTTTATATCCGGCAACAGCGCCAGTAAAGTAATGATCAGCGCAAAGGATACCAGATACATCAAAAGCCTGATGACCATTCCTTCCGGATCATTCATGCCGCAGACTTTATAGGAATGATTTCCCCGGAAAATATCTACCGGGACTGCGTTGCTGATCATATAATTCGGGACTGCATAGAGCAAAAATGCAGCCAAAAACAGCAGCACCCATTTTCCCTTGAATTTACGGACCGCATGAGTATATTCGCTTTTCCAAAGATAGCCTGCCACAAAAAACGGAAAAAATACTACGATTCTGGATGCCGACAGATAGGTGCTGAACTCCGCTCTCGTCCCTGCCCACAATGCAAAAATAATGCTCAGGGGTACGATAAAGCGAATCCTTCCTAACGCTTCTATGGTAAGACGGTAGGCAAAAAGCGCCAACACATACCACATAACTGTTCCTGAAGGACGGAGCAGCTCATAATCAACATTATTCCCTAGCCATATCTGTGAATACCAGGTCAGGCTGTACCCCAGAACATAGGGTATCAGCAGATTTTTTACGTTCTTTAGCACATTCTGCGGCTTCTTTGACAGATAGCCTGATACAAAAATGAACGCTGGCATATGAAAGATGGTGATTCCATACCAGATATAGCGTACCACCTCATCCACCTTCACCAACTGAAACGCGATGATGTGGTTGAACACGACCAGAAATATTAAGATTACTTTAATATTGTCCATCAGAAAGGAGTATGGAGCCTCCTGTCCGGCTGTATTTTTACTCATTTTTTGTCCATCCTGTAATAATTTATTGAATAAAGGATAACACACTTCCAGGGGTTTTGGAATAATAATTTACATTTTTGAAACATTTACCGTTCTAAAAGACGGCGCAAAAAACGGATCTGATGGCGGTAAGGGCGGGATTTTTTGTACTTTTCCTGGCTGAACGTATCCAGCGTACACTCTGCCTTAGGTGCAGCCGCCAAAAGAATCGCAATCGTTCTCATATTATCCGTAGAAGTGATCAGCACCTCATCGAAGTCTGCATTGCCAAGATATTTGCGGCATTCCTTTTTTCCAAGGGACAATATATGACCTACAGGATAAAGGAAGGACAGACCTGCCCGGCTTATGAGGGCGCTGGCTATTTTCCATGGTTTTCCCTTTTCCATATCCGGCTTAAGCGGAAGATAAGAACAGCCTGGTGCCAGGCGCGCTGTATATTTTTCAGAGTCCGTGTTTCTAAAATCGTTAAATGCAAACCAGAAATCCTTTTCCGGGTGAGCCAAAGCCATATCGTTTATTTCCTCGATCAGCTTATTGGACAGCTTTCGCCCGGAATAATATAGCACACGAGACCGCCCGGAGTTTTCCGGTATAACTCCAATCCCGCTTTCTTTTTCATCCAGGATGTCTCCCAGAAGCTGCTGCGCCGTATTGGATAGCGGCTTTGCCGATGCCCAGGCTCCATCCTCCCGAATAATTCCGGCAAGCTGCGGTACGTTATCGCTGTGCAATACTCCGCGCTCTGTAAGCTCTTCCTCCAGACTGCGGTCATCCGAATACTGCATTCCATCACAGAGGAACCGGATCACTTTCCTGCCCTGTCCCGCAAAATGCACCAGTCCCGGATGGTAGTCAGAGATAAATACATCACAGGCCGCAGCAAAATCGTAAAGTTCATATTGACCGGGCATTGGATGAATATGGGCAAAATCCCGGAAATCAACATCATTTTTTCCAGCAAAGCTTACGTATGCTGACTGATTTTCGTCTAATTCTGCATCCAACTGGTAAAGCGCGGAGACAAAGCTCTTGTACGCCTGAGCTGTTTCTACTGCAGTTTTTCCCAAAAGCTGCGGGCAAAGCAATATTTTCTGGCAATTATCTGAAAGTCCCAGCTCCCTGTTGATATTTGCGTTCTTCTTAACCATTTCCAGCGGCATTCCCGTCACATAAGGCGTGGGACAAATATCCTGCATCATGCAATTTCTCATATAATTGTGCCGGATGATCTCATCTGTAAAATACAGACTGTCTGCCAACAGCATACTGTGCTGCCACAGTCCGATATCCGCCTTGCTGTGTCCGCAGTTTACCTCTGTCAGCGGATACAGACTACTTCCGCAAAAAAGCATGAAAAATTGTCCTGGGATTTTTTCTGTATAATAAGGAAGAGGGCAATCTGCCACCACGCATCCCGATTGTGCCAGCGCTTTTCCATACTCCTCTGTCTCAGGCTCTACCAGGGTTATTTGGGAAACATTCTCCAGTCCCTCCAGGGAAGAGACCGCTCCTTTTTCTAAAGACAGGACAAGGCGGCAATCCTTTCTCTCTCCTATCAGATATAGCAGCAGGGCCTTTATTCCCGAATCGAGTCCCTGTCCGCTTCTGGATTCCAAAAAAACCTGTTTTTTATCTGTTTTGCTGCTTTTTATTGTACTTTTGTACGCCTGAAACGCGTCTTTTTCTCTCTCCAACATGTCAGAAGGGCTGTATTCCTTCTCCGGCTCGTGGGCACATTTGTACTCCTTCAGCCAGGTTTTCTGCGCATCCTCGTCCATACCGTCACAGGCTTCCACAAAGCCAAGCATTTCCTCCCTTGAGCCGTAGAGGTAAAGCATTCTGGAAAGATGGGCAGGCAGGAAATATTTCACATAATGGTTTTCCCGCCAGTTGGGAATCTTCTGCTCCATATAGTCAAAAAGCTCGTTCACGATGCGAAGCTTCAGCTCTTTTTTATCCTTTTCGTAGTTGGTGAGCATTTTCCAGAAACGGTAAAAGAAGTGGCGGACTGCAATAAAGTCCAGCTCTTCCCGGTATTTTTCCCTGAGTCCCATGCGCTCCATATTTTCATTCAAATAAATTACCGCTTTTTTCACATCCAGCGTAGCCGGGATAAGACTTCCCAAAAAACCCACATTTTTTCTGTAATTATAAAGGCATTCATTCACCACACCGATAGAGGATGCCTTTACCGCCAAAAGGTAGGCAATGGGCAAATCCTCAAAACGGATTCCTTCCGGGAAGGAAAGGCCTTCAAAAAGCTCGTATTTTATAAATTTAATCCATGGATAAGGGGATACAACAGGAAGCTCGCAAGGCTTTTCAGAGACTGTGTAATTCTGACTGTAATGGCTCACCGCAAAAGCCGTCCGCTCTCCGGTCACGCTGTCCACCTTATAGTACCGGAACAGTATCAGGTCATTTCTGTCCAAAACAGCTTTCCGGTAAAGGCGCTCACAGGCGTCTCTCTCCACATAATCGTCACTGTCCACAAACCACACATACTCGCCCCGCGCCTTGGAAAATCCCAGATTACGTGCATGGCTGACGCCATGGTTTTCTGTTGTATATATAAATAATTTTTCCGGATATCTGGCCTTAAACTGCTCCAGAATGGAAAGACTTGCATCTGTGCTGCCATCGTTTACAGCTACAATCTCCACACCGTCAAGGGTCTGGGATACCAGACTTTCCAGACAGCAGGCCAGATATTTTTCCACATTGTAAACCGGCACGATCAAGCTCACTTTAAAAGGCTTCATTTATGTCCCCTCATAATCCTGTGTACATTCATCAGACATCAGCTCCTTTGTTTCAGCAGGAAGCTTGGTCTTTCATATAATAGTAACAGTTCAGTAACAGGATTTCAAGAAAAACCTCTCTTTACCAAAAGAAGACCTCTCTGCCCCGGGGTTCTGAAAAATCTCTGGACGAGAGCCTATAGGATACGTTATAATTAGGAAATTAAAGTTGCCGTCTGTAAATGGTGCAGACAGGCCGCACGGACACGCAGGATTTTGACGAAATATGCAGACAGATAAGAGGGATATTGTGAATAAAAGGGAAGATTATAAACGTTTTATTGTATTTTGCCTTGCCAGTCTGATCATCCTGGCGCAGGCAGCCGTTTTTGCTTATGTTTGGTATGACTATTACAGAGGGCTGATCGATGAGCCCTTCTGGCGGAAGGGTAACTGGGTGCTCATTGCTATCTATGCGCTGATTGATGTATTGTTTTCCAGAATTTACGGTGGTCTGAAGGTTGGCTATCTGAAAAGGATCGATGTATTTTATTCCCTTTCTCTTGCAACCATTTGTACCAATATTGTGATGTATTTCCAGATCACTCTGATCAACCGCTGGTTCTTGTCGGCTGTTCCCATGCTGGAAATGACAGGGGTTCAGCTTTTGTTGATCATTGCCTGGATCTTCGGTTCCCGGTATATATATTCCAGACTGTACCGGGCCCGGAAGCTTTTGATCATCTACGGTGACAGAGATCCCGGGGATCTGATCCAGAAAATGAATTCCCGCAGGGACAAGTATGATATCAGCGGTATGGTCCATATCGATACGGGCGAAGATAAAATCCATGAGATGATGGAACATTATGAGGGCGTTATTATCTGGGACCTTCCCAGCCAGATACGGAACCGTTATCTGAAATACTGCTTTGCCCACTCCATCCGCTGTTATATGAGCCCCAAAATTTCCGACATTATTGTGATGGGAAGCGACCGTATCCATCTGTTTGATACACCCCTCCTTATGTCCAGGAATCTGGGCATGTCCGTGGAACAGCGTGCCGCCAAAAGGCTGCTGGATATTGTGGTCTCCGGAATCGGGCTTCTGATCGCATCCCCTCTTATGCTGCTGATCGCCCTGATCGTAAAGCTTTATGACCATGGACCTGTGCTGTATACACAGAACCGTCTCACCTATAACGGAAGGACGTTTAAAATCTACAAGTTCCGCAGTATGCGGGTTGATTCTGAAAAGAGCGGCGCAAGGCTGGCTTCCAAGCATGATTCCCGCATTACTCCTGTTGGAAAGATTCTGCGCAATCTTCACCTGGACGAGCTGCCGCAGCTTTTTAATGTATTTAAGGGTGATATGTCCCTGGTGGGGCCACGCCCGGAACGTGATGTCATCATGAAGGAATATGAAAAAGAGATTCCCGAATTTTATTACCGCCTGAAGGTGAAAGCCGGACTTACGGGATACGCCCAGGTTTACGGGAAATACAATACCACACCTTATGATAAGCTGAAATTGGATCTGTTTTATATTGAAAATTATTCTTTTCTTCTGGATATTAAGCTTTTGTTTATGACCGTTAAGATTTTCTTCCAGAAGGAGGTTTCCGAAGGAGTGGATGACAGGCAGTTTAATGCCCTTAAGACTTCTACTGAAAAGAAAGAGGAGAAACGTTGATGAATGAACCGATGGTTTCCGTGATCATGCCCGTTTATAACGGCGAAAAATATATCTGCCAGGCCGTGGAGTCTGTATTTTCCCAGAATGTTTCCCTGGAACTGCTGGTGATCGATGACTATTCCGCAGACGGAACTGCCGCCGTGCTTGCTCCCTGGTGTGACCGGGAGGATTTCCGGTATTTCCGCAACGAAAAGAATCTGGGGGCTGCCGGGTCACGGAATTATGGTGTTAAGATGGCGCGCGGAAAATATATCGCTTTTCTGGATGCGGACGACTGGTGGGCTGACGGAAAGCTCCGGGCACAGCTTGATGCGCTGTCAGGGACTGGAGATGTGCTGTGTTCCACCGGGCGGGATCTTATGTCACCGGACGGAACCCCTGTGGGGAGATATATTCCGGTGAAAGAACGACTGACCTACCGGGAGCTTTTGAAGCATAACAGCATCAACTGTTCTTCTGTTCTGCTGCTGCGTGAAGTGGCGCTGGAATTTCCAATGGAGCACGATGACAGCCACGAAGATTATATTACCTGGTTGAAAATCCTGAGAAAATACGGTCATGCCACAGGAATCAACAAGCCGTATCTGAAATACCGCCTCAGCGAGGGTGGAAAATCCCGGAACAAAGCCAAATCCGCCCGCATGACCTATCAGGTATACCGCTATGTGGGCTACGGCCCCATAAAAAGCGCCTGCTTTTTTATGTCTTATGCGCTGCATGGGATTTGGAAGTATCGATGAAATGGGGGGTGCCGCTGCCCTTGTTTTTATTTGTGCAGGTCCTCTTTGATCTGTGTAGTGGAAATCTCAGGTGTTCTTGGCAGGTAAACTACCTCACAGTAGGGTTTTAGAAAATCGAATTTTCCTTCCCAGTCATCGCCCATGACGAAGGTGTCCACATGATACTCTTTTACATCTGTCACCTTTTGCTCCCAGTTCTCTTCCGGGATCACCAGATCCACATACCGGATGGCTTCCAGGAGGTGCTTGCGCTCCTCATAGGAAAAGTAGCATTTTTTGTGCTTTTCGTTCCAGTTGAACTCGTCTGTGGAAAGCGCCACGATTAGATAATCTCCGTATTTTTTTGCTCTCTGTAATAAATTTATATGTCCGTAATGGAGCAGATCAAATGTACCGTAAGTAATTACTCTTCTCATAAATTCCCCCGCCAGGTTTATATTAATTTCTATTATACCCGTCCTGCATCTCTAAGTCAAATATCTTGATTACTATCCTCCATTCGCAGCCAACTGCCTTGCGTAATCTTCCCATACTCCAATAAACAGTAATCCATCCCAACAGGCGCAACAGCAGCTTGTTTACCGAAACTGTCGAATTATGTCGAAATCTCTTTCTTTACATTTCCTCCCATTTCGTATATATTGATAATATCCTCAAGGGATGTTATGGCATTTTCTACTATCTCTCCCGGCATTTCGCCGGATTATTCCCATCTACTAAGACAGAACAAGGAGGTGTTGCCTCATGCCTTAACCGTATATTTGTATTTTTCACTTTTAAACTATAGGAAAAAAGATTATAATAGGAGTGTGTAAACATGAAAAATGATTTGGCAAAAAGCATGTCAGACCATGTGACACAGGAACCTTTCGTTCCTTCCACTCCCGATGAAGGCACTTACGTGCAGAGAACACATAAAGACAAATTATTCCGGTTTATTTTCCGGGATAAAAAGAAGCTTTTACAATTATATAATGCCATCAACCAGACGTCATATGAGGATGTCAGCCAGCTTACCATCATGACCCTTGAAAACGTGATTTACCTGGGATACAAAAATGATGTATCCTTTCTTCTTGACTGGGCGCTTTGTCTCATCGAGCACCAGTCCACCTGGAATCCCAATATTCCACTGCGCGGATTTTTATACTTCGCCCGGCTTTATCGCGCTTACATAGAGAAGGCAGAAGTAAACATGTATGGCACCAAGCAGATTCTTCTTCCTTTTCCCCAGTTTCTTGTATTTTATAACGGAACGGAGGAAAGACCCGAACGGGATGTCATGTATCTGTCCAATTCTTTCGTAAAGCCGGAGAATATGAGCAGTGATTTTGCCACGCCAGCGCTGGAATGTCAGGCCATTGTACTAAATATCAACTACGGCAAAAACAAGGAACTGATGGAAAAATGCAGACCCCTTTTAGATTATTCACGTTTTATCAGCTATATCCGCGAAAACATTGAAAAGGGGCACAGTCCCCAGACAGCCGTGAATCTCGCCGTAGACCGCTGCCTCCAGGAAGATGTCCTGACCGATGTGTTGAGGGAACACCGCAAGGAGGTTGTCACCATGTTTTTGGACGAATACGATGATGAAATTTTCACAAAAAGAATGTACAAAGCCATCGCTGAGGAAGCGAAAGAAAGTGGGGTGAATGAGGGACGCGAAGAGGGCCTGAAGACCGGACGCGAAGAGGGCTTGAAAATTGGACGCGAGGCCGGATTGGAAACGCTAAACCGCCTCAACCAATTCCTTCTTCAGGATAACCGCCAGGAAGATTTGCTTAAATCTATCTCCGATCCTGCTTTTCAGGAAAAGCTCCTGAGAGAATATGGTCTTTCTGTTTCCGGCACTTCCGAATAACCTTTCACCGCATTTTTAACCCCTCTGCTCGTGCGGACTTTGCGCAAAGCAGTCCGCACGTTACCCTTCGAAAGATAGGTAACTCTTTAATCAGCCATTTTAAGCAAACCATTGTCGCAATCTGATTTAAGCCGACTATCTTCCCCCAAGCTGCCAGAACGCAACCGCGCTTGCTGCTGCAACATTCAGGGAATCTACGCCATGGGACATGGGAATGCGCACCGTATAATCACAGTCTGCGATGGTGTCAGCCGCCAGTCCGTCTCCTTCTGTTCCAAGAATGATTGCCAGTTTTTCTTCGGACATCAGCCTGGCATCATCAATGCAAACCGATTCTTCACTCAATGCCATGGCTGCGGTTTTAAAGCCCAGTCTGTGCAGAATTTCAATCCCCTGTCCGGGCCAGGAATATCTGCCGTCAAAAAAGGTCCATGGGATCTGGAAAACTGTGCCCATACTCACCCTGATGGCCCGCCGGTACAGCGGGTTGCTGCAGGCATTTGTCAGCAGCACTCCGTCCATATTCAATGCGGCGGCAGAACGAAAGATTGCCCCAACATTTGTGGGATTCACTACATTTTCCAGCACCGCGATCCGCCTTGCGCCTTCGCATACTTCCTCCAAAGATGGAAGCTTAGGCCGGTACATGGCACATAACATTCCTCTCGTAAGTCCAAAACCTGTAAGCTGGGTCAGCACCTCAAATTCTGCCGTGTAGACCGGGATATCACCGCATCTCGAGATCAGCTCCTTCGCCTGTGTCTCCACATGCCTGCGCTCCGCCAGAAAAGACACCGGGACACATCCTGCATCCAGCGCACGTTCAATGACCTTTGGACTTTCCGCAATAAAAATCCCTTTTTCCGGTTCGTGACGGTTTAGCAACTGATTTTCTGTAAGTCTTGCATAAATATCCAGCTCTGGTGCTGAAAAATCTCTGATTTCAATGATTTTCGGCATAAACAGTCTCCTTTTGCAAGCTATAAAGTCTTCTCAAACGCAATCCGCTCAGCCCCATCCTCGCAGCCGCCCTTTAAAAAGATGCTGCCGCAGGGAATAAAACCCGCTTTCTTTAACGCGCGCTGCATAGGCAGATTTCCCGGATGAGTGTCAATACGCACAGAATGAAACCCTAATTCCTCTGCCATGGAAAATCCATGTCTAAACATTCTTCCCGCAATGCCCTTTCCCTTGCTGTCATCAGACACACATACTCTGTGCATAGACGCATATGCCCCGTCTGTGAGCCATTCCCCCTCTATTTCACCATAAGAGACATCCGGTGTTGTCTGAAATGCGAAAGCTCCCAGCACTTTACTGTCTTCTACTGCCAGCCAGGCTGCCTCCTCCCGGATGTCCTGCGCCCATATCTCCTCTGACGGATAGCCGCTCTGCCACTGGTCCAGACCAAGCCGCTTTAGCTGCGCCTTTGCCTCCTTTGTGATCCTCCATATTTCCTGCAAATGTTCCGGTTTTGCTGTTATAAACTCCATAATATCCTCTATCCCATCTGATGTTTTTGTTCCTTTTTAATATAATTCCGCACCTTTGTCCCGTCAACTGTTTTATCTTCCGCTAATATGCCATCACAGATACTTTCCCCACAGCTACCGCATCCTTGCGAAAATGCCATCCCTATGTTAAGATGGAAGCATACTTAACGCACGGAAAGGAGCTGCTGCCCCAAGCGGCAGAGAAAACCAAATGAAATTAAGCGTGATCATCCCTGTCCACAACGCGGCAAAATACTTAAATGCCTGCCTGGACAGCGTTTTAAACCAGGATATACAGGATTTGGAGGTTATCTGTGTAGACGATGCCTCTACGGACAATTCCGCGGAAATCATAGCAGAGTATCAAAAACAGGATTCCCGGGTTTCCCTGATCAAAAATCCTTCCACCATGTACGCAGGCACCTGCCGCAATACAGGGTTAAAAGCAGCGCAGGGCGAATATGTACATTTTCTGGATTCCGATGATATAATTGAAGAAGGAGCATACCTCCGCTATTATAATATGGCAAAGGAAGCGGATGCCGACCTTGTAAAAGGCAGAAGCAACTGCTTTGACAATGACACTGATGAAATCTCCACCACCCCGCTCCTGGATCTGTCCGAGGTGCCGGAGGATGCTTTCGGGAAGGTAACCACCTTTGCCCAAATGCCGGAAATTTTCAGTCATGTCAGCGTTGTGCCGTGGAATGGGATTTATAAGACTCGCTTTCTCAAAAAAAACGGGATCGAATTTAACCATCTCATCTGCGTCAATGACCGCTCTTTTTTCAACGAAGCTGTCATTCTCGCCGGGCGGATCCTTCTCACAAAGGAACGCCTTGTGAAATACCGAATCAACAATAATCAGTCCCTTATGGGAAACCGCGCGCGAAATTTCCAGTGTCAGTTCCAGTCCTTTGCCATTGTCCAGGAGCAGTGCAGGAAATACAGCCTGACCGGACAGTCTCTGGCGTGTATTCTGGAGCGAGAGCTGATCGACCTGTTTATCTGGTACCGGAAATATAAAAAGCTGCCGGAAATACAGGATAACATCATCTCACAGACCACGGAATTCGCCCGCACCCTGGATATTTCCCCGCTCACGGATCATCCCCCTGCATTTAAGTGGTACTATGATTATCTGCTGCTTACCAGGCCCAAATTCTTTGAGGATTATCTGAAAAGCTTTGATAAAGAAAGCGACTGCAAAAAACAGGCAAAGAAACTCATGGCACAGTCTTCAAGCCTTACGGATTTTCAGGAACGTCTGACTGCAAAGCCTGCTCAGGAGCCCATCCAGAAATCCTCCGGGCTATTCAAAAAAGCCCTAAAAAAATGCAAAGGCTTATTTTCCTGACATCTCGCCGGAGAAGAGATCATCCTTTAAAAAAAATATATACGAAAGGACTGCTAAAATGGCTATTAACCCAATGAAACTACTGCAATTTAAAACCATGTGGGATGAGTTCACCAACCGCCATCCCAAGTTTCCCCAATTCATAACCGCCGTCACCCAGCACGGCATCACAGAGGGAACCGTCATCGAAGTGTCCGTCACCACCCCGGAGGGAAAAAATTTCACCTCCAATCTGAAGGTCACTGCCGAGGATATCGCTGCAGCAAAAAGCCTGCAGGACGCACAGTGATCAAAACAGCATTAGACCGCCAGTGGCTTCCCCATTTGGCGGTCCAAAATCCAAAATCTTCATAAACTTCATTCCCCGCAGACATTGCGCTTAAAACCGATATAGGTTGCGGCAAAATAAAGAAGATAGATGCCGCCGAACAGCGTCAGAGCCATGGCAAAATAAATCCATGCAGGTGTTATGACTCCGGAATAGGTGACAAATATCATGCTCATATATCCCACGATTCCCCCGCTTAAAAGTACCGCAGCAGCAAAAGGAAAAAGATAATAAAGGGAAAGCTCTTTCAAAATCACCCGGTTCAGTTCCCTCTTTTTCATGCCAAGCTTCCGCAGCACATCATAACGGCTCCGATACTTTGCAGAATCGCTTAGCTGCTGGACTGCCAGCACTGTCACTGCCACAAGCAGGAACACCATGCCGATGTAAAATAGTGGAAAAATCAGTGAAGTGAGGATAAACTTCATCTCCCTGATCTCAATGTCCCTCACATATACAGGCGAATTGCTCACATAGATATTATCGCTTCCGTAGGCATGAAGCGATGGATTTTCGCTCCACTCTCCTTCCAGATTGACGCCCATTAAATCCAGCAGCTTATCCTCCAGATCCGCAGGGGGCTCACCCTCCAGCATAGCGGCATACGCTGAGTAGTAGGGCACCATACTTTCCACCGCCGCATCCGGCAGCACCAGGATATAGTCCGCTCCATTATGCCCGTTCTGTTCAAAGTGAATGGTCTGAACCTCTGTGCAGCTATACCGCTTTCCGCCAACCTGGATCTCTTTTTCCGTCATGGGTCTCAAAGTCTCCTTTAATCGTTCCTTTACCTGAAGCAGATATCCGTCCTCTTTCAGTTTTATTTCCTGAAATCCCAGCATTTTGCGAAGATTGTTATAATCACTCTCCTTCATGTAAGTATCATGATCAAAATATATCCCATCATCAATCGCGTTGTCATAGCTCGCTGCGCCGTTATGTTCATAAAGATATTCGTTCCATTCGTTTGTCCCGTTTTCATAAATCTGATACTCATAATCCTCCGTAACCTTTGTCTCCTGCTGTATCAGATCCCGCTCCTTTTTAAAGTCCTCATCTAAATCAGAATGATAGATCGCGACATCAAAAGGAAACTTCTCATCACCCTGGGTATTCTGGTATTGATTCAGCATCAGGCTCCAGGACGCCCCCATAAGGGCAGCCGCAAACAGCACGGTCAGCGTTCCTAGGGTAAACTGCATGGTCCTGATCTTAGATGCAAGCTGGCGGTAAACAAAAATGTTTGCGCCCCTTTGTACATCCTTTCCCTTTTTCTTGATATGTCCCACCAGAAATGCAGCTAGTCCCATATAGAAAAAATACGAGGAAACTACCAGGCCGATGATAAGAAAATAGATATTTCCACTGGTGAACCGATCTGTTGCCATCATCCAGAGGAACACCCCGATAAAACCAAGAGCAGCCCAGAACATCCACTGCCTGCCGGATTTATTCCCTGTACGGATTTCTTCATTCTGGCGTTCCATGTTCATCATTCCCTGTATAGTCATTTTGCGAAAACGACGCTTGTTGCGAAGCAGCGCCAACAAATACGCCCCTCCATAGATCCCAGCCGTCATGGCCAGAGCAGGAAAACTCCATTCTATCTTTATCTGATAATCCGATTGGATCATGGCATAAATCGCCGTAGTCAGAACCTGCTGCAAGAACATTCCCGGTACAAGCCCGATAGCAAACGCTGCCGCACCAATGAGCATATTTTCCCGGAAAAACAGCCTTGCTATCTGCTTTTTGCGAAAGCCCATAAGAAGGTAGACGGCAAACTCGCGGCTTCGCTTTTCCGCCATAAATTTTATCATGTAATGTACAAGCCACACGATGATAAGCACCACAAAAAAAGTCGCCAGACCTATCATCATCCCAAACATTCCTGCCTGCTCTGAAATTCTTTTTATGGCATCCGAAAAAATCATGGAATCAAAAGAAAACATCATGGCAGTTATGACGATCATGGTCATAAGATAAATAAAATAATCATGGAAAGACCTCTTCGCATTCCGGAAAGCAAGCTTACCCAGCATAGCTGTCACCTCCCGTTACGGAAAGCACGTCAAGGATTTCATTGAGAAAATCCCTGCGTTTTTTATCGCCCCGGATCAATTCATGAAAAATCTGTCCGTCCTTCAGAAAAAGGATCCGCTTACAGTAGCTGGCCGAAAAAGCATCGTGCGTCACCATCAGAATAGTCGCTCCCATGTGTTCATTCATCTGTGTAAAGGTTTCCAGAAGCATACGGGAGGATTTGCTGTCCAGCGCCCCTGTCGGTTCGTCAGCAAATATAATCCTGGGCTGGTTGATCAGGGCGCGGGCGCAGGCACAGCGCTGCTTCTGTCCCCCGGATACCTGGTAAGGGAATTTCTGACGCATCTCCCAGATTCCTAAGCGTTCCATGATCTCCTTTGTCCTGCTGCTGATCTCCTTTTTGGTTTTTCCAGAAAGCGACATGGCAAGAGAAATATTTTCTTCCAGAGTGAGGGTATCCAGAAGGTTAAATTCCTGAAAGACAAAGCCCAGATTCTCTTTCCTGAAATCCGATTTCTGATCCTCATTCAATCCGGTAATATCCTCTTTTCCGTAATAAATGTGACCTGAGGTCACGGTATCCACTGTAGCCAGCACATTTAAAAGCGTTGTTTTTCCGCTTCCACTGGCTCCCATGATGGCAGTGAATTCTCCCCTGTTCACATGAAAAGTTACACGGTCAAGGGCTTTTGTCAGATTATTCTTGCTGCCGTAATATTTTTCAACATCCTCTGCATAAATAAGTTCTTCCATGATCATTGCGTCCTCTCTTTTTCTAAAAAGCATATCAGAAATTTCCGCCTGCTCATATGGAAGTAAATTAAGAAAACCTTGCGATTTCTTAAGATACGCCTGTCCGGTACTCCTTGGCAAAGGACGTTTTTACCCGTCTTCCCTGCCAAAATGGCTGCTTCCGTCAGGGAAAGTGAGAACAACACAGGTATAGACATCTTTTTCAGATTGGATGCGGATTCCCATGTCAAGCTTACGGCAAAGCTTGCGGCAGAGATACAGACCGATTCCCGTAGACTGCGGACCGGCCAGGATTTTTTTCTCCCCGCTGCCAGCCGTCTCATGGCGCCGTCCGTTGCTCCCTGTGAAGCCCTTCTGAAATACCCGGCCCAGTTCCTCCGCTGCAATGCCGATGCCGTTATCCCACACGGAAAGCTGTGTTTTTCCTTCTTTTTTCTCTGATTTTATAACAATTCTGCTATTTTCGCCTTTTTTATATTTTACTGCATTGATCAGTATCTGGTTTAGGATAAAGGCCAGCCACTTATCATCACAGTAGGCCTCCTTCTCCTCTGTCTGCACTTCAATCTGCATTCCATTCATGCGGAAGTACATCTGATTCCTTTCTATCACATCATAAACTACTTTCTCCAGCGAAACCCGGCGGATCAGGTAGTCTTCATAAACCCTGTCAGACCTGGCGTAAAACAGAGCCTTCTCCACATCGTTTTCCAGAACAGATAGCTGGTATTTCATTTTTCTGACAGTTTCGCCCTTCTCGTTGTCACAGATAAGGCTCATGGCTGTAATAGGCACCTTTACCTCATGAATCCAATTTTCAATAAATTCTTTATATTCCTTCTGTTCCCGCTCCAGGTGACGGATGGCATCCACAACAGATTTATTGGATGTTTTCAGGATTTCCCCATACAGACGGTCATCCAGACACCACGAGGAGGGAAGCACCTCTGATATCAGATACGGCTTATCCAACTCTTTCATCGTATGAAAAATCTCATCGAAATATTTTTTCCGGCGCAGCCATCCGCACAGCATGTATACCAACAGTATCGCGATCCACACAAAATAAAAAATAAAAAGCTGATCAGGCTTTACTCCGCAGATTTTCAGATAGACAAAGCTGATGATACCAAGCACAGCCTGAAAAATCAGCAGCATCATCTTGTCTTTCACAAAATCCCACAGCTTCATTGTCATCTTCCTTTCT
This sequence comes from Ruminococcus sp. 5_1_39BFAA, assembly GCF_964240875.1. Classification (NCBI taxonomy): domain Bacteria; kingdom Bacillati; phylum Bacillota; class Clostridia; order Eubacteriales; family Oscillospiraceae; genus Ruminococcus; species Ruminococcus sp. 5_1_39BFAA. Next base: position 216,157 of record NZ_CAXSVO010000002.1, on the reverse strand, counting down.
CCGTCAGGCAAACAGGCAGCCTTTTCTATACAAGGTATCCCTGCCCTCTCTTTGTCACAATAAGTCCGGGCAGTCCCAATGACGCAAGCTTCTTTCTGATGTGGGCAACATGTACGCTCAATGTGTTGTCATCAATAAAAATATGGTTTTCCCACAGATCATCCATGATCTCGTCCCTTGGCACGATCTTTCCCTCATTGGCAAACAGACAGCCGCAGATCCGGGCTTCGTTTTTTGTCAGTTCTTCTCTTTTATCACCATAAGAAAGGGTGCTGTCCAACAGATTCAAAGTACAGCCTTTCACCACAAGCTGCATTTTCCCCCTCTCTGCATCGCTTCCGGCAGTACGCTTTAGCACAGCCGCGATCCTCGCCAGCAGGATCGGTGCATAGAAAGGCTTGGTGATATAATCATCCCCTCCCATGACCATGCCGTTCAGCTCATCCATGGCTGTATTTCTGCTGGTGAGAAAAATCACCGGAACCTGCGACCTTCGGCGGATCTCCCTGCACACCTCAAAACCGTCCTTTCCGGGCAGGGTAACATCCAGCAGAACAAGATCCGGCGATGCCTTTATAACCTGCTCCGCCGGATTCTCAAATTCTGTGACCTCCTCAGTGTCATACATGGCATTCCTAAGCATAACCGCCAGCCCCTGGCGTATTTGTTCCTCATCCTCAATGATCATGATCCGGTACATTCTATATGCTCCCCTTTCGCTGATACCATACAGTATAGACGTTTTTCTCCGGTTTCACAAGAAAAACGGACGCATAATCAAAAAGATCCATGTGCTTTATACAAAACACTCCCCGAGCCCAGAGATACCTTCTGTACCTCGAAACCGGGGAGTGATTCTTTTTTTATATTATGGAAACTGCTCTGTTAATCCTGCAAAACGTGTCCTTAACAGGTCGCGCCGCCCTTTAAGTGCTTCTGGGCAGTAAGGTTCTCCTGCTTTCTGGCAAGAAGATCATCGGAAAGGAGCTGCTCCTGTACGTTCTCAAAGCCGATACGTGCGACGGTGTCTGCGAAACGCTCGCCTGTGATGCCCTGCTCGCGGAAGAGAAGGATGGCTTTTTCCACAACCTCCAGAACTTCGTCCTTGTCTGTGAATACCTTATCCAGATAACGGCCCTGGGCAACCTTCTTGCCCCAGCGTCCGCCAATGTAAATGCGGTAGCCGTTGGTGTAGCTCTCAAATGCCTTGAACGGACACTTACCGATACATCTGCCGCAATGGTTACATTTCTCCGGATCTACCACGATCTTACCGTCCACAAGCTTCGCTACCTTGATCGGACAATTCATTTCGATCTGGCACCTCTTGCAGCCCTTACATTTATCTATATCAACCTCCGGCACTCTCTGACCGATGATTCCAAGGTCGTTCAGGTCCGGCTTCACGCAGTTGTTCGGGCAGCCGCCTACTGCAATTTTGAATTTATGAGGAAGCTTCACGCTGTTATAGCCCTCATAGAATCTCTCGTGAATCTCGTTTGACAGTTCAAAGGTATCAATCAGTCCGTACTGGCAGGTAGTACCTTTACAGGAAACAACCGGACGAACCTTGGAGCCTGTGCCGCCTGTCTCCAGACCTGCCTGCATAAGGAATTCACGGATCGGCTCAATGTTCTCAAACGGCACGCCCTGGATCTCCAGAGTCATACGGGAGGTCATGGTAATCTCACCGCTGCCGTAGGTTTCAGCTGCTTCGGAGATCACTCTGCTTTCCTCTGCGGTTACCTTACCATTTCTGGTGATAACACGGCAGTTAAAATGATCATCTGTTCGTTTGTCCCAAAGGAAACCAAGAGCTTTTACCCTGGTGATCTCTGATGCCGGAAGTTTTCCGGACGCGTTTCTCACACGGACATCATTAAAGAAGGTGGAGCCTTCCAGCACAACGGTATTGGTATAACCAAAATGTTTCAGGCGGTTCTGAAGGAAGTATGCTCTCTTACCCTTTGCACATACAAGCAGAAGCTTCTCATCCTTTGCAATTCCCGGCAGCTCTCCGTCAACCTTTGTAAAGTCCACGTAATCCGCACCGTGAATGCTCGGAGCCATTCCAGCGTCGATAACACGGTATTTATCCGCTTTTCCCGCTGCATATTCCGCAGGTGTCATACTCACAAATGTTCCCTCGATCTTATTTAACAGCACATAAACAGCCTGTACGAATGGATGGATCGCTGTGGAGAACGGCGGTGCGTATGCAAAGTCCGCATTCTCAAAGTCTTCCAGAACCGCTCCCATGGAGATGCCCATAACAGCGATGTCTGTCATCTTATCCACAGCTCCCGGCCCCAGGATCTGTGCGCCCAAAAGTTTATGTGTATTCTTATCTGCGATCAGCTTTGTGATAAAGAAGGACGAATCCGGATAGTAATGTGCCTTGTCGTCTGTTGGTACAAGAACCGTGATCACATCATAGCCAGCCTGAACAGCCTGCTCTTCAGTGAGCCCGGTGCGACCGCAGTTCAGACCCGGTAATTTACAGACAGCAGTTCCCAGCACGCCCGGGAAAGCCTTGTCCTTTCCAGCGATAACCTGTGCCAGCGTTCTTCCCTCCAGATTTGCGGAAGAACCCATAGGCGCCCATTTTGCATCGCCTGTGATGCGGTTTGTCACCATTGCGCAGTCGCCTGCAGCATAGATGTCCGGCAGATTTGTTTTCATCTGATTGTCAACCTTAATGGTTCCCTTGAACATATCAATGCCGCTGTCTGCAAGGAAATCTGTATTAGGACGGATGCCTGCAGCAGATACAAGCAATGTACACGGCAGCATACCAGCGCTTGTCTTAACTCCTGTTACGGCTGTCTCGCCCAGCACTTCCTCTGCTTTTGTTCCGGTGATGACACGGATTCCCACCTTCATAAGGTGTTTTTTCACATAATTTGCCATTTCCGGATCCAGGATCCCCGGCATTACCTGTGTGGCAAAATCGATCACTGTTACGGAAACGCCCTGAGCTTTCAGGTTCTCAGCCACCTCCAGACCTATAAAGCCTGCTCCGATGACAACAGCTTTCTTTACGCCGTTTTCCTCTATGTAGGAGCGCATTCCCACTGCATCGTCCGGGGTACGCATCTTAAATACACCCTTCTTGTCCATGCCGGCTACAGGCGGCATTGCTGCGGATGCTCCGGTAGCGATCACCAGCTTGTCATATGCGTAAACCTCTGTTACGCCGCTTTCCAAATTTTTTGCCTGGACTTCTTTTTTCTGTGTATCCAGCGCAACTGCTTCTCTGCCTGTATAAACGGTCACGCCTGTCAACGCTGCAAATTTTGCCGGAGTGTTTACCACAAGCTCTGAGCGCTCCTCGATCAGTCCGCCTACGTAATAAGGCAGACCGCAGCCTGCGTAGGAGATTTCTTTGTCCTTTGTGATCAGGGTAACTTCAATGCTCCGGTCTTCCCTTTTTAATTTTGCCGCTGTTTTCGTTCCGGCTGCGACACCGCCAACTACCAATACCTTCATAACCTTTCCTCCATGGATCTTGTTCCTGCTTGCTGCATAAGCGAAGCAGCGGATTTTCCTCTGCTGTCCTCCAGCATCTGGTATATTTTCTGGTAATCTTCGTGGAAAATACTTCCTTCTCTCCAGATGAAAGTGAAATCGTGGGTGATATTCATGTCATCCATCTGTATTTCGCACAGTCTGCCTTCTTCCAGCTCTCTCTTCACTGCTGTCTGATACAAAAACGTGATCCCACATCCATACTCCACAAGCCGTTTGATAAGCCCGATACTTCCCGCCTCCACCAAAGCGGAAAAATTAGTGACCTCCAGGCTCTTCATCTCCAGGTACCGCTCCAGGATATTCCTGGTACCGGAGCCTGCTTCCCTTGTGATCAGCCGTCTGCCAGTCAGCTCGTCTATGGTATGGCTCCCCCGCGCCAGCGGATCGCCGGCTCCGCACACCGCAATGTACCGCTCCGCACCGTATGACTGACAATGGTAAATATCTCTTGGAAAATTCCCCTCCACCAGAGCGAAATCAATGGTTCCTTCCTCCAGCTCCTTTAAAAGCTCCCGCGTATTTCCCACGGAAAGAAACATGGAGCAGTTTTCCTCCTGCAAAAGATATTTTGCAATGCTTCCCGGTACCTCAAATTCCGCAATGGTGAGTGTCAGGCCGATTTTCAGCTCTCTCTTTTTCTGAACGCTTTCCTGCATTTTTTCCCTTAGCAGGGAGATATCATGGGTCATGGTAGCTGCAGAGTTTTTCAGCAATTCCCCTGCCGGAGTAAGGCTCATCTTTTTTCCCTGGTAGGAAAACAGCCTTACGCCATATGCCTCCTCCAGCCAGTGGATGTGCTGGGAAACTGCCGGCTGCGTCAGATTCAGTTTTTTGGCTGCCTTTGTGAAGTTCATGCTTCTGCATACTTCCAGAAATGTTTCAATTCTGAAATCCAGCATCTTGTGTTTTCCTTCTTTCTTATAATAACAGAATTTAACAATAAAATAAAATCATATATTTTTATTTTATCATAATTTTTTATAATATATAATCCCCTGTTTTTAGGAATTTCAGCAGCGTTGTCATCTTACCGCAGTAATTGTTCCTGATTATGGCAATTTTCCCCATTTCTGCAAAAAATTTTTCATAGATTTTATGTTTTTTTGTACAAAAATATGGAAATCTCATTAAAAAAACTGTATAATATACTGCAAAGAAATGAAAGTGAGGGTTCACTATGAAACAGAATAGTATGTTAGCAATGATTCTGGCCGGTGGCCGTGGCAGCCGTCTTCATGACCTGACCAACAAAGTGGCTAAACCGGCAGTTTCATATGGAGGAAAATACCGCATCGTGGATTTCCCCCTCAGTAACTGTGCCAATAGTGGTATTGATGTAGTGGGTGTTTTGACCCAGTATGAATCTGTCCTTCTGAACAGCTATGTTGCAGCCGGAGGACGTTGGGGTCTGGATGCACGGGACAGCGGTGTATTCGTACTTCCGCCGCGTGAAAAAGCAGATGCCGGTCTGGATGTATACCGTGGAACAGCAGATGCGATTTCTCAGAATATTGACTTTATAGATTCTTATGCTCCTGAGTACCTTCTGGTTCTCTCCGGAGATCATATTTACAAAATGAATTATGCCAAGATGCTTGCTTACCACAAAGAACACAACGCAGATGCTACCATCGCCGTTATCGAGGTTCCTCTGAAAGAGGCAAGCCGTTTTGGTATCATGAATACAGACGGTGAGACAGACCGTATCACAGAATTCGTAGAAAAGCCGCCGGTTCCGGAAAGCAACCTGGCTTCCATGGGTATCTATATCTTTAACTGGAAGTCCCTTCGTAAGCTTCTTATGGCAGATATGAAGAATCCGGATTCCAACCATGACTTTGGTAAGGATATCATCCCGACCCTGTTAAACGATGACAAGAGACTGTTTGCTTATCGTTTCAAAGGCTACTGGAAAGATGTAGGAACCATCGATTCCCTGTGGGAAGCAAACATGGATCTGTTAAGCCCGGATAATGAGCTTGACTTAAGCGATCCTACATGGAAGATCTATACAGAAGATGTAACAGCGCTTCCCCATTACATAGGTGCGCAGGCAGACATCAAAAACGCATATATTACCCAGGGCTGCGTAATCGAAGGCGAGGTTAAAAACTCCGTACTGTTTACTGGCGCTAAAGTAGGCGCTGGTGCAAAGATCATCGACAGCGTTCTGATGCCGGGTGTTGTGGTAGAAGAAGGCGCCGTGATCAACCGTGCGCTTGTTGCCAACGATGTCCGCATCGGTAAAAATGCCGTAGTTGGCAGCGCAGACAGCGAGCATATTGAGCTTGTTGCGAAACGTGTAAAGGGGGCCGAGTAATATGTATAAAGCATTTGGAATTGTAAATTCATCCTCAAAAAATATCTGGGTGGAGGGGCTCCAGGATTACCGTCCTATCGGAGCATTTTCCTTCCTGGGAAGATACCGTGTGATCGACTTCCCGATTTCTAATATGAGCAACAGCGGCATTGACCGTATTCAGGTATATGTAAACAGTAAACCGCGTTCTCTGGTAGAGCACGTAGGTACAGGACGTCATTACAACATTAACTCCAAGAGCGGAAAGATGCAGGTTCTTTTCTCTGAGGCAAGACCGAGAGACGACATCTACAATACTGATATCGCCGCTTACCTGGAAAACATGGAGTGCATCAACAGAATGCACCATCCATACGTTGTGATCGCTCCGAACTATATGGTTTATTCCATTGACTTCTCCAAACTGATCCAGCAGCACATTGAGTCTGAAGCAGATATCACACTGCTGTATCATGCTGTAGACAACGCAAAAGAAGCATTCTTAAGCTGTAATATCCTGGAGCTGAACAAACAGAAGGGTGTTCTCTCCATTAATGCCAACCACGGAAATGCGAAAAACCGCAACATCTTCATGGACACCTATATCATGAAGAAAGATCTGTTCGTAGAGCTGATCAACAAGGCTCACAGCATTTCTTCCGCTTATACTCTGGCTGATATCGTGAAAGCAGAGTGCAGCGAGCTTGATGTACGCGGCGTTCCGCACCGCGGATACTTCGCTTCCATCACAGATTTCAAGAGCTACTATGATGCAAACATGGATCTGATCGATATTAAGAGCGCTGAGAATCTTTTTGATGAGGAATGGCCGGTTTATACCCGTACCAATAACTCCAGCCCGACTCATTACTACAAAACCGCTGATATCAAGCACTCCGTTGTTTCTAACGGCTGTATGATCGAAGGTACTGTTGAGAACTCTATCATCGGACGTGGCTGTGTGATCAAGAAGGGTGCCGTTGTAAAGAACAGCATCATTCTGGCTGGCGCTGTTATCGGCGAAGGCGTTCACGTAGAAAACCAGGTAGTTGACAAACGTGCGAAGATCGTTCATGTTAAAGAAGTTATTTCTGATGCATCAAATCCTGGCTATATCAAACGTGAGGATACACTGTAATCAAACCGGCGCATTGTACACGCGCCATTGGCATGTCGCTTCAACGGCATGATCTCCATGAAATAAAAATTGCCTGTCCCAGCTCATCTAAGCCGGGACAGGCTTTTTAGTATCCTATTATACAATTTCCGGAATTTTCGCGGCAAGGGCTTCCGCAAGCTGCCTGTGCCCCTCTGCAGTCAGGTGCATATAATCCACATCATTAGTTGGCGCACTGATCGCCTCATTTGCATCCAGATAATGGCAGCCCATAAGGTCTGCGATTTTTTTGAACTCTGCGGATAAACCTTCGGATTTCTCTGCACAGCCATATCCCATAATGCCCGCAATCTCTGTCTGGGCATATCTGCGGTCTATATTCTGCGGTGTCACTACCAGAATATTTGCTCTGCCCTTTTCCCAGCAATCCACAGTAGAAATGGCCTTACTGATCAGCCGCTTCAGGCTCTGGCCGATACATTCCGGAGTACAGCCAAAGCGCTCCTTTGTATCGTTTGTTCCCAGCATGATGACCAGAAGGTCCAGCGGTCCATGGCTCATGAGACAGGGATAAAGATAATCCAAACCTGACATGCCCTCTGTAAGCGGGTCCCGGAAGCAGGTTGTCCTGCCTCCTAAGCCCTCTTCACGGACCACATACTCATCCCCCAGCATTTCCTGGAGAAGGCAGGTCCATCTTGTTTCCTCGTCAAATCTGCCATTTGTAGCCGCGTTATATCCATAGGTATTGGAATCTCCAAAACATACGATATGTTTCTTCATTTTGTGCCTCTATTATAAATCCTTTGTATCTGCGATCGCCTGCTTGATATCCTTGTAAAGCTGTACAAGCTCCGGATCATCCAGTGCAACCGGAAGGAACGGAAGTCTCGGGTCACCCATCGGGCAGCCGTCCAGTGAGATGATTCCCTTTACAGCGCCGTGCATGGATGCGAAAGAGCACAGACGGTAGATCAGAGGTGTTACAATATTCTGAACCTGCGCTGCCTTGTCCCACTCGCCGCGTTTGATCAGCTCATCCATCTTCATATACAGCTCCGGCATTGCTCCGTATGTACCGCCGATTCCTGCGTCTGCTCCCAGGAGACGTCCTGCCACAAACTGCTCATCCGGTCCGTTAAATACGATGAAATCCTTTCCGCCTGCAAGCTTGAAGCGAAGGATATCCTGTGCCGGATCAGAAGAACATTTTACACCTGCCACACGCTCGTTTTCCAGCATTCTGTTAAACAGATTCATGGAAAGATTAAAGCCTGTAAGCTGCGGAATGTTGTAAATGAAAAACGGAAGGTCAGCAGCCTTTGTGATCTCTGTCCAGTGTCTGTAAACGCTTTCCTCACTTGGGCGGTAGTAAACACAGGGAACTGCGGAGGTAGCTGCTGCGCCGACTTTTTCCGCATGCTCAGCCAGCATACAGGAATGTCTTGTATCCGGGCAGCCTACATGAACGATAATATTCATGTCCTGCCCAACTTCCTTCACAACCGTCTCTGTTACCAGCATACGCTCTTCTGTGTCAAGCAGAAAGCCTTCGCCCGTACTTCCGCACACATACATCTGCTTGATTCCTTTGTCACGGAAATACCTGGAAACAGCCTTTACAGCGTCTACATCCACGCTGCCGTCCTGTTTAAAAGGAGTGTTCAGGGCAACAGTTACATGTTTAAACTTATTAATATCGAACTTAGACATCATCTCTCCCCTTTCTAACGATTCTCAACTGCCTGGATAAATCTGGTTGCAATCTCCAGAGGTCTTGTGATCGCGCCGCCGACTACAACTGCAAATGCGCCTGCATTGAGCATTTCCACAGCCTGCTCAGGTGAATGGACTCTTCCCTCTCCGATCACAGGTACATCAATGGTTGCCGCAAGCTTTTTCACAAGCTCATAGTCCGGTCCCGGCAGCTTCGGTGAATAGCTGGTGTAACCGCTCATGGTGGTTCCTACCATATCCATTCCCAGCTTCCAGGCGTTCACGCCCTCCTCATAGGTGGAAATATCTGCCATCAAAATGGCATCCGGGTATTTGGCACGTACCTCAGAAATATATTCGCTAATGGTTTTGCCGTCTCCCCTCTTCATATTGGTACAGTCAAAGGCAATGACATCAGAGCCTGCCGCTACCAGGTCATCAACTTCCTTCATGGTAGGTGTGATGTAGCTCTCAAAGCCTTCATATTTTACCTTTACAAGTCCGATAACCGGAAGTCCTGTCTCTTCCTTTATGGCAATGACATCGCGGATACTGCTGGTCCGGATAGCCGGCGTTCCAGCCTGCTTTGCAGCTCTTGCCATCAGATACATAATGGATTTTTCCTCTACATAGAGAGGCTCTCCCGGAACTGCCTGGCAGGATACGATAACCTTGCCTTTAATTCTGTCAAAAAACTCTTCTTTCCTCATAACTTATTCCTCCAAAAACGGGCCTGTCTGTCAATTTAACATCAACCCTTTACAGCTCCCATGGTAATTCCCTTTGTAAAGTATTTCTGGAAAATCAGGAATACTACGATGATCGGGATTGCCGCAAGGGAAGCACCTGCCATGATCAAACCGAAGTCGGTGGCATTCTCTGCCTGCAGCTTTGCAATACCAAGGGAAATTGTCAGGTTACTGGTACTTGTCAGCATGATCAACTGCATGAAATAGTCGTTCCATGAGTTAATGAATGTAAAGATTGCCAGTGCACCGATACCAGGCTTGATCATCGGCAGTGCGATAGCGGAAAAGGTCTTCCACTCACTTGCACCGTCGATCTTTGCAGCCTCCATCATTTCACCGGGGATGCCTTCTGCAAACTGCTTGATCAGGAATACACCGAAGGGCCATCCTACGATTGGGAAGATAACAGCCCAGATCGTGTTGTACAGATTAATATCTGACATCTCACGCAGCAACGGAATCAAAATAACCTGTTTCGGAAGTGCCATTGCACATACGATCAGAGAAAATACAACGGTACGTCCGATAAAACGTTTTTTCGCCAAAGCATAACCTGCCATAGCTGCTGTGAAACAGGTCAGGACCATTGCAACAACTGCCATAAATACTGTGTTTACCAGCCAGCGGAGAGCTGCCGGAACCACGGGGCCTTTAAAGAAGCCCAGCTCCCACAGCGGAGCTGTCTGTCTGCTGAACAGTTTGTCATAGTTCGCCATCACCCATTCCTGAGGCCACCACTGCGGAACCGTAGCGTTAATAGCCTGCGGTGTCTTAAAGGATCCTGTGATGATCCAGTAAAGAGGGAATGCAAATGCAATTGCAAGGATCGCGATCACAATCGTTGAGATTACTTTATAACACTTTGAGCGTGTAGTACTTGTTTTAGATTTCATATGCTCTCCCCCTTCCCTTAATCGGTCTTAGCCATCTTAAACTGGATACCTGACAGCACTGCAATGATCACTGCAAGAACAACGCCCATTGCATTGCCGTAACCGTAACGGTACAGCTTAAACGCATTATAATAAATATAGTACATGATCGTATCTGTACTGTGGTTCGGTCCGCCGCTTGTCAACAGCTGGATCAGAGCGAAACACTGGAAGCTGTTGATGGTGGTGATAACCAGTATGTACAAAGTCGTGGGCATGATCTGAGGCCATTTGATCTTCCAGAAGCACTGGAACTTGGTCGCACCGTCAACCTCTGCAGCCTCTACAAGAGACTGGTCTACGTTATTCAGCGCAGACACATAGAGAACGATCGGCTGGCCTACAGATGTGGTGAGCAGGATCAGGATAATACATCCAAGGGCATATTTTTCATCACCCAGCCAGTTGATGTTTTGTTCGATCAATCCCGTACTCTTTCCAACATAGTTGAAAATACCGTAGTAATTGTTAAACATCCATTTCCATACAACAGTAACGGCAACGGAGCCTGTTACAACAGGAAGATAAAAAATACAACGGAATAAAGAGCACAGAGGTCCCTTCAGGTCATATATTACAGAGCTTACCCAAAGTGAAAAGATACAGGTTACCGGAACGGACACGATAACGATGATAACGGTATTCCACAATGCCCCGCGGAAAATACTGTCCCCAAAAAGCTCTGTGTAGTTTGAAAGTCCTACAAAAATGTCCTCCCGGTTCATGGTTGCATCAAAAAAGCTGGTGAAAACGCACTGAACCATCGGATAGATAACAAATCCAAGGAAGAAGATCAAACTGGGAACCATAAACGCATAACCAGCAATTGTCTCTCTGCGCACCAATGCTTTGCTCATACGGCTGTTACTGGACATAACATACTCCTCCTTTCCATAAAATATAATGGGAAATCACATCATTCTCCCCATTATATGCAAAAAGCACCCTTCCCGCACGAAAATACAGGAAGGGTGCGCGATTTCACGTTAAGGGACCATCATGGCGCATCCGCCCAAAACATCGTCCTCTCATAATGAAATTACATAATGACATATTACTGTGCTGCTGCAGCGTTAGCTGTTGTTGTGAACTCTTCAACCGCTGTTGCTACGTCTGTACCGGAACCGATCTGCTGAAGCATGTTCCACCATGCGGTACGAGCTTCTGCCCATCCGCCAACTACCTGATAGTAGTCGCCCATGTACTGGATAAAGGTAGAATATTCTGTCATCAGCTCATCGCCTTCGTAGATGTTTCCAAGGTCTTTTACCGGCCAGTAGCTGGATGCTTTAACGCTCTCAACTACCTGTGTCTCATCGTTAGCCATGAAGTCGATAAAGGTCTTAGCTGCTGCGATCTTAGCCTCGTCGCCGTTGTCAAAGATACCGAAGCCCCAGATACCGCCGCAAAGCTGCGGATCACCGGACTCTGTCGGGAATGCCATTGGCAGTACGTCGAAGGTTAAGTTTTCTTTGTTATTGTTTTCCTGAGCGATATTCCAGCAGAATGCCATTGCCAGAGTACCGTTGCAGAACAGGTTGATCTCGTCGCCGCCTGCGATGGAAGCGTCGAAATTAATACCGTCCATGGATTTCAGAAGCTCGAGAGCTTTAATGTTTTCTTCGCTGTTAGCTGTGTACTCAGTATGCTCAGCATTTGTGAAGGTACCGCCATACAGGTTGTTGATCAGAGCACGTGTTCCCTGGTCACCGCCCTGGCCGCTGCAGTATACTGCACCAACGTTCTGCTGCCCGGAATCATAAACTGCCTGAACTGCTTTCTGGAAGTTCTCAGTTGTCCATGTACGAGTCTCTTCATCAAGATACTGAAGCGCATCTGCTGCTTCAAAAATGTCTTTGTTAATTGCCATTGTATGAGCTGTCATACACAGCGGATATTCATAGAATACACCATCGTTATTCTGGCATGCGTTTTCTACGGAATCATAAATTGCTTCCTTTGCTTCGTCTGTCCAAAGATCAGCAAGGTCAACCATCAGGCCCTTTGCACCCCAGTTAGCTACCAGACGCTCCGGTCCTTCCAGAACAAGGTCAGGAGCCTGTCCGCCTTCGATAGCGGTGTTGATCTGGTCATCGCCGTTGGTGTAATCCAGATACTCTACGGTTACGTGGATATCAGGATATTTCTCATTGAAATTAGCAATCAGACCATCTACTGTAGCGGAATCTCCCCAGCTACCAATCGGATAGGTCCAAAGAGTAATATCGGCTGCTTCGCCACCCTCTTCAGCAAATGCAGTTACGGTTGTCGGCAGTACCATGCTGGCTGCGAGTGCCAGAGCAATCATTTTGCGATATTTCATATTAATATATCCTCTCTTTCCTTACAAAATAATTTCATTACGAACTGCTTTGTACTTGTTTTCCATTCAAATTTCCGCGGTATTGATGAACGAAAAACAATTTTTGTTGAATGATTTTGACGCCCGGACATGTCAATCATTTGTGCCTTTCATAATCTAATTTTACATTCAACATCCCCATTTGTCAACACATATTTAAAATAATTTTCATCTTCTCTTTATTTTGAAAATTTTTTTAGTTTTTCTTGAAACACCCTTTTCCCTATGTTATAGTGATATTAACATATACTTTTTTATGGAGGAGGAATTCTTATGGCAACAATGGTACTGGATATCGGAGGTACGGCAATGAAATCCGCCATTTATCAGGACGGAGTCCTCTCCGATATCAGAGAAACACCCACAGAAGCTTTGCAGGGCGGCGCTCATGTGGTAGAGCGTGCGAAATCCGTGATCGCTGATTACTGCAGGACGCATGATTTCGACCGTATCGGAATCAGCACTGCCGGACAGGTCAATCCTGTTGACGGAACTATCATCTATGCCAACCAGAATATACCCGGCTATACCGGAACCCGTCTTAAAGATATTATGGAAGATGCTTTCCACGTACCTGTCTGCGTACAGAATGACGTAAACGCCGCTGCCATCGGGGAGGCTGTTTTCGGCGTAGGTAAAGGTCACTCAAATTTTGTCTGCCTTACCTACGGAACGGGAGTGGGCGGCGCAATCTTTACCAACGGCAAGCTTTATTCCGGCTCCAGCTATTCAGCAGGAGAATTCGGTGCAATTGTAATACACCCGGAAGAACGCGATCCTCAGGAGGATATGTTTTCCGGATGCTATGAAAGATACGCCTCTACCACTGCCCTGGTGAAGCGCGCTATGGAATTTGACAGCACTCTTTCCAACGGACGTATCATTTTTGAACGCGCCCAGGAGCCTGCTGTTAAAAAAATCATTGATGACTGGATCATGGAGATTGTTTACGGACTGATCATTGTGACACATATGATGAATCCCTCCTGCATTATTCTGGGCGGCGGTGTAATGGAGCAGCCTTATGTTCCTGCCCGTATCCAGGAAAAGCTCTATGAAAACATTATGCCCAGCTTCCGCCATGTGAAGCTCGAAAAGGCACAGCTCGGAAACCAGGCAGGGATGCTTGGGGCGGCTGTTTTAGATTTCACGCAAAACTGAAACAACTGTTTTCTGCGTATCCGTCATTTTGCGCAAGATGAAAGGAGGTTATATTTTGTCTGATAGTATAATGGAATCCCTTACAAAGCACTACCATTCCCTTACCCCATCCGGCAAAAAGCTGGCAGATCATCTCTTTAAATACGCGTCCGAGACCCAGTACATGTCCATTTCTTCCCTGGCAGAAAGCTGCGGCGTATCGGAAGCTTCTATTACGCGTTTTTGCCGTGGTCTTGGATTGTCCGGATACAATGATCTGAAGCTGGCTCTGGCTAAGATCAACCAGGTTACAGACTTGGGCGAACCTTATGATTCCGCATTGCCTATTACCTCAGAGGATAGCCTGAATACCATTTTTCACAAGATTCATGCTTCCAATATTGTCTCGCTGAATGAAACTCTGGATCTTTTAGACGAAAAGGCTATTACGGAAGCAGTAGATCTTATTTCCGCAGCCAATCGTGTATATTGTTTCGGTCACGGAGGAAGTACGGTAATGGCTATGGAAGCCTGGGCTCGTTTTTCCACTGCAGATTCCCGGTTTATCCATATTTCCGACTCCCATATGCAGACTATGGCTGTGGCACTTGCCACACCCCAGGATGTGATCCTGTTTTTTTCCTATTCCGGTGCGACTAAGGATATGGAGGATGTCATGCAGATTGCCCAAAGCAGGAAAATACCGGTTATCCTGATCACCCATTTTCCCACCTCCCGCGCGGCTGAATTCGCCAGAGTAGTGCTTTTGTGCGGTTATAATGAAAGTCCGCTGCAGTCCGGCTCCATTGCGGCTAAGGTGGGGCAGATGTTTTTGATCGAGTGCCTGTTTTACGGTCTCTGCAAAAAGCAGCCGGAGCTTTCCTCCGCGGCACGCGCTTCTACTGCGGAGGCGATTGCGAAGAAGCTTTTGTAGGATGTGAAGATGATCCTATAATAAAACATCCTCAGAAAATCACGGAATGGTGGTTTCTGAGGATTTTTGTATGCGCTTTCTATTTCCAGTTATTCTCAATTTCTTCCTTAATGATATCTACATACCGTTTCGCCTTTGAGATGTCGTGATTGATCGTGTACACATCTCTCTGGGTAATTTCAAGCTTACAGCCCCTTGCTGCGTGGAAGGTTTTTCTCAGGCAATTTCGTACCGCATCCTCGTCCAGAAGCTCGCCTACGCCCAGATAATTGGGAGACGGTTTCCGGTGATAAATAACTTTTCCTCCCCGGAGGCGTTCGCCCATAAATTCTTCGTCGCACCAGGGTGAGATAGAAACCTTGCGCAGATTTTCAAGCTTTGAAATACATCTGTCCCAGATGGGATTTACCGGTTCGCAGCAGCCATAGGACAAAAGTCCGTACTGACTGGAAATTTTCTGATAGCAGGGGAAAATAAATTCCTCGTACATTTCCGGTGACAGGCCCACAGTCTCCTGGGAATCCATGAAACCCCATACGTCTTTTGTTGTTAGCGGACGCTTTTTGGCTTCCTCCTCGTCCGGCAGCTCGTGATTGTAGCACCAGGTGCCCTGTCCAAGGAATTCCCCGGCTACTGTCGGAAGGATCAGGCGCTTCTCTTCCAGAAAACGGTAGTAAGCCAGAGTGTCATCTGCAATCCTTCCCATCATTTCCTTGAACAGTTCCGGATAATCATAGATGTTGTACATCATGTTTTCCATTTTCATGAAATGCACCAGCATCTGGGTCGGTACGCTGTAAAGGCAGTCCATTTTAATCTTTACAGGCAAAATGTCACCAAAGGTTTCCTCCAGAACCGCCTTCTTTGCCATGGTGGATTCCATGTCCACACCGAAATCTGTCTGCTTCAGTTTGTCGTAGTCATCCTCCAGGTCCTCTACCACTGACACAAACTCATGCCCCAGGGAGCCGTCTGCTTCGCGCTTTTTCACCTCGATATTAAATAAGGTAAAATGGGTATCGTATACCAGCGGATAATGATCCGGGGTCACACGGTCGTCATCGAAAAGCTCCTGATTCAGAAAGTTCACATACAGATTTGTCTCGATTTCCCGGGCGAATTCTCCCTCACAGCGCAGCCGCTGGGGAATGATCTCCTGAGCAAAGGTCCACATCTCCAAATGAATCATAGGACGCTCCCCCTGAAGGGAATTGTGGGCATACCACTCCTGTATCCTTTTTTTGTTCTTTTCTGTCTGGGAATATTCATACTGCTTTTTTGCCAGCTCCCGAAGGATCTCACGGTCACCGGAACTGATTTTATATTGATCCATAAGGCTTTTTCTCCTCCGTTTTTTTCTTATGATAATACCTGAGGATTATTTTTGCATTAGAACAAATTGCCCTTCTATATCAAAATCTTGCTCATTTATCTTGACCAGCCTCTCCCTTTCTCTTACAATGAAACCAAAGTTTGTGTAGCGCCCAAAAAACGCCATGCTCATTCTATAGGAGGCCAGCATCATGAAGCACATTTATATGGAAGGAATTTCAACCTCATCCACCATATTTTTCCATACCCCGAGCAATCGGATTCCTGACTTTTTTTATTATCCGGTCTGTATCGGTCGTTATTTCTGCAACATTCCCTACAAAACGGACCGCAACCGCTACGACAGCTTCCTGCTGCTTTATACAAAATCCGGCAAGGGGCTTCTGTCTGTCGATGGACAACGGCGGGAGCTTTTGCCCGGGGACGTCTGTCTGATCGACTGCTATCGTCCCCATATCTACCAGGCTCTACAGGAATGGGAAATTATGTGGCTGCATTTTGACGGAGAGCTGTCCCGTTCCTATTTCCAATACCTGACAGATAAAAGTTTTTTCCATACCTCCCTGAAGCAGCCTCTTTCCTATGAAAAGGACTGGAATCGCCTTTATGAACAGTTTGTAAATCATGAAGCTATGGTGGAACCTCTTCTCTCACAGTATATCAGCCAGCTCCTCACCCATCTTGCTCTGGCAAAAGAAGAGGGCGGCTATAAAGCCGCCCCGGATTTTATTGATGATACTTTAAAATATATTAACCGCCATCTGTCTTCTGATCTGCCTTTGGAATTTCTGGCTGACCGGGTTTCTTTAAGCCCTTTTTACTTCTCCAGGAAATTCAAGGAGGAAACAGGATACAGTCCTTACCAGTATATTCTTACATCCAGAATCAATCTTGCCCGCTTTTATTTAAAAACCTCCAAGGAAACGGTAAAGAATATCGGCTACACCTGCGGCTTCAAAAGCGAGCACAGCTTCTGCACAGCCTTCAAAAACGAAACAGGGCAGACGCCAAGTGAGTTCCGGAGGAATTGATCTCACTCATGTAACTCCAATGGAAGGCCGTCGGGGTCTGCGAAGAAAGTCATTCTTTTTCCTGTGAAATCGTCCACACGGATGGGTTCACAGGGAATGCCCAGGGCTTCCAGCTCTTTTACCGTGTCCGGCACGCTTTCCACACGGAATGCCAGGTGGCGCAGGCCGCAGGCTTCCGGGTTGGTGACGCGCTTCGGAGGATTCTGCACACCGAAAATCTCCAGCTCGCAGTCTCCAAGCTGCAAATCCAGCTTATAGTCATTGCGCTCCTGACGGTAATTTTCCCGGATGATGGAAAATCCCAGCTTGTTCACGTAAAAGTCCTTTGATTTTTCGTAGTCTGATACGATGATTGCCACGTGATGAATGTTTGTCAAGTTCATAACTGTTTTCCTTTCTCCATATATTCTCCCACACGCCCCATGATTATCTGCAGGTTTGTAATATCCGCCTGCACATCACCTGTTTCCAGGGAATGGTTGGCATTTTCGGTGAGGTAAAGAGACTGACCTATTTTTTTACAGCTCTCTATGATCGCATCGGTGTTTTCCGCCCAGGGATCGGCAGTTCCGTGAAACATGATCCCGTCTCCTTTTGCAAAAGCGAAGGTGGCGCCCACAGGTGTAAAGGAAATACTGCGAACTGACAGCCTGTGTTCTTCCGCATAGGCTGCGGATACAACTGTGCCTACACTTTTGGATATAAACAGGATCTCTTCGTAATCATTCCAGGAGATATCCTGCAAAATTTTCTCCGCCTGACTCAAGGCGCTGGCGAATGCCTGTCCCATTTTTTCACGGTCTCCCTTGATGCCTTCCTGGAAATTCCCATAAGGAACCCTCTTGACCTGGTAGCCGTACTTTTCCGCAAGCTTTCCGGAATAATACAGCAGCGGCTTGTCGCAGGTGTAGCCTATTCCTGGGAAAAGCACTGCGATTTTTTTGCCGGAGGGAAGCTTGGCGGTTTTTTCCTCTTCCATCGGGGATTCTTTCGTCACTTCGGCTACTGCCTTATCAAACGCAGCCTTTGTTCTCCTGTCAAATAACACAAACCTGACAATATCCAAGGCTTCCGGGTTCTCCCGGCAAAATTCTTTAACTGTACGCACTGCAATCCGGGCAGCCTGATCCACCGGATAGCTGTATACGCCAGTGGAAACAGAAGGGAACGCCACAGTGCGGATGCCATTGTCTGCTGCACATTGCAGAGAATTTCGGTATGCGTTTGCCAAAAGCTCCGGCTCGCCGTCATGTCCGCCCCTCCATACCGGGCCTACGGTATGGATCACATATTTGCAGGGCAGCTCATAGGCTCCTGTGATTTTTGCCTCTCCTGTCCTGCAACCGTGCAGAGTACGGCATTCCGCCAGAAGCTGATGCCCGGCTGCCCGGTGGATAGCCCCGTCCACACCGCCTCCTCCCAGAAGGCTGTTGTTAGCTGCATTTACGATTGCTTCCAAATCATCTACTTTTGTGATATCTCCCAGAACTGTCTGTATCCTCATATGCTATCCTTTCGTGCCTGATAACGGCTTTCCATTTACATCCGTTTTCTACCTCACATGAAACCCGTTTTCATGCGCTTCTGTGGGTATTTCTTTTCTTTCGATCCAATCGATGTAGATAAAACGGCTTCCGTTCAACATTTTCAGCAACTGATTGATCTGCTCCAACGTCCCCTGGACTTCCATTTCAACGCTGCCGTCCCATTCATTTTTTACCCAGCCGGTCACGCCCAGATTTGCGGCGGCATATTTTGCACGGTAACGGAAGCCTACGCCCTGTACCCGTCCGGTTATTTTTAAATGTTGTCTTATAATCTCTTTTTCGCTCATAACTACATCAGACTCTTGCCGCTTTTCCATGCGTCTCCAACTTTTTCGCCCAGCACATGATAAGCGTTATTAAACGGGTCAAAGCTAATGGGGCGTACTTTTGCCACATCAACTTTTCCTTCTGTCATAGCAGATTCTTCAACGCTGACATTTACAATCTCCCCTACAAGGCGGCAGGACTCCTCATCATAACTGATCAGTTTGCACTCCAGGCAAACTGCCAGTTCATTGATAATCGGGGCGTTTACAAGCTCGCTTTTTGTCACCGTGAACCCTGCTTTTGCCAGCTTATCCGTCGCTTTTTTTCCTGATACGATTCCTACGTAATCACACTCAGTTACATGGTCAGCATCGCCCATGCTGACTGTAAATGCCTTTGTTTTCAGGAGATTTTCTGTGGTTTTGTGATTAGAGCCGAGACATATGGATATCTCATTTGACTCGCTGATTCCTCCCCAGGCCGCATTCATTGCATCCGGTGCGCCGTTCTCATCATAGGTTGCAATGATCAGCACTGGCTGCGGATAGGTTAATGGTTTTGCTCCGAAATTTTTTCTCATGGCTTTGTCTCCTTTTTGTTTTATTATTTTCACTCATCCCATCGGACAGCTTCTGCTATCCTCCCGGTCCATGCCGCCTTTTACAAATCTGACGTTAAACTCCATGTTGATATCACGGATTTCCCGAATTCCATTGATATAGTCCTCATACATTTCGGCCAGCCCTGCCATACACCCGTCGCAGTTTGCCGAAATATTACCCAGGGACTCCTCCACTATTTTCTGCCGTTCTTCACGGGTTGTATCTTTGATCAGATATCCTGCCATTTTTCTGCTCCTTTGCTTCTATTTCCGTAAATCAATCATTTCTTGAATCTATACTTTCCTTTTCCCATGCCTTTTACTGACTCCAGCATTCCGTATGCAAGCATCTTTTTCAACAATTCTGAAGCAGCGGAATCCTTAATACCGATCACTTTCATAATATCCCCTCTGCCAAAAGCTTTTTCATATCCGAATGCTGTAAATAGCATTTCCACATTACAAATTGTTTTTTTCGAAAACCCACTCTTTATAAGTTCTGCACGAATATTTGGGATACCAATTTCCGGTTTATTCTCTTCAATGTCCGGTTTTTCCGCTCTAACATCCGGTTTTTTATCCCCAATGTCCGGTTTTTCCGCTCTAACATCCGGTTTTCCATCCCCAATGTCCGGTTTTTTATCCTCAACATCCGGTTTTAATAAGCCACTTATGTGCATAGATCTGTTATGAAGCTCATTATGCTCATTTAACAATAAATTTTTCAGAAATATTTCCAAAAATTCTGTTGTCTCATGAATCCCATTTTTCAAATCATTATAATTAGCGCGAACCAGCGCATTGCGAAAATACCAGGCATTCTCTGCAAAGATATCATTTGTCACATCAAACCCTAATTTACGCAAATATTTTATAAAAAACACTGCTGTTGTCCGCGTATTACCTTCTGCAAAAACATGAATCTGCCATAACCGTGAAACAAAAAAAGCTAAATGCTTTATAATCTGCGGCATTGAAAGTCCTCTGTATCTGAATTCCCTTTCTAATGACAGATCATATTCCAAAGTTCTTTCCAGTTCTGAAGCACTGCCGTATAAGACCGTTGCCCCATCCAGAACCCATTCCTTTTTTGTGATATTGTAATCCCTCATTTTTCCGGCATGGCTATATATCCCCTCAAAAAGTCTCTCGTGAATCGACAGATATGATGCCATTGACAAACTGAACGTCTGCTCCGATAAAATCCCGGCAATTCTTGCAGATACTTTATCCGCCTCTTCTGTACGATCATTCGCCTCAAGTAAAGGATGCTCTTCATAATAGCTTTCAAGCAGCTTCTGCACCTGATCAAGGGTTATTTCTCCTTCTATATTCTGAATAGCTGTCTTAATCAGATATCCTGATGGCTGCAGCCCATCTACTGCCTGTAAGCCAATTGCTGTATGCCAGGCATAGCCTCTCTCTCTCTTTCCAGGCTCAGACTGTTTTATATATTCCTTAAACGGATCTTTCTCCATAAATACTCCGCTCCTTATTTTGACAAGTTTTTAGCCGCAAATCATAAATCCTCAGCCGCAAACTCCTTCCCTTCATAATCCTCCCATTTGGGAAGCGGCTGATTGTTTTGGAGGCATTTTTTCATGTCACCATAATAGCACAGCTTCCGCAAAACATGAATATAGTCATTTTGCAGCTTCTGGATCTGGTCTTTTACGGTTGCTTTCCGTTCCTCCAAAAGGACTAAGATTTCGTCAATATTTTCCGGTTCCGCGTTCTCGTAAGAGAAAAAGTCTTTCAACTGCGCGATCGTCATTCCGGTGTTTTTGAAACAGCAGATCGCTTTTATCCTCTGGACATGCCAATCCGTAAAAATCCGCTGTCCGGAAGCGTTTCTTTGAATATCCGGCAAAATTCCTGATTCCTCATAATATCTCAATGTGGATGACGGTATATGAAACATCCTGGAAATCTGTTGTATCGTATATTCCGGCACTTTCGGTTCTTCCTCCATGTGATTTATTTAAATAATAGCGCTCCGCTATAATTTCTTATTGACTTCAAGTATACTTGAAGTGTTATTCTTATGTCAAGAATTGAACGTTTGTAAGGAGGATGTTTATGAAAACAATTACACTAGGAAAAGCCAACCTTCAGGTTCCGGCAATTGCGGTGGGCTGTATGAGAATCGCCAGTATGGAAAAAGAGAAGCTTTCCGCGCATATCCGGTTTTGCATAGAGCATGGCCTGAATTTTTTTGATCATGCTGACATTTATGGAAAAGGACAAAGTGAAGTGAAATTCGCGGAAGCATTTGCACAGACCGGTTATAAAAGAGAAGATGTTATTCTGCAGTCAAAATGCGGCATCCGGTCAGGAGTGATGTATGACTTTTCAAAAGAATATATTTTAAAATCCGTAGACGGGATTTTAGCTCGTTTAGGCACGGACTATCTTGATACCCTGCTGCTCCACCGCCCGGATGCCCTGATGGAGCCGGAGGAGGTTGCGGAAGCCTTTGACCAGCTTGAAAAATCAGGCAAAGTAAGACATTTTGGCGTTTCCAATCATCGTCCGGTCCAGATCGAATTGCTAAAAAAGTGTGTGAAGCAGGATCTGATCATAGACCAGCTTCAATTCAGTATTCCCTTCTCCAATATGATCGCTGCCGGAATGGAAACCAACATGCTGACCGACGGCGCTGTCGACAGAGACGGCGGCGTTCTCGATTACTGCCGCCTGAATGACATAACGATCCAGGCATGGTCACCGTTCCAGTATGGATTTTTTGAGGGCATCTTTGTGGGCAACACGGAAAAATACCCGGAGCTGAATCAGGTATTGGATGCGTTGAGTGAAAAATACGAAACAACTCCTACCGCCATCGCAACGGCATGGATATTAAGACATCCTGCTAATATCCAAATGATCGCAGGAACAACAAATACAAGCCGAATGGAAGAAATCATAAAAGGCAGCGAAATACGTCTGGAACGCGAAGAGTGGTACAAATTATATCTGAGCAGCGGACATATTCTCCCGTAAAAGCTTCCATTTTATATGGAAATGGGATGCCTATATACGGAAATGGGATGCCGAAAAAAATCGGCATCCCTGCAAATAGCTTCTCTCTACGGCTCGGCTACTTTCCTTGAATCATAAGTCACCCTGCATCCGGCATACTCCATCACAAGCTGGTGTTCTTTAATATCGTGCTTGCCCACAATATCCGGGTAATGAGGCATTTTCCTCTGGTAAATGGTTTCCCCGTTCGGCCCGAACATCTGCTGAAACTGCGGTCCGCCCTGGGGCTTCACACCCTCGTGACCAGCCATGATATATTCCATATTTTCGATATATTTTTCGATCCAGTCCGCCTCTATCACGCCAAAGCCTGCGCACAGACGGTCTATCTCGCCTCTTCTTGCCTTAAGCTTTTTCAGATAACCCAGGAAGCGTTCCACAGAACCATTCAGTGGTTTTCCCATAGGCATGATCTCATCTCCGGTAAACAAAAGCCGCTCCCTGCTGTCCAAAAGCGCAATACTTCCAACTGCATGATCGGGAATTTTAAATACTTCCAGATCTCTGCCGCCCAGATGGAACACATACCCTTCATTGATCACCTGGATCGGATAATCTCTCGGAAAGTCAATCCCTTCAAAGCTTGGGAACGGGACCGTAGCCAGCGGTTTCGTCTCTTCAGACATAAATGCACAGTCAAAATAACAGTTATTCGCCGTATGATCAAAATGATCATGTGTATTTACAACATTGTGCAGCGGCTTCTCCGTCAAGCTCTGGGCATACTCGCGGATATTTCCTGCTCCGTATCCCGTATCGATCATCAGAGCTTCCTCATCGCCTTCCACCAGATAACAATAATCTCCATCCGTACGGATCTTCCACGTCCCTGGCGCAACCAGCTCAGACTCGAAATAAGGCTCATCCATTGGCTTTAATGTGCCGTCATCACTCTGAAGCAAAACATCATGTTTACAGGAAAAATCAATTGTTTTCATTGGCATTTTCCTCCTTTTTCCAAACTATATCCCATAAATCCCGACAGCATTTTTATACAGGATCTGCTCTTTTTCCTCTTCTGTAATATCCAGTTCTCTGACAAAAGCAGGGCCTCCGGTCAGCCATTCTTTTCTCACCGGATAGGAGGTTCCAAAAATAATATGATCTGCTCCCAGCACCTCAACCGCACATTTCAACTGCTCCTTGCCCCACGGCTGTGCATGGGACATCTCAAAATAAATATGCTCTCTGAAACGTTCCTTTGTCTCTCCGCCATCGGATTTGAAACGGCTGACTTCCTCTTTTCCTTTTGCATGATTAGGGAACATCATATTGGCGATGGCAAAGAAACCGCCGCCCAGCATGGAATGTACCATTTTGATATTCGGATATTTTTCGAAGAAATCGCTGAATACTTCTCTTCCCACCGCAAGTCCCTGGTCTACACAGCGTCCGTAGGAGCGCCGTACATTATTATAAGCACAGAAGGACTGATACTCTGCCGGTATGGGCGTATGATGGACATACACGTTCATATTCAGCTCATTTACCTTTTCAAAAAAGGCAGCAAATCTCTCATGATCCAGATAATCTTTTCCGTAATGTGCGCTGACCTGTACCGCCTTCATTCCCAGCTCTTTACAGCAGCGTTCCAGCTCCTTTAAGCTTTCCTCTGTTCCACAAGGAGGAACTACGGCAAGCGGAATCAGACGTCCGTTGCTCTTCTTTCCTGCCTCATACATCCCGTCATTGAATATCCGGCACATCTCCAAGCCCATCCACTCATGGCAGCCCGGCACC
Organism: Ruminococcus sp. 5_1_39BFAA; assembly: GCF_964240875.1. NCBI lineage: Bacteria > Bacillati > Bacillota > Clostridia > Eubacteriales > Oscillospiraceae > Ruminococcus > Ruminococcus sp. 5_1_39BFAA. Next base: position 191,817 of record NZ_CAXSVO010000002.1, on the reverse strand, counting down.
TTCAAAAGGGCTTTGTCAACGCCCGCTGCATCCAGGTCGGCAAGCTGTTTTTCCAGGATATAATCTCCCTGGACATAATTCAGGTTCGGGCATCCCTGTGGTTTTTCCAGTACGATCTGCTTTTTTCCTTCTGTTCCCGCAACCTGCTCCCAGTGTCCGTGCCAACCGGATTCTTCCGGTACCTCTCTTAAAAACTGATCCATCATTTCTTCATCTGTAAAAATTTGTTCTGGTATCCAGTACAAATTTGCATCAATTACCATACCTGTCCTCTCCCTTCTTTTCACATATCATCTCCATACATTTTTTACCCACGATTTCAGCCGCCCCGCAGCCAAACGGTGAGTTCATGGCTTCATAGCAAAAACGGGCATAGGATTCCCGGTCTGCCATATATTTTGAGGCACCGTTTACCATGGTACAGATCAGTGTCATTTTGAACTCAGACATATCCATGATAGATGCCGCCGTTACGCAGTTCAGCTCAGGCCTTACTCCAAGCAGTACAATATCTCCCAACTGCAGTTTCTCAATAGTTGTTTCTTTTTCTCCGTCATACACATAAGTAAATTCATGGGTCGGAACCAGGCTGTGCAGGTCTTTATCCATTCTTTTTGCCGGAACAGTCACCTTTTCCGACTGAACGGATATGGGCAGCTCCCTGATCGCACATTCCGTTTTATCAGAAATCCCACAGATCGTATCACCAAGGATCCCTGCAAGTCTGTCACAGATTTCAAAGCCCTGCTCATGCAGGTCTGTACGAACCTTTTTTCCATCCTCAAAAGTCTCCGTGACAGCTTTCTCAATTGGCGCCTGATCTCCTGCAGCACCGATCAAAAACAGCGCAACTACATGATTTCCATAGGTTTCTTCCACTTTGCTGCAGGCATTTCCAGCCACATCCGAGGATACAGGCTTTCCTCCTCCGGTTAGCTCTGACTGATCCAGCACAGAGGACTGCATAGCAAAATGGGTGATCAGCGCAATAGGTTCCCCTTCTGTATTATTAAACCGGATTACCGACACGGTCCTGTCTGTCATTCCTTTTCCGTTTACACCGATCCACCAGCCGTCCGCCAGCTCGATATCGCGGTTTGCCACGATCCCGCACTCACCAGTCTGCATTCCCGCCACAGCAGGCTGCAGCTTTAAAGCAGCATCACTGGCGGCTTCCAGGGCTGCATTTTGGATCGCAGCGCGGTACTCTGATTTCAGCCGAATATTTTCTTCTGTTTTCAAAATAAAATCCGGCAGAAGATGCGGTGAGGAAAAAGAATGGGTCACACAAATCCAGATATTTTCCCTTTTTATTTTCAGCTTCTCTGATATGATCTTTCGAATTTCATCTGTTTCCTGTTCCGGCATGGATGTAATCTCCAGCGAAACGATCACGATTGTTTCATTATTTTCTATGATTATCGCTCTGGCATGGATCGGGTCATGTACCACTGTAAAATTCTCCACTGCCAGATACGCCTGCGGAATTTTAATCTCCCGCTTTCCGGCTCCTACTCTTAATTCTGCCACTGTCTCTACCTCCATTCCATTCCTTCTCGATACCAGGTAATCTCTTTGTCATTAGAAAGCCTTTCATAAGGCAGGGAACGTTCAATCATTCTGATCCCCACAACGACTCCTGCTGCCAGCAGATAGCTTACCATGCAAAGCATCTCATCTTTTTGCAGAAGGTTTCCGGTGATCAGCATATCGGCCATTACGGCAGCCGCATCCAGTACCAATGCGGCTGCCAGCCATTTACACACTTTTAATATCTGTATGGCTGTACTTTTATATTTATAGACCGTCATTTCCCGGGGTGCAAAAACGTAATAAACAAGGACCCAGAAAAACCAGACAAATGCCAATGTTGTTACCGCCTGGCATAAAGCGCCATAAATAACCTGATTGCAGTGCACAGTACGGCTGGACGCATAGAGAAACGCACAGGTCGCAGCCATAGCCATGAAAACATACAGGATACGCAGCAGCACTCTTATATGATCCTTCATATCCTGGCGGAAGTAATAGCTGGCATAAGTGTATTCAAGATGCGTTCCTCTTCCATTTCTGTTTAAAACTCTGTCCTCTTTATATCCCTCGAAATATTTATGATAATATCCTTTCATTTTTCACACCTCGTCAATGTCCGAAAATACTCTCCCAGGGTATCAGTTGATCTCCTCAACCCGGCAGCATGAAACAAAATGTCCTTTGGATATTTCTCTCAGTTCCTGCGGCTGATGACATTTTTCCGTAGCATAGGGGCATCTCGCCGCAAAACGGCATCCCGGTTTCGGTTCCACCGGAGACACGATCTCTCCCTGAAGGATGATACGCTTCTGGCGGTTATGAATATCAACGGACGGAATCGCAGAAAGCAATGCTTTCGTATACGGATGCAGCGGGCGGGCAAACAATTCTTTGGACGTCGTGGTCTCCACAAGCTGTCCAAGATACATAACGCAGATATTATCTGAGATATGCTTTACTACGGACAGGTCATGGGTTACGAACATATAGGTTACGCCCGATTTTTCCTGCAGATCCTGCAAAAGATTCAGTACCTGCGCCTGGATAGATACGTCCAGGGCAGATACCGGCTCGTCACAGACAACAAAGGCCGGGTTCAAAGCCAATGCACGTCCGATACCGACACGCTGGCGGCGTCCGCCGTCAAGCTCATGCGGATAGGAATGGCGAAGACGTTCGTCGATTCCAACCATATCCATGATACGCTCTGTTTCATCCATCAGATCATTCTTGTTATATTTCCTGGAAAGCTCCAGCGGCTCCCGGATGGTCTCCTCTACCGTCATACGGGGATTCAGTGAAGCAAAAGGGTCCTGAAAGATGATCTGCATCTTCTCGCGAAGCTCATGCAGCTTCTTTTTATTTACATGGGTGACATCCTCACCATCAAAGATGATCTGTCCGTCCGTACTCTCATACAGGTGGATCATGGTTCGTCCAAGTGTGGATTTACCACATCCGGATTCTCCAACCACGCCCATTGTTTTTCCTTTTCCTATAGAGAATGTGACATCATCCACTGCATGTAAGGTTCCCTTTGGGGTATCGAAAAATTTCTTTAAATGCTTTACCTCAATTAATGGTTTTTCCATGTCAGTTCTCCTTTCCGTCCCTGATACAACGGCATGTATGTGTGCCTCCAATGTTACGCAGCGCTACCTTTGATTTCCTGCATTCCTCTGTTGCATGCGGACAGCGTGGTGAAAACGCACATCCCTCCGGAAGATTGCTGGGATCCGGCGGCATACCGACGATGGGAGACAGACGTTCCACATCAGAATTGATATCCGGAAGGGAACCAAATAATCCTATTGTATATGGATGTGTAGGATGGTCAAAGATTTCTTCAATGCTTCCAAACTCTACGATCTCACCTGCATAGACAACCGCTACATTGTCACAGACCTCCGCCACGATACCAAGGTCATGGGTGATCATGATCATAGCTGTGTTCAGCTTTTCCTGCAGATCTTTAATGATATCCAATACCTGCGCCTGGATCGTCACATCGAGAGCAGTAGTCGGCTCGTCCGCCAGAAGCAGGTCAGGATTACATGCAAGTGCCATTGCAATAACAACTCGCTGTTTCATACCGCCGGAAAACTGGTGTGGGTAATCCCGATAACGGGAGCCCGGGATACCAACCATTTCCAGCATTTCCTTTGCCTTTTTCTCGGCTTCTTTTCTGGAAACCTTTTCGTGGAGGCTGATTCCTTCTGCAATCTGCTCACCTACACGCATAACCGGGTTTAATGCTGTCATCGGATCCTGGAAGATCATAGAAATCCTTTTTCCTCTGATCTTCTGCATTTCCGTATTGGGAAGCTCCAGGATATTTTTTCCTTCCAGGAATATCTGTCCCTGGTCCACATGTGCCGGAGGCTCCGGAAGGATACGCAGAATGGATTTTGCGATGGTTGTCTTTCCTGCGCCTGTCTCTCCCACCAGCCCTAATGTTTCACCTTTATTGATCGCTAACGATACGTCATTGACTGCATGGATATCTTTGCCCTCTGAGGTATAGTGAACAACCAGATTTTTGACCTCCAGAAACGGACTCTTTCTATTTTCAGCCATTCTTCTTTCCTCCTCTAATTACTGTTTCAGCTTCGGATCCAATGCGTCACGTAATCCGTCGCCAAGCATATTCAAAGACAAAACAACCAATGCGATCGCAAGACCCGGGAACAGCACCATGTGCGGACAATCACGCATATAGGTACGTGCTGCGGAAAGCATAGCTCCCCATTCCGGTGTCGGTGGCTGTACGCCAAGTCCGATATAGCTTAAGGATGCTGCCATCAGGATTGTATTACCGATACCCATCGTTACGGATACGATGATCGGGGAGATACTGTTTGGCAGGATATGTTTGATAATGGTACGTGGTACGGAACAGTTAATGGTCTGGGCTGCTTCCAGATACTCCATCTTACGCACACCCATAATGGAACCGCGGAGCAATCGCACGGTCATGGGGATACCGCCTATGGAAAGAGCGATGACTGTGTTTATAAAACCGCTTCCCAGACATGCGGAAATCGCAATGGCAAGAAGGATTCCAGGGATAGCCTGAAGGATGTCCACCAGTCGCATAACAACGGTGTCAACCCATCCGCCGAAGTAGCCAACGATGGAACCGATAAACATTCCCACAACCGTAGAAATGATGGTTGCCAAAAATCCAAGTGACAGAGAAGCCCTTGCACCATAGAGAAGACGGCTGAAGATATCACGTCCCATCTCATCCGTGCCGCATAAATGGCTCAGACTGGGTGTTGCAAATCGTTCCGCCATGTTCATTTCCTCATACGCATACGGCATAATCCACGGAGAAATAATTGCCACCAGGAAAAGGAGCAATATGATCACCAAGCCTGCCATGGCTATTTTATTCTTGCTTAATCGCTTCATTACCAGTGAAAACTGGCCTTCTTTTTTCTTGCGGACTTTTTCATTTGAAGCTGCCGCTGCAGTCACAGATTTAGCCATTTGCTTTCTTCCTCCTTCTGAAACTCTTCTGCTGTCCTTCATACTGTGCTTTGATCCTCGGGTCTACATAAGCATAGATCACATCCACAAGAAGCATGATCAGACTGAAAACTGCTCCCAGGAAAAGGACGCCGCCCATAACCACCGGATAGTCACGGTTATTGATGGCGCTGGTGGTATAAGATCCGATACCCGGAATGGAGAATACGGATTCAATAACAACCGTACCGCCAAGCATCATACCCATACCATTTCCTACAACTGTGATGATGGGGATCAACGCATTGGGAAGTGCATGTTTGTAGAGGATATCATGCTCAGAAAGACCTTTTGCACGAGCCGTTACAATGTAATCGGAACGGATGACCTCCAGCATACTGGAACGGGTCTGTCTTGCCTGTGAAGCGATACCTGCAAAGGCATTGGCAACGCAGGGAAGAATGTAATACTGGATTCCGCCTACACCGTATGGCGGCAGCCAGCCAAGTCTTACTGCAAACAGCAGAACCAGCATCATTGCCAGCCAGAAACCGGGAATGGATACGCCCAACAGAGCGATGATCATGCAGAAACGATCTGCAAAACCATTCTGATGTGTAGCAGCAGTAATACCAAGCGGTGTACCGATCAGAACCTGCAGCAGCATACAGAGCACTGCAATTGTGATGGTATACGGCATACGATACAGAATACCTGACATAACGGACTGATTCTGGAAATAGGAGGTTCCCAGATCAAAGTGCAGGAATACCTGGTTTAAATAATCCAAAAGACGGACCATATAAGGACGGTCCAGACCCATTTCAATTCGTTTTGCTTCGATAGCAGCCGGTGTGGCGCTGTTTCCCAAAATAGAGGTCGCCGGATCTCCGGGACAGAAATACATAATCGTAAAAATTACGATAGAGATACCCAGAAGCACCGGAATCATCCAAAGCAAACGTTTCACAACATATTTCCACATATTATGTAATCCTTTCTTTTTTCTGAAAAGGGCTGTCACACCCTTTAATCTGGTACACACCAAATCATTTTGTGACAGCCCTTCTATATTTCATTCATTTATTCAGCATATTCGCAGGCACCCGGAAGGATCTGATTACGAATATCCAGAGCCACGTCAGTAATGTAACCGGAATGTACGATATTGATCGGGCCTTCTACAACACCATATCCATAGCACTGTTCTACAAGATAATCATGCATTGCTTCAATGCTTTCCGGTCCATAAGTCTCTGTGTTTAAGCAAGCCTGCATCAGCTCATCCAGTTTTTCATCCTGAACAAAGTTTGCAGTACCGCCGGTAAGGGACTCATAATCTCTTCTGTCCCAGCAAAGCTTCCACTGGTTTACAATATAGTCAGTAGAACCGGACTGTTTCAGAAGAATGTCATAGCTGGTAGAATCATACTGCATCTGCTGTCCCATCATCTGATCATATCCTGTCAGCTCTGCTGTGATACCGATCTGTCCGAGATAAGCCTGAACCATCTGAGCGATTGCATCCATAGATGTGCTGGTGATGTACTGAATGCGTACAGTCTGTCCATCGTAATTGGAAGCTGCAAGATACTCTTTAGCTTTGTCTACGTCATAATCATAGTAGTCTTCATTGTCCCATTCAGGATTGTAGTCCGGATAAGTAGCGTTTGCGAAATCCTTTACAGCCATACCATTTCCGTTGAATGCGCCAAGGTTGATGCCCTCGCTGTCAATTGCATAAGCAATGGCAAGACGCAGGTTCTGGTCATCCTTCAGGAAGGAATCATCAGACATATTGTACTCAACGCCGATGGTCAGATTATCCATAACAACGCCGACTTCATTTCCTTCGGAATACTCGCCGCCCTCGCGGAATTTGTCAATGTCAGTATCCGGAACACCGTTGGAGATGTCAACCGCATGTGTCTGGAGCGCTACTGTGTGCTGTGATGCCTCTGTGATAACAGAGAAGGTGATCTTCGGAGCATTATGAATACTGGTACCATGAACCAGAGATTCGTCTGTCTGCCAATAATCGCCTGTGTCAACCAGAGTCAGGGAAGATCCCGGAACATAGCTTTCTACCTTGTAAGCAGTTGTTCCAACAGGTGTTGTAGCCATCTGATCTTCAGATGCCTCATATGCAGCCTGTGTTACAATAGCACACTCCAGCATAACGTTCTCGAATTCACCAATCTCCAGATCCTTGTTAAATTTGAACTGTACATGATAATCATCTACAGCAGTTACGCTCTCAATAACTTCCAGTTTTCCATAGTTCTTTGTTGCGATAGCTGTTTCAAAACTGAATACAATGTCTGATGCAGTCAGAGGATTGCCTGCTGTATCATGAATGTAATCATAAATCTCTACATCATAGGTCTTGCCGTCTACCTGATCCCAGCTCTTTGCCAGAACACCGTAAGCTACACCATCTTCACGAGTGATCATATACTCATAGGTAGAAAACAGAACCGCAATACGTCCCTGTGACATACCAGACCACGGTCCCATGTTTTCCGGGTCTGCCAGAACACCAACCACTACGCCTTCTTCGTCTGCTCTTGTGTATTCACCTTCTGCAAATACGGTCATGGTACCTACTGTCATAGTGGTAATGGCCATCACTGCTGCCAACAATGTTGCTACTACTTTTTTCTTCATGTTTGTTACCTCCCGTTTTTTGTTTACCGCTTCACATCGTTTCGTTATTGCACAAATTCTATTTTGTATGTTTTGTGCAATTCAGCGTTCTCTTTTGAAGTGACTTAAGCATACCATTTATCAAACTGCACAAGCAATCCGTGTTTCAGCCCGTTTTTTTCACATTTTGCATAAATCTTTTTCACTCATTTCTCTTTGCTTTAGCAGAATGCTTATATGTTTTTCAGAAATGCAAGCCTCTTCATCTGTAAATTCATCATAGCATAGCTGCATTTTGCAATTGTGGCGAAAATTAGTAATTTTTGCCCATTATCGCTTTGAAATTTTCGCACAAATGTGATAATATAGTAAAAAATAATCCTCTTTTTTCAAAATTATGTATTTTTTAGCCAAAGGATTCCCCAGAGAATATTACACTCAATGTAAAAACAGACTAAAGGTGATGTAATGATGCGTAACACCACTGTATTGATATGCGATGATAATATTGCCGTCCATGAAAGTCTCACCACCTATTTAAACCAAACCGGAATTGATGTGATCTCTCTTTATGACGGCCGGAACCTGATAAATACTCTGCGCACCAGAAAAATCGATCTGGTCATTCTGGATATTATGCTGCCAGGACGGTCCGGTACTGACATATGTCAGGAAATACGGAAAACGAATGACATCCCCATTATCATGCTCAGTGCAAAAAGCGAAGAGGATGACAGGATTCTCGGTCTGGAGCTTGGAGCGGATGATTACGTGACGAAACCCTTCTCACCCAAGGAGGTTACGGTCAGGGTCAACACCATACTGAAACGTCTTCATCCAAGGAAGGAACCTTCCGCACTTTTTTTCTCCAATCTCATCCTGTATCCCGCTTCCTATAAGGCTGTCATTCTGGAACAAACACTGGATCTGACTCCAAAGGAATTTTCTGTCCTTCAATGTCTGATCCGGGAACCGGATAAGGTACAAAGCCGGGATCTGATCCTGGATGAGGTATGGGGAAACGACTATTTCGGAGATACGCGCGCTGTGGATACGATCATAAAGCGTCTCCGGGCAAAACTTTCCAAAGCGAATGCGCATTTTACGATCCAATCCGTTTATGGGATCGGGTATAAAATAGATGAATTGGAGGATACACCATTATAAATGAAAAAAAAGAAGAAACTTCCATATTTCGTCATCACGGCGCTTTATCTTACAGGAATGATACTTGGCTTAATCATTATGCTTGCCGTTCCTTATTTTCGTCGCAGGCAGGATCTGATCCAAATTGCCCAGGATTCAGCCAGTGCCTACTCCCGGGAACAGGATTTCGGCATTACAGCGCATTTTGGACTGCACTATATTGCCTGTGATCTGGAAGGCAACCGTCTTGACCAGTACACCTCCGGTTATTCAGACACTGTCATCCATATTGATATGCAGAAATATCTGAACCGCCTGAAAGACCATGGTACGGGGCTGTATTATGATTATCTGAAACTGTCCATGCAATCCAGATCCAGAAATTCCATCAGCCTGGTTGTCGTTTCTCCTATTAAGGCGGACGATAATCTTTCCGGAATTCTTTTTGTTGTCCGGGAATTGATAGATCTTCCAAATAATCTGATCATATTTTTCACTGTATGGACCTTTATCTTCCTTTTGCTATTATTTTTTTATCATCTGCTCGTCAAAAAGGACGCCGCTCTGGAACAATTGCAGCGAACCTATATCGCCAGCATGAACCACGAACTGAAGTCCCCTATCACTTCTATCAAAGCTTTAAGCTCCACCCTGCTGGATGGTTATGTGACGGATCCGCAGAAGCAGCTATTTTACTACAGTACGATTTTAAAGGAAGCAAATATCCTGGAGGATACGGTTCAGGAAATCCTGGAATTGTCCAAGCTCCAAAGTACAAAAGAACTCTTTCGGAAAGAAGCTGTCACGCCGGAAAACGCTTTTGGCGCTGTTCTGAACCGCTACGAGGTTCTCTTTTCGGATATAGATGTACACTTTTCGGCAATGGATTTTCAGAAATCCCATTGTCCGGAGCTGTACACAGCACCTGCGCTGATATCCAGAGTTTTGGAGCTTCTTCTTCACAATGCCTCTAAATTTGTCGGGGAAGAAAATGGTCAGGTTGACGTGTCTTTTGAGGAACAGAAAGAATGTATCGTTGTCCATGTCCGCGATAACGGATGTGGGATCAGCCATGATGAACTGCCCCTGATCTTTAACCGGTTTTATAAATCCGAAAATCCTCAGAACAAAGCAGGCTGCGGTCTTGGGCTTTCCATTGTCAAAGAGATCCTGGATGGACTTGAAGAAAATATATGGGTTGAAAGCAAACCGGGAAATGGCACTGTTTTCTCATTTACGGTCAGCATTAGATAAACGGGAGGAAGTTTTATGGAAATTAATTATATCAATGAATTTATCACACTGGCAGAGATAGGAAATTATCTTGAGGCAGCGGATGCTCTGTATCTGTCCCAGTCCACTTTATCGAGACACATCCAAAGCGTTGAGAACGATCTGGGCGTCCAGCTCTTTAACCGCACCACCCGGAAGGTCGAGCTGAATGAATTCGGCAGGCTGTTTTTGCCTTATGCCAAACAGATGCGGGCATTGCAGGCAGACTATACAAAAGCTCTGTCTGAACGGATCAAAAACCAGAACAGAAATATTACCATTGGCACGATTCCCACTATGACCCAATATCATATTACGGAGCTTCTCTCCAGATTCCAGGATGAGCATCCGGATTATAATCTGAATATCGTAGGCGCCGATACCTCCGAGCTGGACAAAATGCTCCGTGAGGGAAGCTGCGACTTTGCCTTCATCCGGACTCGCGATCCCTCTGAGGGAGAATTCCAGAAACTTCCCTATTTTACGGATCATTTAGTAGCTGTTTTCCCCCGAGACCATCCTCTTGCATCCTCTCAGGTTGTCACTCTGGACCAGTTGAAGGGGGAATCCTTTCTCTTTCTTGCCAAAGGCTCCATGATGCACACGCTTGCCATCTCCGCCTGCAAAGCTGCCGGATTTTCCCCGAATGTGGCTTTTACCGGACACCGTGCGGAAAATATCCTGGATCTGGTCAGCCGCGGGATGGGCATCGGGCTTCTTACAAAGCAGCCCCTTTCTTTTATTGACACAAAGGATGTTGCCATTATTGATGTGGTTCCCCAGTTTACCACCAGTATCCTTCTGGCATATAAATCTGAACAGTCCCTGAATCCTACCGCCAGACAGTTTTTGAAGTTTTATAAGTCACTTGGGATCAGTTAGATTTGCGCCAGCATTTCCCTTGATATGAAAAAGGGTATCCCAAAAGTCATTTCATGACTTGAAAGATACCCTTTTTATTTACGGTAATTTTATATGGTTAAAGCTTATTTTGTTCCGCCCTGGTAGCCTGTGTTAACAAAGGTCTGCCATGGCCATCTTCCATGCATTTCCCAACTGTCGCCCATTACATAACCTGGTTGTGCGGTAAGTCCCGTACAGTCTGCCGGGTCAAGCGGCATATTGTCAGCATTTGCATATACCTTATCAAATGTATAAGTCACGCCGTCCACTTCCATATCTGCAGTCTGATCGTATACACGCTCAAAGGAGCCTGTGTTATCTACAACCTGGCAGTGATTATCCTCTCTGGAATCAAAGGACATTGCCTCATCTGCTGCAGTGGTAAAGATACCGTTGCCATTCTCATCCTGTGCATAGTAGCTGATCACACCGTTTTCATCTGTATAGCTCAGAGTATAGGTCGGGATTATAAATGCCTGCTCCCAATCAGTCAGACCATCCACGCCGTAGTAGGTCCATTTCTGGGTACCCTGCATGCCGCCGCTCATAATAAAGTAGGAGTATACGCTGGCAATATCATAATCATGAGAAATGGTGTCAACCGTATATTTCTGCTCGTCCCAGGTCAGTTTTTCCGTATTTACAGCCACGTTCAGGACCTTGTAAACCGGAATATTTGCCCAGTAAATATAGTTCACTGCAATCGTTGTCTGGTCTTTTTCTGTTTTTACGGTAAAATCTGTTCCCGGCTCCAGAACCAGCTCATCGCCGTAATCGCTGCGCATAGTCAGAGTGAAGTCTTCTGCTGCCAGAGCAGACGCATCAAAGTCGATCGGCCAGGTAATATTCAGATAGTCCGGGTACGCATCACACAGAACAGGAATTCCATTCTCAGTAGTAGTAGACCATAAAGGCTGCGTATCATTGATCAGACTGCCGTTGCTCTCAATAGTAAAGGTACGTCCGAACGCATACATATGTACACGGAAGGCGGCTTCAGCAAGAGGAAGTCCGTTATAGGTCAGACCGCCTACGCCGATATTTGCATAATAGTTTCCGTTTCCATCACCGCCAAGCTCTGAAAAGCTTCCGGAGAATTTCTCTGTGCTCAGGGTGTATGTCGTCTCACCGCCAGCCCATTCTCCTGTCAAGGTATCATCGTTGAACTGATAATCAGACAGATAATATCCATCGCCTTCCAGCAGCCGTACCACAGCAGCACTGCTGTCGATCAGACTGTCATCCACACCGTCAAGTCTCAGGGCAACTGTAACGGTATCTTCGGTTAACTCAATTTCACCCTTCTGACTTGTTCCCTCAACAGTACCCACAACTTCCACTTCCGGGATTGTATAAACACCGGCTTTTTCGGAAACAACCTGATACTGTCCATGGTTTTCGCCTTCTACAACCAGCGGGATCCCGCCATTCGGCTTCACATACAGCTCACCGGAGCCATTGGTATTAAATCCGGCGATCTGAGACGCATCAATGGTAATATTCAGGGCAAAATCTTCGCCGTTTACAGCAAATGCAACACCGCTGTCATTTGTAAATGCAGGCTCATCATTTTCATTTACGATCCATTTTGTCACGTCCGTATTATCTGCTACATCAAACTGCCAGCCCTCTTTTGCCTTCAACTGGATCGTATAGCTTCCGGTATCCTGGATATTGACTTCGTCTGCATTCAATGATTCAAAATACTGGTTTCCGGAAGCGTCCGCACTCTGTCCCTGGCCACCAGGGCCGCCGCCCTGCTCTCCGCCAGCTCCAGGACCGCCGCCCTGTTCTCCTCCGCCAGGACCGCCTTCTTCTGCCAGGACAACCATACAACTTCCGGCAGGTACCGCACTAACTGCCATTGAGCAAGCTACCATGAAAGCCATTAACGCTTTTCTTTTCATCCTGTTTCCTCCTTGTATTTCGCCTGTTTGCATGCTATTATTTTATTCCGCAAAATAATTTGTGCATTATGACGTTTATTATTTGGTAGCTTCATCTTATCATCTGTCAATTCGCTCAATCAATCCAACTTTTTTCAATCTTTTCTCACATTTTGCATAAATAAATTCGAGCCTGCGCCGATATCATTCTCCAATTTTAACAATCCGCTAATTGCAGCAGCTCATCTATACTTCCGATCCTATAATCTGCTTTTTCGTATCCGGCCGCATGATCTCCAGGCTTTCTGCGCGGCTTACCCCGCGCAGGCGATTATTCTCCTATCAAAAATGTGTATCACAAAGACCGCAGAATGGATCTGTCGGACTCACTCCTGTAAATGTTCCTATCCCGATCAGTTTTTCAACAGCCAGCGTAACGGCTGCCTTTGTAGCCGTATACGCATTGATATAGGTACGCACTCGCGGAATATCCTGCAGGTGATAAGGATTTGCAAAGGAAACGAACGCTGTTTTTTCTTCGTTTACAAACCTTGGAATCTCAAGGGCATGCTTCGGACACCAATTGATCCTTACTGTAGTATTATTGCTTGCAGTAGGACAGTTTGCCAATATCAAGGTCAGCCTGTCTTGAGGCAAAGCCGCGCATCCATGCAGATCATCTTCAAAAGGATCATAAAGCTCAACCCGGAAGCCCTTTTCCTCCAGAACCTCCTTTGCCGTTTCCCTTAAGCTGCCGTCGTATATTGTGTCTTCCCCCACGATCACCAGTCTGATTTTCGGATATTCTGTTTTCCGTACAGGCACAAGCTTCTGCGTATCCTTCACAAGCGTTACGGCACGGTCCGCACATGCTCTGCTCCATGCCTGACACTGGGCAAAGGATATCTCATCCGCCTCATTTTTCCTGTTCGCCTCTGCTGTGACCTTTGCCTTAAGCGCAAGGATCCTGGTAACTGCTTCCTCCAGCCGTTCTTCAGACAACCGTCCCGCTTCCACACCCTCTTTCATGTACCGGATATCCTCGTAAATATCGGTGGAAAAACAGATCATATCACATCCGGCCTGAATGCTTGCAGGCATTGCCTCTTTCCGGGGCATTGCCATGGTATAACCGCCCATAATGGTGGCATCGGTAATGATCACCCCATGAAAACCGAATTTTTCCCTCAAAACCCCTGTCAGCATTTCTCTGCTTAAAGATGCAGGAAGCATTTCCTCCTGTCCGGCATTGGGATTGACTGCACGGATCACATTCGGCTGCACAATGTGCCCTACCATAATGCTCATCAGACCGTCTTTGATCAGGCTCTCATAAATTTTTCCATAGGAAGAAAACCAATCTTCCGCACTCAGGTCATTGTAGGTCGGATGCAGATGCTGATCCCTGTAATCCACACCGTCTCCCGGAAAATGCTTGCAGGATGCCGCGATCCCGTGCTTCTGAAGCTCCTTTACAAACACCGCAGCATTTTCCAGAACCTTTTCCGGGTCATTTCCAAAGGTTCTCACATTGGTAATGGGGTTTCGGAAGTTGTAATCAATATCCACTACCGGAGAAAATGTCCAGTTTACTCCTGCTTTCCTTCCTTCTGCAGCGCATACTCTGGCAAAATTTGCAGTGCACTCCATATCTCCCGCGGCAGCCACCTGCATCTGTGTCCCAAAATATGTGCCGTCTGTCAGAACGCCTGCGCCGCCCTCCTCAAGATTGGCAGCCTTTAATAATGGGATTTCTGCATACTCGTCCAGGGCGCTGTATTTCTCCTGTATTTTTCTCAATTCATCAGGCCGGAACAGCACGCCTCCGATCCCCTGGTCTTTTACCAGACGATTCAATTCTTCTTTTTCGTAGGCATCTCCCAAAATGCAAAACAACTGTCCGATTTTCTGGTCAACCGTCATTTCTTTTAAGGTATTCTCGACCCATGTTATCTGTTTATCACTGAGATAAAATGGTTTTTCTTTTAAATTCATACCGTTTCTCCCTTCCCAAGATGCAGCTCCCGGCCCTTTAAAGGGCCTGCTGTTTTTTCCTTCTTCTTGCAAATTTCATCGATCCATCTGCATATTTCACCCGGGTAATCCGCTTCACAATGCGGTTTATCCCAGACAAGAGCATAATCCACCGGTTTTCCTGCCGCTTTCAGCTTTAGTGCAAGGATCATGCTCACCATAAAGGACGTATCCGCATCGCTGGCGCCTACACGGATACGGTAATGGGACGCCATATCGCTTTTTTCCTCTGTTCCTATGTAATTCAGCGGATTGATCAGGTAAATCCTTTTCTCCTGTTCCTTATCATCCGCGCACTCCGCATAGGAAGCATAGTATTTTCCATATTCTTCAGGAAATGCCTCCTTTAAATCCGCAATAGCATCTGCGATATCACGGTTAAAATGCAGATAATGCTTCTCCTTTGAACCGAATAAACGGTTTTCTCCGCTGTTCATTTCCAGAGTGTCAAAGGATGTGCAGGGTTTCATTCTTCTTCTGTGATTCAGCACATATGTATCCAGATCCGATACTTTCGCTTCCGTTCCGTCCCATGTAAGCCATGCGGTCTTTTCCTTCCTTTTCAGATAATCCTCTGCGGAACAGCATTCCTCAATCTCACCCTGCTCCAGCTTCCGTAAAAATATGGAAGCAGATTTATTGATCTGATCCATCAGATAGTCATAGCCGCTGCCGCTTCTGCCGTCTTCATGAATGGAAAGCACCTCATGGGTCTCCGGATTTTCCAGCTTTAATCCATTGAAATACGAAATAAATTTCCCACTCAATCTGGCAGACAGCGCTTCCTGGAACGGAGTCATAACGCCAGCAGGACCTGCCGGGGAATTCTCGTTTTCTTTATCTGCCCGGAACATCCACTCATACGCCAGATCCGCATGTTCCAGATCTATGATCGGGCAGTACATCTGCGCTGCATAAACGTCATCTCTCTCGTCCATAAAAGCGCCGTTTTCTTCCAGATAGGAATCGAAATTCTTGTTATTTCCCGTAACAGCCAGAAGAGAAGACATGGCTCCGCCTGCACTCCAGCCAACAGAAATGATCCTGTCCAGGTTTCCCGGAATTGCTTTGGAATTATGTCTCAGGAAACGGATGGCAGTCTTTAAGTCCACCAGGTTTGCAGGAGATTTTCCGCACCATTCTCCCTTTTCATTCCGGGATTCGCTTCCTCTGTTTCCGCAGCTTACATAGACAAATCCGTGTTTTAAATACTGTTCTGCGGAACACCTCGGACCTCCCAGCCATACGTGGGGCATCTGCATATATCCCGAAGAATTATTGCCGAAAATAACAGGGACTGTCTTTGCCGTATATCCGTTCATCCTGCCTTCCAGATCGAGTTCTCCCTTTTCCTTCATATAAGGTTCCGGCACAAAAATACTCAGACGCTGGAACTTTGGAGTTTCTGCCTTCTCTGTATATAAAATATCCTCCAAACACCAGCACTTATATGTCTCGTCAAAAAACCAGCTATCTTTACAATCTGATAATTCCATTGTGTGATTTGTGATCGTAATGGTATCCATTTTTTCCCCTTTTTTCCATTCTAACTTTCCAATTCGCTATTTCTTTAAACAAATTATAATTTGAACCAGATTGACAACCAATTCCGTTTTCGTTATCATTAAGTCAAAAATGGAATTAATATGAGGGTGAACGTATGGATATTAATTACTTTAAAGAATTCGCCGTACTGGCAGAAACAAAAAATTACTGGGAAGCTGCGGAGCGGCTTTTTATGAACCAGTCTACCCTTTCCAAGCATATCAAAGCCATGGAAAATGAACTGGGGGTACCTCTGTTCCAACGGACTACCCGCAAGGTTGAATTGACGGAATACGGCACTTCCTTTCTCCCTTATGCCCAGTCCATCACCCGCACCCAGTTTGATTATTCGTCCATGCTCCTTCAAATGAAAAACTGCAGCCAATCCCTTGTGACCATAGGGAGTATCCCGGTCATGGCACAGTACCGGATCACCAGGCTGCTTCTGGAACATCAGAAAAAATGCCCGGAATTTCTTTTCAAAGTGGTTGAGGATGACCCTAAGAATTTAAGGTCATTATTGCTTGACCAGAAATGTCAGTTGATTTTTTTACGTGAGGCAAGACACTCTACTGAAGAAATCTTTGAAACCGAAGAGGGTATCGTACATATTCCCTATATCATTGACCAGCTCGTCGCCCTTCTGCCCAGTCACCATCCTCTGGCTGACAAACAGGAGCTTACCCTGCGTGACCTTCAGAACGAAAAATTCTGTTTTTTAAAGGAAAGCTCCATGATTTACGACCTGTGCCGTTCCGCCTGCCAGGAGGCGGGCTTCATCCCCAATATCGTTTTTGACAGCCATCGGCTGGACAGCATCTTTGACATGGTTGCCTATGGAAACTGTATCGCTCTTCTCATGGACCAGCACGTAAAATGTCCCCCGAATTCTGCCCCGCAGGAGCCTGAGGAGCTTCCCTTCCGAGTGGTAAAGATCACCCCTGCAGTCTCTACCCAGATTTCCCTTTGCTACCTGAAGACCGTGCCGTTGTCAAAATCCGCGTGGGAGTTTATTGAAAGCTTCTCTGCTGTTCACCGCTGACTTCCCGAAGCATGGCAAGCGCGCTGTGCAGACGTTTTTTGTGATCCAAACGAAGCTTAGTTTATTGCCTTTTCTTTACTTCTGTGCTATAGTAAAGTGAATTAGCTACACCGAAAGGAGACAACTATGGTACATAAATGGAATGTCACCATTCCGGAGCTGACAGGTGACGAGGAGCGGGGCGTCTATGTTTATCTTCCCGAATCCTACGACTACGAGCCTGATAAACGCTATCCGGTTCTTTATATGTTTGACGGTCACAACGTATTTTTCGACTCTGATGCCACCTACGGCAAATGCTGGGGCATGAAGGAATATATGGATTACACCAACACCCAGCTCATCATTGCCGCAGTAGAGTGCAATCACAGCCCTGATAACGGACGTCTGAAGGAATACACTCCCTTTCCTTTTTCGGAACCGAAAATAGGAAAAATAGATGCCCGTGGAAGACTGACCATGAACTGGTTTGTACATACCTTTAAAAAGGAAATCGACAGCCGTTACCGGACACTGCCGGACCGGGAGCATACTTACATCGCAGGCAGCTCCATGGGCGGACTGATGAGCCTGTACGCTCTGCTGGAATACAACCGTTACTTTTCCAGGGCTGCTGCCCTTTCCCCCTCTCTATGGGTGTCCCCCATAAAGCTGGAACAGATGATCAGAAGTGCAAGAATACAGCCTGACACCGTTCTCTACATGGACTACGGGCAGAAGGAAATGGGCAATCACGCCAATATACGCCGTCAGTTTGCCAGAATTTCATCCCAGCTTATAGAAAAAGGGATGCTGGTGGAAAGCCGGATCGTCCCCGGCGGAACGCACTGTGAAGCAAGCTGGGAAAAACAGATTCCTTTCTTTATGAACACTCTGTTGTATTCCTGAAATATGACCGCAGATAAGGAGAAAATATGGAAACGCAATATTATAAACAATACAGCCCCGCTCTTGGACGGGATATGGAATGTAAAATTTACGGTCATGCAGGACGACCCGTTATTTTTATTCCCTGCCAGGATGGCCGTTTCTACGACTTTGAGAATTACCACATGACAGACGTGTGGGCTCCCTGGATCGACAGTGGCAAAATCATGGTATGTGCCATTGATACCCTGGATGCAGAAACATGGTCTGATAAAGCAAATGATCCACGGTGGCGTATTTGCCGCCATGAACAGTGGATCCGCCACATTACAGATGAAATCGTGCCTTTCCTTCGCAACATAGCCAACGAACGCAACGGCTGGACCGGATATCCCGGTGTCATGGTGTTTGGCTGCAGCCTTGGCGCTACCCATGCTGCCAACCTGTTCTTCCGCCGCCCTGACCTGTTTGACGGACTTCTGGCTCTCAGCGGAATCTACAGTGCTGAGTATGGCTTTGATTCCTACATGGATGACCTGGTATATGAAAATTCCCCCATCCATTATTTGAAAAACATGGCCCCTGATCACCCGTATATACCACTATATAATATGAAAAAAGCTGTTATCTGCTGCGGACAAGGCCCCTGGGAGCTTCCGGATTCCACCAGACATCTCCAGTCCATCCTGACGGAAAAGGATATTCATGCCTGGGTGGATTTCTGGGGTTTTGACTGCAGCCATGACTGGTACTGGTGGTATCGGCAGGTAGAATACTTTGTTCCCTATCTGCTGGGTGAAAGGTAAACTTAAGAAAAAGGAAGGTAAGTAAGCTTTGAAAAATTTTATTTTTATTTCCCCAAATTTCCCTACAAACTACTGGATGTTTTGCCGTGAACTGAAAAAGAATGGCCTGAATGTCCTGGGAATCGGCGACCAGCCCTATGATGAATTAACTGCAGAGTTAAAAGACAGTCTGAATGAATATTACAAAGTCAGCAATCTGGAAAATGAGGATGAGGTATACCGCGCAGTAGCTTTTTTCATCCACAAGCATGGTCGTATTGACTGGCTGGAATCCAACAATGAATACTGGCTGGAGCGCGATGCCAAGCTGCGGACAGATTTCAATATCACCAGCGGCTTCCAGGTATCGGATATTCCTAATGTAAAATTCAAATCCCGCATGAAGGAATTTTATATCAAAGCCGGAATCCCGGTTGCCCGCTACCATATGGTCGATACTCTGGAAAATTGTATGGCTTTCGCAAATGAGGTTGGTTTTCCGGTGGTTGCAAAACCGGATAACGGCGTAGGCGCTTCTCATACCTTCAAGATTGAAAATGCTGAGCAGATGGAGCAGTTTTTCCAGCTCAAATGGCCGGATACTTCCTACATTATGGAGGAATTTGTAAACGGGGAAGTGAATTCCTATGATGCCATTATCGACTCCAACGGTGAGCCTATGTTCGAGACCGGAAACATCACGCCAATGTCCATTATGGATATTGTAAATAAATCCGATAATTCCATTTTCTATATTCTGAAGGATCTGCCGGATGATACCCGTACTGCCGGACGTGCTACCGTAAAGAGCTTTGGTGTAAAAAGCCGTTTTGTACATTTTGAATTTTTCCGTCTTCTGAAAGACCAGGAAGGCTTAGGCAAAAAGGGCGATCTGGTTGCTCTTGAGGTAAACATGCGCCCCAGCGGCGGCGTAACCCCTGACATGATCGATTTTGCCCACAGCACAGATGTGTACAAGATCTGGGCAGATATGATCGCTTTCGACCGTTCCACCATGCCGGTTGGAAAACATGCCTACTGCGCGTTTGCCGGAAGACGTGACGGAAAGGACTTTTCCATGAGCCACAGCGATATCATCGAGAAATACGGTTCCCATATGAAGATGATGGAGCGTATCCCGGATGTTCTTTCCGGTGCTATGGGAAATCAGATGTACGTGGCAGTATTCAGTTCCCGGAAAGAAATGAATGCTTTTTACGAGGATATATTGAAGTGCAACGAACAGTAATTTTTTAGTATAACAGCATACATATGGGGCCATGGCATATCGTCAGATCAATATGCTGTGGCCCCGGTATTTTTTTTACTGACCCATGAATTTCCTCCATTCCGATTTACTACACCGTAAAAGCAGTCCTTATTTCCCATACTTCATTCTCGCATTCTAAAACTGGTGTGTAAAATATTCTGCGGTACAGCAGCTTTTCCTTTCTACTGTACCGCTGGCTTTATCTATCGTTCCAATTACAGGTCATTGATTGTATCTGTGATTGCCATATTACGTATCCGTTTTGCCGGTCCATGGACTGCAATAACACATGAGAAGGCAACCAGCAAAAATATGATTGCAATGGTAGTAAGCGGAATATTCCAAAAACCACCAAAATGACTAATGATAATCTTCACATAAATCAAATAGTGAAGTATCATCCCAAGTACAATTCCGGCAATTGTGCCGCAAACAGCGTATGTTACTGCCTCTGCCGTTATCATCTTTGTAACCTGCCTGCTTTCCATACCAACAGCACGCATTACCCCATATTGCTTAACCCTTGCAGACACCCCCATAGAAATGCTGTTCATAATATTCAGCACGGTGATTAGGGAAATAATCGCCAGGAAACCATATGCCGCAAGCCGGAATACCCAGTAAGAACCATTGTTCTCACTATTTTGTTCCCGATTATCCATGAATAAATGTTCTCCAGCCATATCCTGGATTTTTCTTACTGCCGACTCAGATACATCTTTTTCTAATACCATCCCCACCATAACATAATTCTGATCGCCCATTAAACGTAGATAGGTTTCTTCAGAGCAGACCACTGTCGCTGCACCGCTGACACTTCCTACTCCTTCGGAAAGGACAGCTGCAATTTCAATTTCCTCATCTCCGATTTTTATTTTATCTCCGACATCCAGTCTATTACTCTGGTTGTAGACCGCCAGAGCATAGCTGGAATCTCCATAGACTTTTGACATGTCACCGCTTACGACCGAATTTGCGAAGTTGCCCATCATAAAATCATCATAGGAACACAAATCAATTGCTCCTGCGTTGCCATTAATCTCAGTCGGATATTCTGTGTTATATATCATACCAAAGGCAGAGTCCACTCCCGATATTTCTGAAATTTCTTCTACCAGCCCTCTGTCTATGGAGTTCGTATCATCCTGGCTCGCAATTACGATATCCGGTGTGAATTTACTTGACACTGACGGAAGCAATTTATGCACAATATCAAGGCAGGCGGAAAAAGTCAGGAACAACACAATCGTAAGGGCAAAAGATCCTGTCATAAGGAACAGATTTTTCTTAGTTCCTGTCGCATGGTGGATTCCAAGGGAAGTTTCCACTCTAAAAAGCCTTGTATTTGCCGCATGGATAACTTTTTTCGATGATTCCGCATTTCCGGATACTGCTGCCACCGGTGAAACCTTCGCAGCCTGTTTCGCAGGGGACTGAGCCGCAATAAATACCGTAACCACACCAACAACAGCTCCGCAAAGAATGCCGCTTATGCTTACCGCAAAAAGAGGCATATCCACCCATTCTCCTTTTACAAGAAACCGCAATATCATACATAATATCCAACAGGTTACCGTCCCCAATGCACAACCAATCGGGATTGCGGTTTTACACCAGTTCAATGCCTCAAGCCTTACAAAACGTACAATCTGCTGTTTGCTTGCACCGACACACCGCATCATTCCAAAAAATTTTGTCCGCTGCGCCACATTACTGTTCATGCAGCCTGAGATCATTAAAACCCCGGCAATCAGTATGATTACAAAACAAGCTGCTGCCAAAGGATAAAGCCCATTTATACTCTCATTTGTACTTGCCCCCAACAGGCTCAAAACAGCCGTGTTTTCTATGACATTTTCAGAGGTAAGGTTATATTGCTCTTTCATTTTAGCAATTGTTTTCTTCAAGCCATTCTCTTTCTGGAACCGGATATAAAACTGAGACGATGCTTCCACGTCATTCAAGCTACGCACTTCATCAAATGCCTCCCTGTTCATATACACGCAGCTGCCTTCAATTATATCGTTAAACTCTGTATCATCCTCACAAAATCCGGAAACGGCATATTCAAAAACTCCTGCCGGCGTATTTAAGGTAATACTGTCCCCTATCTTAATTCCCAAAAGTTCTTTTGCGTCAGTACTGAGGGCAACTTCGTTTTCATTCTGTGGATAAGAACCTTCCGTCGGATAATTCATGATGTCCGTGATATACGTTTCTTCGATACCATATAAAACAGCGTTTTTGCCATTTATATAATAGCCTTGGTCAGCATCAACATTTATCGCATCATACCAGGAGGAAAACGCAACATTAGCGTTTCCGCTAATCTGTTCTGCTTCATCTTCCGGTACATTCTGAAGGGCAATGTGCCAATCTCCATGGTTGTGGCGCATCGCCGTTGTCTGCGCGTCCGTCCACATCTCTACCATAGAGAAGATTGAGGTCACAAGGAACACTGCAAGAATAATACAAACGCGCGTCATGAAATTCTGACGTCTGTGTACCTTTGACGAAATCGGGATAAGGCTTAAATAGCTTTTCATTCACTGCACCTCCCCAAATCAGTCAGTACTCCGTCCGATACCTTCAAAACCCTATCCGCCGTCTGCGCAATACTCTGGTTATGCGTGATCATGATAATCGTCTGTGCGTACCTCTTTGACGCATTCTTCAGCAATGCAATGACCTCACTGCTATTCTGCGTGTCCAGATTTCCAGTTGGCTCGTCAGCGAGTATCAGTGAAGGCCGCGTGATCAATGCCCGTCCGATTGCCACCCTCTGCTGCTGACCTCCGGATAACTGGCTCGGCAGATGATTCCGGCGTTCCTTCAAATTCAGTACCTCAAGCAGTTCCTCCAGATACTTCTTATCCGGTTTCTGGTAATCCAAAAGAACCGGGAAGATAATGTTCTGCTCCACGGTAAGCTCCGGGATCAGATTGAATGCCTGGAAGATAAAGCCGATGTTCCTCCTGCGGAAAATCGTCAGCTTGCTCTCCTTCATTGCAAAAATGTCTTTGCCATCGATCAGCACTTTTCCCGATGTCGGGTTATCCAGTGCGCCGATCATATTAAGAAGTGTACTCTTGCCGGAGCCAGATTCTCCCACAATAGCCACATACTCGCCCTTCGGGACTGAAAAACTAACTTTTTTTAATGCCTGTACAGCCGTTTCACCACTGCCGTAGGTTTTAGAAATTGATTTCACTTCTAATAAGTCCATGTGATAAGCACCTCTTTCTTTGATTTCTACTGGTATAATACCATCCGTTTCCTACAGTAATATTACTCTAAGGCTACAGTTTTGTAGGATTTCAAAAATCACTGAAAAAAATTGCCCCAGTTTCCTGGGGCGGCTGTTTCCGTTTATTTTAGCCATACGATCAACTTCGCCACTATAATGACGCATGACACTGTTCCAATCACTGCAGCGTGTTTCTTCCATGTCAGACGCAGATACCCGGCAAATTCCCGGAGTAAAGCATTTAACGTAAAGTACCATTTTGTCTTTGCACCAAATCCAACACATTTGATTCCCTGCTGTTTTGCAAGGAGCAATGCCCGGAATACATGGTAGGCAGTAGTAACTATCACGATTTTCGGTTTCTCTTTTTCCATCAGCCTTCTTGAAAACAGCAGGTTTTCCTGTGTGGATACAGACTTTGCTTCCATTATAATTCTTTCTTTATCCACACCTCTGTCAATTGCATAGGCTGCCATTGCCTCGCTTTCCGGAATATCTTCACCGGGGCCTTGTCCGCCGGACATGATAAGCGCTGCGTTTGGATTGGAGGATAACAAATCGATTCCCTTTTCAATCCGTGCGGTCAGAAGCGGCGTCACCCTGGTTCCGTTAATTCCTGAACCCAGTACAACAATATAGTCTGCATCCCTGTCTTTTTTCAGATGTATAAGATTAAGGACAGCCGAAAAAGAATACATGGACATCAGCGACAGTATATAGATTGCAGAAAAACTGACGATCACATAAAGCATCGTACCAAACGTATTGTCTGTCAAATCCCCAATCCCTGGCCAGATTGCCAAATATGCGTACAACAAGAGGGAAAAGAGCATTGATAACAGATTAGATGGCTTTATCCCTTCGTGTCGGATGACTTTTATTCCTTCCACAAAAAACATAACAATCAAAAGCCCTGGAAATGCCAGTACGCAGCTTACCGTTATAACAAATAACGCAGTCAAAATGCCAATAATCCAGTCATGTGACACAAGCTGCTCTGAGTATTGAGATACTGCAAAAAACAAAAAAATCGCCAAACACGCCAGCATCCAGAAAAATGAAAAACCACTCCACAGTGTCCTGGGATCATGCGCCATGATCCCTATATACACCAAAAACGCCGCTAAAAATATAAGAAACGAAATTTCACACATACCTTATCCCGCCTTTCCAACCATTCCTTAGGGATTTTTCTTAAACGGAAAGAGCTATCCCCTCTGCGGCGTTGCAAGACATCAGGACAGAAAAGGTGTGGGAAATGCCCTGACTCCGGAAATGCACAGAGAGGATATGGCACTGATCAAAGAGATCGGAGCTAACACTATCATTGAGTGGAAAACGTCTGCATCTATGGTTCAGATTAGGATAACAGATAATGGAAGCGGTATTCATCCGGAAGATCTGCACCATATCTTTAAGCGGTTTTACCGGAGCAGGTTTTCAAAAGACAAGCAGGGCATTGGCCTTGGGCTGCCCCTTGCAAAAATGATTGTTGAAGCGCACAATGGCACGATAGAAGCGGACAGCACGTTAGGAGTCGGAACAACTTTTACCCTGAATTTTTTAAATCCTACAAAATTGCAGGCTGGGAGTCATGCTGCTGTAAGATAAAGGGTATATTCTAATTTGGGTCTTGCCATAGTGCCCTCCAATCCCGTAAGCCTGATATTTTATCCCATTTTCCCCATCAATATAATATATTATTAGTTCGTTCTATAATATCAGAATCTGCGGAATTTGCATAATTCTTTTTTCCTCTATTCGATAATAGTTTTTTTCTATAAAAAACCGTGTATCTCTCTGCAAACCCACAAGAAATACACGGTTTCTTTATTCGTATTTATCGGTGCCTCTTTACAGGCTTCCAAAATCGCTTTTGGCAAAACGGTGATACGTGATTCCAAACTCATTTTGCTCCACACAATACACATACGGCTCTACATCTTCATTTTCAAAGTATAGCGCAGTCCCGATTCCGTCTTCTTCCTTCTCTAAGCAGACCTCTGTGCCATGCCGCTCGGCATAATCGTGAAATACCTTAAAAATAGCATCCATGTCCTGGAGCTTTAATGCTCCCAAAAACCTTGTAAGGAATTCCGGTTCCGGTATGTTTTGTTCCACATAGCTGCACCCGGCTTTACCCACATAAAAGCAGAATCTGTCGCTGTCATGGCTGATTTTCACCTCTCCCAGATGACTGGCATGGGATGCCAGATACTTTTCTATATACTCCTGTAATACTTCGTTTTTTATATCCCTGCTCAGGTTCATATAATCACATAATGAACTCTTTGGATAATAGAGCCTCATACCGGAATCCAGACTTCCAATTTTCATCTGCCATTCCTTCATTGTATCTTCAATATGTTTTTCCAAAGTCATAAGCTATACCTCCAAGGATTATGTTTTATTTCCATTTTCCTATGTCTCTCCAATACATTTAAAACAATGTCAACTGTTCAAATTCCTGTTCCCTGGTCAGCATGGGAGAGCCCTGTCTCAGAAAATCTCTGACCATGCCATCTTCGTAAATCCAATCCTCCAACTGATTTTCCGCCAGTATCAGCGGCATCCGGTCATGAACGGGGCTCATGGATTCATTGGCCTCCGTGGTGAGAATGATAAATCTGTCACCATCTTCATAACGATTATAGAATCCTGCCATGTAAATTGATGGGCTCTCAGGCCAGGTAAAGGTTACTTTATTTCTATTTCGGTCCCATTCATAGAAATGTTTAGCCATAATGATGCACCTGCGTTTCATCACACTGTCGGAGAAGCTTTTTTTCTCCAGAGCTGTCTCTGACCTGGCATTGATCATCAACTGCTTTGACTGGTAGGAAGGGAATCCCCAGCGCATGTCTTCTGCTGCGAATCCGGGTTTCTTTCCAGTAACGACCGTTGCCAGCTCGGAAGGGTGAATATCTCCCTTTCGGTTCCAGTTAATCTGGTCGTCCACATAGCTGACGATCCGCCGCATGTCCCATTCCGTCTCATCTCCATAATAATATCTTCCGCACATAAATGAATGCTCTCCCGATTATACTTCCTCAAACTCATACCTGCGCACTTCACAATTCTTTATGCCAAATGCCGCATATTCCTCATTTGTCATCTCATAAAAATAAGACTGGACGACTCTGGAAATGCCGTTGTGTGCCACCAAAATGTATGTTTTTTTGCCGGATTCAGCCTTCAGTTCATCCAGCAGGTTATAGATACGCTGCGCCAGTTGAAGCATGGTCTCGCCGTTTCCGAAACGATTAATGAACTGCCTTTTTGCCTCCTCAAACGCCTCGCCATGTCGGGGCGTGGATTCCCATTTGCCGAAATTCTGCTCAATCAGCCGTGGCTCCACTCTGGCCGGAATCCCTGTGATTTCAGATATATGCTTTGCAGTATCTGCGGCACGGACTAATGGCGAATACAGGATTTCATCTGCTCTGATGCCTTCTGCCAGTATTTTCTTTCCTGTTTCGATTGCCTGCTGAT
Source organism: Ruminococcus sp. 5_1_39BFAA (assembly GCF_964240875.1). Taxonomy (NCBI): domain Bacteria; kingdom Bacillati; phylum Bacillota; class Clostridia; order Eubacteriales; family Oscillospiraceae; genus Ruminococcus; species Ruminococcus sp. 5_1_39BFAA. The sequence continues at coordinate 164,678 of NZ_CAXSVO010000002.1, read as the reverse complement.
GCCCAAGCTCTGTCAATTCGCTGTCTGTCGCACCGCAGATTTTGTTTTCCACATTCCACACAGTCTGACCGTGCCGTACAAAATACATGTATCCCATATTTATTCCTCCAGATAATTTTTGTTATGATTGTTCCGCACTCTGCGTCTCGCTATTTTCTATCCCAAAACCAGTTCCGGCTTAAATTTCAGATAATCTCCTGAAACCAGCTTGTACTCGATACCATTTACATAGCCTTTAAAGCTGTCATCATAGCGTTTTTGACCATGGCAATGGGAATAGATGACTTTCTCTGCTCCATACTGCTCAGCCATCTCTGTAAACGGACTGCTCATCTCTCCGATGGAAGTAGGCGGGTAATGCAGGAACATGATAAACCTGTGATACCCTGCTGCCACAGCCTGGTCAAAGGATACTTTCAGCCGCTCAAGCTCCCTGTCGCGGATCTTCAGGAAATGCTCAATGGTATCCTTTCCTTCATAACAATATCCTTTCGTTCCCACCAGCGCATGATCCCCATACGCATAAAAATTATTCTGCAAAAATTCCAGCCTTCCCTGAAACATTTCATTCAGCTTGTCTGTCTTTTTTGCATCCCAGAACATGTCATGGTTTCCACGAAGAAGAATCTTTCTCCCCGGAAGCGCCTCGATAAAAGCCAGATCCTCACGGCATTCATCCAGATTTCTCCCCCAGGAATGATCCCCGGTAATGACCAGCGTGTCATCCGGCCTGATCTTCTTATTACAGTTTTTCTCAATTCTCTTTACGTGATTCTTCCACTCCGCCCCAAATACTTCCATCGGCTTATTCACCTGAAAGGACAGATGAAAATCACCCATTGCATATAATGCCATTTTGTCTTATTACCTCTTCCTTTCTTTCGCTGGTGATCCAGTATTCACATATACTATAGCACAAATCCGTTAGGGCTTGTTGCATTTTTACATGATTCCATAATTTTCAATCATCCGTTTGCCGCATAGGATTCACCATCGTAATACATATAAAATGCGGCATCCGGATGCCAACATCACCAAACGCCGCATAACTTTGTTTCCCCATATTATAATTATTCTGACCAAAGCCTCCTTATTTCTTCCGGAAATACCTCCTGGATCCTTTCTTTGTTGCGCCCTTCAGAATAATATTCTGCTAATTCATCTTTCTGATATCTTAATTCCACAACATCCTGTGTAGATTTTATCAGTAAATTTGCGAAGTACTGTTCCCAACTAAAAAAATCCCTACTTTCGATGTAATACCAGGGCTTCTCCAATATTTCTCTGATCCGTGGTATTTGCAAAATATCTGCTTTTAAAATAATCCATTCAAAAGATTCCGGTAAATATAAAATAACATTTTTTCGGTACAAAATATATGTCATGACTTTTTCCATATATGCACCAAATGCAGCCCCGTCAGCAACAATAATCAGTGTCTTCTCCCTGTCCAGATTACGAATCGTATCATAAATATTCGAATTGCCTGCCGCACTTACACATTCATACTTATTCTGACAGCTTTTTTGTAAAAATTGAAATCCTGACTTGGAATCCTCCGCTACAAATACAGTTTCTCCTAAAATCTCTCTACAGCTTTCGCTTTCAGAAGGATAAATACGATAGAACTCGTGATATATCTGCTCTGGAAAATGATATTTTCCTGTTGTTCTGATTCCATATATTTCATTCACACTATAGGGCAAATTCTTTAATGCTTCTCTGGTAATCAGCACATAATAATTATCCGTTTTCTGTATATAATCTGCAAATTCTTTTTTCCGGATAAAACTGTATCCCTCATCAATAAATATAATTGTGTTATGGATCAATGCCAGAAAATCCATCCAGTTCTGTTCATTTCCATCAAACACAGTACACGGACAAGCACTTACAATCTGGATAAGTCCATTATTTCCCCCACGGTTATAATCTCTTAACAATTCAACGAGTGTAGTCTTCCCAGTTGCGCTATCCCCTTGTATAATTGTAATATTTCTCTTTATCTCAAATTCATATTTTAAACGAGGAGATTCAATAATAATATGATACTTACCCTTCATTGCCGCTCCTCCTTAAAGGAAATCTAACGATATCAACGCAAATTCATCTGCTGAGTACACAATTCTTCCAGCATTAATAATCTCTATCTCAAACGGACCAAGATCCTCAAATGGCATAAAGTATCTGAGATTTATCGTGACATCCTGCTTTTTGCCGATTTCCAACAGCCACTTCGCACAATTTGCTCCACAGCTAGTTGCATCAAATACTTTTTCCGGCATCTCATAAATCATGATCAGCGTCTGTAAACCGCCAGATAATTTTTCTGGTGGTATCGGTCCCAATACCGGGCTGTCAATCACTCCCCCGGATATATAATCTGACTGGTCTACATCATGCAGCATTTTCTGAACTAAGTTATCCTGAAACCACTCCAGTTTATATTGGTATTTGAACCATAAAGGACCATAACAGACGTCCTTCATTTCGCCATAATAAATTTTTAACATAAAATACCTTTCCACATACAATAAACGGTTGCAGTCAATACGTGGCTACATATTTTTTTCATTTCTTTTGTATTTTAATATAGAATTAACATACAATCAAGATATCAGCTTTCATGAACTAAAAATTTCTTTTCCCCCAAACTTATGCTATAATTATTTTGACACCATAAATGCCTAGTTACCATAATATAAGGAGAACCATATGAGTAATGAAATACAAGACGAAAGATATCATATCGCCGAAGAAGCCATTTATGATGCGTTTTTCTTAATTCTGAAAGAAAAAGAATTAGACAAGATAACTGTTTCTGATGTAATAAAAAGAGCTGGAATCGTGCGAAGTACGTTCTACAATCACTACGAAAATATTCCAGCCCTTGTAACTGCTATTGAAGATAAAACGATCCAGGATATGTTCTCCCTCATGGAAACCTTTCATCCAAAGAATGACCGGGAAATGTGCAAATCCTATTTCCTGACGATCTGCAGTTATGCCAAGACAAATCCATTTTTGGCTAACCTTCTTCAAAATCCAAGGGGAAATGCTTTCTTTGAGAAAACCATAACCATGCTACACCTCTATGTAAGGAAAACCACGCAGAACACAAGCCCTTCCCGGCATAGCAAGGAAGAGTATTCCTATATGATCGCCTGCGCCATCGGAAGCACAATCGGCGTGCTTCACAAATGGGCTATGGAAAAATTTCAGGCTCCCGCAGAATTTATCGCAGAACTTCTGACACAGGCTTTTATCGCAGGTATGCTTCCTTTTATGTCCTAGTATAACGTTCTCGAAATAACCGGGCTATATACTAGCAAAGAGCCTCATCGATCATGGCTTCCTGGCGCTTAATCTTCTTTGTTGAATTTCTGATGAAAGGATTCTTTCTCACAACCAGCCCTGTGATCTGGCGATAGGTAGGCTGGGCTTTATTATACTGATCCAAAAACGCCTGCAGTGCTGTCCCGACTGCCGCTTCATCCATTCCTTTGGCAGCGACCACCTCCTGGTCCGGATAAATCCTGGCGGTAAGACCGTTATTCTCGCCAGTTACAATAACCTCGCCTACCAGCTCACCCAGTGCCAGTTTATTTTCAATTTCCTCAGGTGAAACATTCTCTCCATTGGAAAGGATAATCAGATTTTTTACCCTTCCGTTTATAAACAGGAATCCGTCATCATCCAGATACCCCTTGTCTCCCGTATGAAGCCAGCCATCCTTAAGTGTTTCAGCGGTCTCCTCCGGCATGTTGTAATATCCCTTCATAACACTGCTGCCCTTGACCAGAATTTCCCCATTCTCAAATGCAAGCTCCACATTGGAAAGCGGTCTTCCGATCGAGCCAGCCTTATGGTCATCCGGCGTGTTAGAGCTGATGACCGGAGAGCACTCTGACATTCCATATCCCTCAAAGATATCCACTCCATATTCCGCAAATTTATCAATATAATAGGGATCCAGATGGGCGCCGCCGGTAAAGATAATGCTGAGATTGCCTCCGAATACCTTATCTGCCAAAATCTTTTTGGGTATAGCAGGGTCCGCAGCCGCAAGTCTCTTGTAAATCGTTTCGATCATCAATGGCACCATAAGCATTACTTCCGGTTTAAATACGCTCATGTTTTTCACCATATGTAAAAGGGAATCATTGATGCACACTGTCACGCCCAGAGAAAATCCCTTGAGCCAATCCATAACCAGGCAAAAGGCATGATGAATCGGAAGTACACTAAGGAGCACGCTTCCAGGCTCTTTTGTATAATTAACCGCTTTTACATTGGATGCAAGATTGTTCTGCGTCAGCATAACCCCCTTGCTCTTTCCGGTTGTGCCGGATGTAAAAATAATAGTAGCCACATCATCCGGGTTCGGTCTGTCTGAATCCCCTGCTGCGTTTTTCGAAGCTTCCTTTAACTCAGCCAGAGGGCCTGCTTTTTCATTGGAAACCTCAGATTCTTCCTCCTGCAGCAGCCAGATTTTTTTAAGCTTTGGACACTGCGCTAAAATACCGTCCAACATCCCCAGCCCCTTCGGGCTTAAAAAAAGCGCTTCCGAATCAGAACGGTTGATAAGATCAATAAGATCCTCACCTGGCAGGCCCGCGTCAAGAGGCACCGCAACCGTATTTCCTGTAATAATACCCAAATAGCTTTCAATCCACTCCACGGAGCTTGTTCCGATCAGAGCAATGTGCTTTCCCTGAAAGCCTTCTGCAAACAATCCTTTTCTTATTGCTGCAACGTTTTCCATCATCTCATGATAGCTTCTTGTAAGAATTTCCTTCTTTTTCAGCCACTTAACAGCTTTGATCTCCGGGTATTTTTTTTCGCTTTCCTCTAATATATCTCGAATAAGAGTTTCCATATCCTCACATCCTTTTTATAATCTTTCCAATAGTTCCAGAGCTTCTCCAATTGTAAGGATCTTCAGCGCATCTTCCTCTTCCAGCTCAACGTCAAAGGTATCCTCCAGCTCTCCCAAGAATGACATAAAGTCAAGGGAGCTAAAGCCCAGGTCTTCCCGGAATCTCATATCGTCTTTCATTTCCTCCGGCTTTACCTCGCAATACTGGGCTACAATTGTTTTAAACTGCATATCCTGTGTCATGATCTTTCCTCCATCAATCATCGTTTTATATTTCTGTTCATTAAACCTGTTCCATAATTTCGCCAATGCTCATATCCGGCTCTGCAATCCCCTTGAAAAGAATGCGCATCATATAGTAGTACAAAAGCTCCATATCATGCTCGTTTAAATGAGCTGTCTGGTAATGGTAGGAGAAATTCATTCCTCCGTTCTCAGTGTGAGATACGGTCAAATACATCTTCTTCGTTGCCGCGCCATTTGCAAACCATTTCGCGTGCTGGGAAATATTTACCAGATGCGGGGTATCCATTTTTACCGGCATGGGCTGGTATGTGAGATAACAGCTTTCATATGTTGTATTTTCCGGCGTATGATACCGTCTTCTCATTTCTTCCTCGATCAATTCAGGGTCATAGTTGCTGTGCATGTAAATCCTGTTCTGCACATTTTGGATCTCGTAAGCGGCTGAAATAAAGTCCATATCTGCGGAAATCACGGTTCTGCACGGGAACATAATCGTTCTGCTTCCGCCTGATGTCCACTCATCATGGGTGGAACGTCTCGAGATAAAGTTCTCAATGGTAATATCTTCCTGGCCATTATTTACTTTTGACAGATAAGTTCTGATTCCCAATAACAAAAGATTCGTCATGGAAAGCTGGTGGTTCATGCAAAAATCCATCAGATTCTTTGTCGGCTCAGGCTCCAGATAATAGTCCTTTACCTGCACAAATAAGTTCTTCATTTCAATATCTGCAGCTCTTAGCTTCTTATTGCCATGCAGCTTTCTTGCTTCTTCAAGAACCGAAGGGCCCTGGATATCAGAATAAAGCGGCTCTCCCAGAGCATCCAACTGATCATCCCAAAACTTCTTGTCTTTTGCAAAGCGTTTCTCATTGCCCGCTCTTTTCAGATCCTTTTGCAGAACAGTCTCAAAATCGGCCAGATCCTGGGGATATTCGGACTGGAATCTATAATGGGTATAAAGCTGCATCAGGTCGTTGATCATGACCACCAATCCGCAGGAATCGATCAGTCTGTGATCCATATGGATAAAAAATCCGTTATAGCCCTCCGGAAGCTTTACCATAGTCACATCGCAAAGTGGGATATCGTCCCCGTCAAAGGTTTCATAGGCCCACTGCTGCATCAGATCATCAGCTTCCGCCAGACTCATGTTGGACAAATCCTTCAACGGAATATCTCTGGCGTCTTTTTCCACAATATACTGCTTTACCTCTCCCTTTTCATCAGGCTTTGTAAAGCGGATCCTCATACATCCGTAACGCTCTATTTCTAATTGAATACATTTTTTCAAAAGCCCAAAATCTATGGCAGACTTTAAAGATGCCACGACGCTGACTCCGGACACCTGCTGTGTCTTGTACTTTTTGATCCAGTTATAGTGCATCTTTTGTGCTGCTGTTAAAGGATAATATTCTTTCATGTGTAACCTCCTCATTCCTTCTTTTGTGAAGTTAGCACATTTTATTTTTGATTTCTACCCCTTCAAAGACTTAACAAACATTTTACCTGAAATTGACCGAGAAAAAACGCCAGCCTTACACAGGCTGACGCTAAATCGTTCCTGCCGCAAAAGAATCGGCATTTTGATTATGGTAATCTATAGTTAATCGTATTTTGCAGCACTCCACTGAAAACATTCCAAAAGCTCTGCCGCCTCGATCACTATAGTTTTTGCCAAATTAGCTGGTGAATGAAACTGATCTTCTAAATTATACCTACATTTCTGTAAGTGCCCTACGCTCCAAAATCTTATTATCTTAAAATGCTCTGATTTCCTTTGCCAAACTAAAGGGAATAATTTCTCCAGCAGCTGTTTCCGCATTTGCTTTTTCCTCATGCATATAATCTACAATATCTTTTGCCTTATAGTTCTTAAACTTCTCAATAACCTTATCCAATATTGCCTTTTCTCCATCACTTAATACAGAATAATCCATACTAGCAGTTGGATAAATATGAAGCATTGTATCGTAGTTATAGCTCATCTCTTCTTGTACATTCAGATTTTCAAGATTCATCAAGCTATAATGCCCAATTGGCAAAGCACCCATAGGCTCATGTCTATATACCATTCCAGTCATAGCCGAACCGTTCTCAATAAATGCCAAAACATCAGAATACCAAAGCATCTTCATAAGCTTTACCTTGAAAAGATTTGTTACCTTCTCAGCAATATATGAAATCATTGCCTCAATTTTATCGATATTCAGGATTGCAAATCCATTTGAATCAGATGGCTCTTCAAAATTTGCATATTCTCCTTCGAATGTCTGACGTGTCAAAAATTCTTTTCCATATGAATCCAGCTTTTCTACAATCTTTGATCTAATCTCCAGACGCTTTGATCCGGAGAACTTATCCGCATTCTTCTTCAAAAACTCCAAAGCCTGCAGCGGATTGTCTTTTACAAGACGAAGCATAGTATCGTATGCTTCATCCTGGATAGCCTTACTTTCATAACGAGATATTGTTGCTTCACCCCATCCCAACAGTTTAGCAAGATCGACCTGGGATAAACCATAGCTTGCTCTAATGGCTACAATCTCATCAGATGTAAGTAATCCCTTTTTCACACGATAAGCATTTCGTGCATTTAAAAGATTTTCATTCATCATTGATCCAGTTTCAAATTCATTCTCGTCTTCATCAGCATTTGCACAAAAATAAAACCTCTCTTCGTAGGTTACCTCTTCACCTTTCAATGTAATTGATGTTGTACGTTTTCTCTCTTCAACTTCATGTGTCCTGTCACATAAAGGACAGTTCATATGAACCTTTCTTATTAATGTGTTAGCCTCCATTGTCCTACCTCCTTTGCGATCCCAGTTATGAGTAAGGGAATGTCATTTTATCCTTTGCATAATGAAATGACACGCATAAAACATGTCTCTGTTGACCTCCTTTAATCTTCAATTTTACATATACAAGCTTATTGTTTATATCCTTTCCAAAGACAAACAACAACGGTGGATTCAAATCATCTGTATCTATATCAAAGTCTTCTTTTCCAAACAGTTCCTTCAGTTCTTCCAGAAAAACAATACCTTCTCTTTTTTTCGACTGTGTACTAAGAAATATGGTAATCACCTCCAGAAGCAATTTGCTATCAATTGATAGTGTACGTGCTAATTGATAGTTTGTCAAGAAGATTAAAATATCAGGATCAATTCCAGAAAAAATGAAGATATTTTACAAGCCATTTGTAATCTGAAATGCTACAATGAAGTACAGCAAGGAGGGAACGCAGATGAAGAAAGAAACAAGAACGGTAGTTTATGATGATGAGCTTCGGATTGAAGCATACCGTTTTGAAGGAATTGTACAGCCGTTTCCGAACCACTTCCATGAATACTATGTGATCGGATTTGTGGAGGACGGGCAGCGTGTACTTTCCTGTAAAAATCAAGAATATACTATAGCCAAAGGCGATATTGTTCTGTTTAATCCCGGAGATAACCATGCCTGCGTACAGAGCGATGATGGCACATTGGATTACCGGGGTTTTAACATTACCAAAGAAGTCATGCTGGATTTAACAAAAGAAGTTACCGGGAAGCAGGAACTCCCCGTTTTTTCTACAAACGTGATTTTCGATGAGGAAGCAACCTGCTATCTGCACCCGCTCCACGAACTGGTCATGAAGGGGTCTTGTGAGTTTGGTAAAGAAGAAAATCTGCTGCTCCTCATATCACTGCTGATTCAGCGGTACGGACAGCCCTCCGCAAGCCGTATCCCAGAATGCCGTGAGGAAATTGAGAAAGCCTGTGATTTCATGGAACGACACTTTGCAAACCGGATTTATTTAGACCAGATCTGCCGCCATGCCGGTCTAAGCAAATCCACGCTGCTTAGGGCCTTTACCAAATCCAAGGGAGTCACCCCGTACTGCTATCTGGAAAACATACGCATTGGCAAAGCAAAGAAACTTCTGGAACAGGGCGTACCTCCGATTGAGGCAGCCATGCAGACAGGTTTTTCAGACCAGAGTCACTTCACCAACTATTTCAATCGATTTATTGGACTGGCCCCTGGTCTTTACCGTGACATATTTTTAGAAAAAGAATCGATGGTGTAAAAAATGGTTCATAGTAATTGATTCACGGGATATCGTATTTTGCAAAAAATCCCAAAAGCTTTTCCCTGTATAGCTCCGGCGCTTCATAAGCACTGCAAAGATGCCGCGCCTCCGGTATTATTACAAGCTCTTTTGGGGCCTGGCATAAAGAATAATTATATTTCGAGTTCTTCGGATTCACATAAGTATCCTTCTCACCATGGAAAAATAAGACGGGCCTTTTGTTTGTCCTCATTGCTTTGACCGTGTCTGCTTCCTTCATACGGAATCCGGCTAACAGCCTGCAGAACAGATCCACCCTGAGCAGCAAAAGCTCAATCCAATGCAGGTGGAACCAATTAGCCGCCATATCCCGGAGCTGCCCCTTCATGGACTGAAAGCCGCAGTCTGCGATCAGCCCTTTCACCTCTCCCGGCAGATTCAGCCCTGATGCCATGAGCACAGACGCAGCCCCCATGGATTCTCCGTAAAGATAGATGGGAAGCTTATCCTTGTTTCGGTTTGCAATATAATACGTCCAGCTCTGTACATCGTACTGCTCCTTTGCTCCAAAGGTAATAAATTCACCCTCGCTCACCCCACAGCATCTCTGGTCAATGAAAAGAAGGTTGCTCTGGTTCTCGTGAAGAAATCTGGCAATGTACGCAAAGTCCCCAAAACCGCTGCCCTTATATCCATGGCATAAAATAACAAATCTCCGTGCATTTTGCGAAGGCAGATAATATCCATGCAGCATCAGACCGTCCCTGCTCCGAAGATAGCAGTCCTGCATATCCTGCTGCCTGCACCATGCCTTTCCTTCCTCATATTCTTTCTCAAATTTATATCTTGGATGATTGATCTTTGCATGAGACAGCCCATACCATTTCTTTTTGGTCAGCTTCCTTTTCTTCTTACACCGGATCGTCATCTCAAAAAAAGGCCATCCAAATGCCGTAAATATGCCGCCTGCCGCCGCGGTAGCGCTTAAAATTTTGATCGCTTTATTTTTCATAATAATATACACAACCGCTTTATATTATCGGTTTCAATCCTGGTTTCTTGATGCCTGTTTTTTTATTATAGTATTCTTTCGGTGAAAAATCAAATTAATGAGGAAGTGCAAAACAAAATAGAGATATAACTACATTTCTGTAATTATATCCCTACTATTTTCTATTTTTTTAATCCCTTAATGATTGCCTTCACGTTCTTGCGGCTTTCCGGATCCAGCGCATTCAAATCTTCGATCATCTCCCGATATTCAGATGGATGATCGTTTCCGTCATCGAAAAATTCCGAAGGAGTAACATTCAAATATTCACAGATATAAAAGAATACCTGCATGGATGGAAATCCTTTTTTATTTTCCAGGGAATTGATATAGCCAGGACTCTGTCCGATTGACAGGCTCATATCTCTGGCTGAAACGCCCTTTTCAATTCTTAGTTTTGCCAATCTTTCATAAAGTAAGTCCTCATACATAGTGCACCACCTTTTTATAAGATTGTACCCTACAGTATTCTCCATTTTATCTGGTTTAATCGGATGTTTTAATTGATATATCTGATTATATCAGATATTATTATAAAAATGACATTTTTAACAAGATAGGAGGACTTATATTGCTATCAAAAACAATTAAAACAAGCCTGTTACTATTTTGCTTAATGCTATCCTCTGCAATTTCGGGCTGTCGTTCAGAACAAAGGACTGATTCCCTGGAAATTCCTGAATCCCAGGAAGCTTCACAAGACTCTGTATCTATCTCAGATACCGCGCCGGAAGATTGCCTTTTATGCGGTGACAGCGCCCAAACCCTTCTGCCGCTTTACCGGGGGCAAAAGAATATCGGAATCATCAGCTTAAACACTTTCGACATTTCGCCTATCGAAATCAATCACTATGACGATCATGGTAATCTCATAAAAAAATCGGCTGACAGTATGTCAATGACAACCAGCAGCCAAGGAGAAGATGGATTATTTACGCTAATCTATCCGAACACAAACCGGGGATATGCGAATGTCAGCATTACATTTAAGGCTGACGAAGCTTTAGATATGGATAAAGTCACAGCAAATCTTTGCCAGGAATGCTTAAATGCCGTTATACGGGAATCGTGGAGCGATACCCCTTACGGAGTAGGGCTAATAAATTTTGATACCCTTGAGGTTCGTCTCCTTGCGGAAAATATTACTGCATTTACATTTGGGGATTACTATATTTCCTGTGACCGCAGTGAAAAAAAGGCGAAAGAGGATGCCACGGAAATGGACCTTCTGATTTTTTATTGTCCTGAAAGATATGAAAAAGTCTGAGATCAACCTTTTACGGTTGATCTCCTTGACTATATAAATGGCAGGCGCAGAGTAAGTTTTTCTAACAGACAGTCAGCAAAACTCTTCCCCAGATACCTGACTGTAACGGTTCTTTTATCATTTCCAGCTCCCTCCAGTTAAGGAGCCGTTCTCTTCTGCACTGGTTCATTTTTTCCGTGCTGTAGGGCCATTGACCGATTACGGGATCAGCTATTTCTGCGGGCTGCTTCTCGGGATCCAGCGCCTGGTTGATCAAAAGATTATAAACCTTTATCCGTATCTGATTTTCCCCTTCCTGCAAATATCCGGAAATATCCAGACGGTAAGGACGCATCAGGATTACCCCGGCCTCCTTCCCGTTTATGAAAACGGTGCCTGATTCTCCAAGGTGCTCCAGCACAAGATATACCTTTCTGCCCTTTATCCGCCCCATCTGTTCCTTGGAAAGGATGATCGCCTTCTCATAAACCCCGCTTCCGGAATAATATTTCAGCTCCTTCTCCTGTTCCCAACTCTCCGGTACAGTATATGTTTTGCAGAAATCCCGTTCTGAAACCCTCATTTTCCAATCCCGTGAAATATCCAGAAGCTCTGTCTCCTGTTTTTCCTCTTCCCAGCAATAATCCGGAACAAGGGCTTTGTCAAACACAAAGAGCATGGATTGGAATGGCTGGAAGGTCAGCTCTATAACCGTATTCCTATTCTTATGCACAACCCGCTTCACAGGCACTTCCCTGGCAGTCATAGGGTCGAATATGGCTGGATACGCTCACTGATCAGTTCCACGATCCCAACGATCATGGCAGCAGCACAGAGCAGGTCTAATAGGAGAAATACTAAGATTACTTTGTCTCCTGTAATCTCCGGTATTTTAGTAAAGCACAGAACAAGCCCCATAAGGAACATAATCCAACCCAAATTTCCGGGCAGGTCATAGGCGATCCACTTCGCGTTGCTGATTTTTGACTCATACATAAAGTTCACCTCGTGCAATTGATGCAATATTTTCTACTTTTTGTTCATTCCACAGCATAGGCGCACTTCGTCGGCCCACTGCTGAGGATAGCAGACCAGCAGCTCCTCGTGCTGCATATCGTGGGTGCGGATGTCCGGATCTTTGAAGTGCTGACGATAGCGCGCCTCATATTGTTTACCCATCTTTACGGCATAAAAGATATGTACTGCAGTGCCAGGGACGGAAATGCCATCCTCCAGCGGTGTCACCAGATCGGAGCTGCCCAGGATGCCATGATCGATATGAATATTTCCACGCTGAATCAGCAGCCCGACAAAGGAACCGCCCATGGAGCAGCCGTAGGCTGCGGGGATATGGCCGCCAAAGTTTGCCTGTATGTAATCCTCGATTTTTGCGACCGCGGTCAGCATATCCGGAAATACTGTCTGTTCTGTCTCATCAAATCCGTTGTAGGATGTACAGACCACATAAAAATCCTTCTCTAACAACGGTATCACAGACCCGAAGTTACTTTTCCAGTGGCAGCATGTACCCGGCAGCAGTAAAAGCACAGGATTATTCTGATGTCCAAATGAATAAAATCTCATATTTATCTCTCTCTCGCATAACGGTTAGCTCAATCTAACTTAGTATGTTAAAAAAAGCCACCTTGCAACGCAGCCATCTAATTCTAACGCACTGTACTAATCACATCAAACACATTGGCAGGCACTTGTGATCAAAATATGAATCGTCTGCTGATAAGCGTCTGATATCAAAAATTCTTTGCTGTTCAATGTCCATGCGGCCAATTTCAGCAGATTACAGAAAAGTTGCCAGTCCGGCGACGGTTTTGGTACTTATACTATATCACATAGGCGGTAAATTAGCAACAACTAACTGCGGAGAAAAAACGATGATACCAGTAAAATCAATGACAGAAGAAAAAATTGGCGGTGTAGCGGAGGCGTTTGCCGATTATTCTTATACGGATGGCGAGCACGGCCTAATCTACCTGTTTTCCAAACGCGAGGCACTGATTGCCTATCTGAGGGTCATGGTACAGGCCGGATTAAAGGCAGGCATGTTCTACACAAACGGCCCTAACAGAGAGGGCTTTATCATTATCACAGAATCCAGATTGAAATGCTGGTAGTGCAGAAACAATTTCAGGGGCAGGGCATATGCGAGCGTTGATCAGCAATGTGTTTGAGCTTGCGGATCAAAAGGGCCTGCCGTGCATCCTCACCACGGACGCTGAACTCAAAAAGGATAAGTATGTACATTTGGGTATGGAGCTTGTCAACACGCGAAAGGTGGACGATGGTGCTTACCTTTATGACCTGCTCCGGAAATCAGGAAACACATAAGCGTTGGCGTCATTTGGCATGGCTAAATTAGGCCAAATCGGAGCTTAAGAGAAGTAATAAAGGAGAACTGCTATGGCGTGCAATAAATGTGCCGATGTCAAAGATACTTCTCCGCTACATAGACCCTACTGCAATGGAACAACAGAAAAGACCGTCAAAAATCGGAAAAACTATCAAAGAACGATCTGCCATTTCTAATTGGCATGATTGTCCTTGATATTGCTGCACCAACCGTTGTCGCACTAGCTATTTTCAAGGAATCTGTATCAAAACGCTTGTGGGCGGCGATTGCGCTGATTACCTTATCCAGTGTCATTCTGTCCTTTGAGGGGACAAAAAGCTTTCAGTTTTCCTACGGCTCATTGTTCGTCATTTTGGCAACGATATGTTGGGGATTTGAAAATAACTGTACAAGAAACATCTCGTCCAAAAGCACCTATGAAATCGTGGTGTTGAAGGGCATTTTTTCGGGACTGGGTTCTCTGGTCATTGCGTTGATCCGGCATGAGATCATACCTGCAATCGTTTATATTTTCGCGGCAATGCTGCTCGGATTTGTAGCATACGGCCTCAGTATTTTTATGTATGTGCGTGCGCAGAACGTTTTGGGCGCTTCCAAAACAAGCGCTTGCTATGCGATTGCCCCGTTGCAAGGTCGGCGTATTCCTGCAGGCCTTCCATAATAACTGTCGCCATCTGGCTGACCGTACATCTATCTGTTGCCATAATCGCCGCCCTCCCTTCTGCAGCGCATCTGCACTGCTTGGGATAATCCTTAGGCCTTGTTTCCTTCGCCATCAGGAGTCACCTCCCAAGAGCGCCTCCATCTCATCCTCCGGCTCCTTCGCTTTACTGTTGCCGGCAATAATTCTGCTTCGTGAGGATGGTGTCAGACCAAACTCCGAAGCGACCTGTAGCATCAGCTTCTGATTGGTATTGGCAATGCCGACCCAGGGAGTCTGCTGCTGATAGCCTTTATCAGTTACAAAGGTGGAACCCTCAGAAGTAACATGCTCCTGAGCTTTCTTCCATCTCGCATAAGACTGACAATAAGCTGCAAAGGCAGCCATATCCATCTCAGTGAGCACCCCCATCTGATTCATCAGATCAGCAAGGCGGGCCCATTCCTTTTTTGCCTCAGGCAGAAGCCAGTCAGGACAAGCAGGCATTCCCTTTTCCGGAACTGGTTCTTTCGTATTCAATTTTCTCTTTCCAGGATTACCTTCCAGCTTCTTAACCGCTGTAGGCTTTGGCTTTCTTCCTGCCATCGGAATCCTCTCCTTCCCTAATTCTTAGCAAAATAAAAGGACCATGTATTTCTACACGATCCCTATTACTAATTTTATGTATTTACATCCAGCTTTTTGTTTCTTTACTCCATGTCTGCTCAAAGGAATTATCGTTATGAATTGAATCCACGATGGGCAGCAATAACTCTTTTAGTAGTTGCATAGTTTCTTCAAATTCAACTTTCATCAGTGCTTTCTTCTTTTTGATAAAGGCTCTCCATCTTCCCTGCCTTGTCTCATCCTTGGTAAAATCATCATCAAAGGCTGCAATATCATCAAAACCAGTACCTCGATGGGTAAAGGTCTCTACAATCGCATTCTTTTTTTCCTTGATAGCGCCCTCGCGACTATTATCTTATGCTCAACATCCGGGTATCCTTCGGGAGGATATGCATCATGTGACAGCAACAGCTCTGTCAAAAAATCCTCATACCGAGCATCTTCGTCAGCATATTTCGGTTCAAATTCAATTTTAATTTCCCTATATGCCAGCCGGTTATACTCCTCCAATTTCTTTTGTGCTGCACTTCCAGCTTCACGCAGCTTTTCTCTATGCTTATTCAGAGTCTCATCAAACACAATCTCAGGCACAATAATGTTGCCCATTTTCAGCAGTAATTGCATCTGAGTTCCTCTGGCATAAAAGTCTCTGCAAAATATATTTGTATCAAGAACAATTATCAAATCGTGCACACCCTCTCGTAATAAAATCTTGGTTTCAGTATAGCATTGAGAGCCTCATAAAACACCTATTTTCTTCCGTTCATCTGCCACCTATCATGGTTCTGAACACTCCGTATCGCCTGCCGGAGGCTGTTCCCCCGGCCATGCTGGTGATACGGATGGCTGAATCTATGCTTATGGAAGATCACGCAGGAGCCTTCCGTCGGATAACCGGCGCAGTGCAGATACCAATAGTCACCGGTGTTTCTACTCTGAATTGTTACGTCCATGTCGTCAGCCAAAATGATATTGAAATAAACAGGATCTACCTGCTTTAGCTGTTCGCTGTCAAACATACACGCCTCCTCATCGTTTCTTCTTAAACCAGGCAGCCAGTGCCTTGTCGATAATTGCTTCCACCTGTTTCGGATCCGTATCCTGAAAATACTTTTCTCTGATACCTGCAGATAATTTGATTGGCTTCGGCGCAGGCTTTTCTTCCACTACGCCAAGCACCGGATCCACTTCGGGCTGCTTTCCCGCAATCGCCTCCAGGATTGCTTTTTCTGTCATCGGAGCCTTCCGGACCTTTGCGGCAATATCTTTATTGATTACCACACCGGATTTTTCCGAGGCTTCCAGTGCAAGCTTCTGTGCCTGCTCCGGCAGGTAAGAAAGCTGGACTGCTGCCTTCTCAGAAATCGACAGGTCTGTAAAGGATCTCTGCATCAGATTTGTTTCGATCACATACACATAGGCATCCGCATCCGACAGATTTTCCTTCACAATTGCCGGTATCTGCGTAAGCCCAGCCAGCTTACCTGCGTTCTGGCTGTTGTGGCCGGAAAGCATCTCATATCCGTAATGCATTTTCCTGACGATTACCGGATTTAATATTCCGTGCTCTTTGATGCTCTCCACCATGTCATCCAGGCGTTCTCCCTCGTACAGAGGAAACGGATGA
This sequence comes from Ruminococcus sp. 5_1_39BFAA, assembly GCF_964240875.1. Lineage (NCBI taxonomy): Bacteria > Bacillati > Bacillota > Clostridia > Eubacteriales > Oscillospiraceae > Ruminococcus > Ruminococcus sp. 5_1_39BFAA. The sequence continues at coordinate 147,934 of NZ_CAXSVO010000002.1, read as the reverse complement.
CCATGAAACGGCCTGATTCCATTGATATCGAGCATTTCTACTCCGCCTCCTGCAGCAACGCCGGCCGGTGGATCTCCGACCAGCAGGTCTACTGCATCAGAAAAGATTTTTCTTTTTGGTGTATCAGCCTTCATCGTTCATCAACTCCTTTGCAAGATTTCTGTATGCCTCGCAGGCTTTATTGTCCGGTGCGTACTCAATAAGCGGCTCACTGTAATAAACAGATTCGCCAACCTTGACCGTGGTCGGAACCATGCTCCGAAAAATCCGAATCTGTCCCTGGAAGGTCTCTGCCACTTCCTCCGTAATCACCTTGCAAAGGTTGGTTCTGGTATCACACATCGTCAGAAGAATCCCCGCCACCTGCAGCTTATTATTGATACGATTTCTGATCTTGCTCACTGTCTTCAGAAAATTCTGAAGTCCCATCATCGCCAGAAGCTGTGGATTTACTGCAATGATCACCTCATCTGCTGCAGCCAGCGCATTGATTGTCAGAGATCCGAGCGAAGGACAGGTATCAATCAAAATAGCGTCATAGGAATCACGCAGCGGATCCAGAATTCTGCCCAGCATTCCTTCTGCTCCCATCTCCAGACGCAGCTTGGAATCCACAGCCGAAAGCACCATGGAAGAAGGGATAAAATCCACACCATTGCGGCTCATAATATATTCCGAAGGCTCCGGCATTGCCTCATCTTCGATCTGCGCTATCATCAGATCTCCGATTGTCGCCGGAATAGCTGCCACATCCTCCACGCCAAAACACGCCGTCAGATTTGCCTACACCGCCCTTGAAGGATCCGATCATTTAAATCTTTGCCATAATCATTGCACCTCCTTGCCTGCGCCATATTTCACTTCCTGCTCCGCCACAAACTGCGCATGAAGTCTGGCTCTCTCCTGCTCAAAGCGTTTCTGCAGCTTTCTGGTCTCCTGCTCCATAAATGTCTTCTCTGCTTCCGCCAGCGCAGCTCTCTCAGCATCCAGAGTGATAATGAGCTTCCCGTTCTCACAACAGACCGAGATAAAATCTCCGATCTCAAATCCCAGTTCCTTCAGCCACTGTCCCTTCAGCATAATCGCCGGTGTCTCCTTATAGCGATAGCCGCTCTGCCCGTAGACCTTCATGCTCCTGTTGTTCTTAAATGCCATATTTCGTTCCTCCTTAGATCATTGATTCAATGAAGCTTTACATCGAAGCTGCTTAGAGGACTCCTTCAACGAAAAAAGACACTTCTCCAAGATTTCTCTTAGAAAAGTGTCCTTAATAAGTACAAATATGTGATTTTCTTTCTGCCTCGCCAGATACTGTGTATTTATCAGCTCGGTATCATCGAGTATTTCAAGGTATTATGAAGTATGATTTTGCTGTACTTTTTCCTTCAAAATCCTCGGGAGCCGCATAAAATGGGCATTTATTTATCTAATGACTTCATTGTCGGGAATCCTATTAAATCCCTTAATCACCTCTCCGCCACTCTTCATAAGCCAAAATAACCCTGCTTTCCTGCAGCTCCGTTTCATACGGTTTTATACAAGCCTGCACAACTCTGCGTCGGTGAATGCAGCGATTGTCACTATTTTGTCACCGGATTGTCACTGTCCACCGCTCGCCCTTCGTTTATCATTCGCAATCCTCTTTTACTTTATTATCCACATACTGTTTAATAAGTCCGTAAATATAATCCGCATTCGCAAGCTGCTCCTCAGTATCTGTTCTGCTTGCAATAAACATATCATCATAATCAGACGCATTACGGATGGTAAACGCAGAACCAATCATTTTGGATACGTCTGCAGGAAATACCCCTTCTTTTATATATCTGCGGCGAAATTCCGCTATAACCCCGCTATGCTTACTCGAATCAAAATTATCAAATGTCAAAACCGCTCTCAAAGCATGGAAGATGGAATAATATGCCCTGTTATTTGCTATCCGGTAGTTTCCGCTGTTAAACAACAAATGTGCCGCATCCAAATCCTCCTTCGAGCGTTCGATACGATATTTTGCATAATCCTTCTGAATCTCCCTATTATCAGGCAAACTGGACCCCCTCTTTCTGCACGTTCTGATAAAACTTGGAAACCGGCATATAATGCTGGAACTGTTGATAATTCTGAAATACCGGTGTCAGAACAACATCATAGGCCAGATCAAGACGATCAGATGCATCCAGTATTTTTTTTCTCTCCTCATTCATCTTTTCGGCAGGGCTGTCAAGCAGAACCATAATATCAATGTCGCTATCCTGTTCAAAATCGCCCCGGGCACACGAACCATACAAAATCACTTTTCGCAATGCCTTGCCATAAATCATTTTAGCTTCTTCGGCAAACAGCTTTACTACTTCCTGAATCTTTTCCTCTGTCATGCAATCACATCCTCTCCGTTAAGCAGCAATTTCTTTCAAGTCAAATCACATCTCTTAACTATATTATACCCAAATCCTTGCCTCACATCAATTACAAACTTACTTGAAAGTATCTTCTTATCCTTTTTTGTAAATCGGCCGGTGCTCCCCCCATACATTCCTCGGAATAAAAAAGAGAGAAAGACAACGGACATCCGCTTAAATCTTTCTCTCTTTTCACAAATTTCTGCAGAACACTGCATAAATCTTGTTCTGATTGTCACTAAATTGTCACCGAATCGTCACTAACAGACTATCGGCAAATGGCAAAGCTCTTCAAATCCCTTGATTTTCCTGGATTTTCTGTTCAGGCATCACCAAATTATTTGTCTAAGCTCTTCATCGTCGGGAAAGATTTCACGTTTTCTTCATGATTCTTCGGGATGCGTTATTATACTATATTGTCCAAATTTATAAACCTTATATATTCTTCACTATTCTTCATTATTAAGTTCTTTTTGTTGTCAATTTGTTGTAAATCAAACAAATTGTTGTCATCCGTTCTACTAAGCACTTCTCAAAAAACATCTAATTTTGTTGCTAAATTCTCGAATGACTCTTGTTTCTTTTCCTCTGTTGCTTCCGCATAAATATCCATTGTTGTTTCAATGTTTCTATGTCCCATAATGGATTGAATAACTTTTAAATTTGTTTCATTTTCACAAAGTCGTGTACAAAAAGTATGTCTCAGATGATGACAAGAAAAATTGGGTAATATAATAGGATCTCTCCGTTCTTTCTTAGCTCGCACCACTTCGTCTGCATTATAACTGTTTGCTATACGCTTAATCGTATGATTGACTGTTTGTGGATTTGGAACTGTTCCAAAACGATTACAAAAAATAAATCCTGACATTCCATCAATTTCTGTTTCATTAAAACCATTTTCCAGTTGTTCTTCATAAAGCATTTCGAAAGCATCTTTTACAACGTCCAGCATTGGAATTGTACGTATTCCAGCTTCTGTTTTTGGTTTGGATATTCTCAACACACTTTTGTTGCTCTCTGGTTTTTGATAATAGCTCAAACTATGATTTATACTGATTGTTCTTCTGTCATAATCTAAATCTTGCCATCGAAGCCCTAATGCTTCTCCAATTCTGCACCCTGTTCCAAGCAACACCGTAAACATAGGCCACCAATGATAATATATCGGATGGTTCGCAATGTATTCCATGAATGCTCTTTGCTGCTCTACGGTCAATGCATGTCTGATTCCTCTGTTCTTTCCGGATTCTCTGCTGATTTCTTTCATTACTCCATCCGTAGGATTATTTCGTATAATCTCATCCCGTACTGCCAACTGAAATGTTGGATGAAGCAAGCAATGAACAGTATCTAAAGTTCCCAATGAAATTTTCACTTCATTAAGAAGATAATAATAAAACTGCAATACATCAGAATACTTTATTTCTGCAATCCGCTTATTTCCAAAGGTATCACGTACGTAATGATCGTACGTATAGAAATATGAACTTCTCGTAGATTCACGCAAATTATACTTCGTGGACATATACCGATCAAACGTATCATTCACACTTGCCCTGCCAGCAACATAGAGGTCCAATCCGTCCAACTGATCCTTCATCAGTTTAGCTTCTTTCTCTCTTAGTTCTGCCAGATCGTTAGCATATATAAATTTACGTCTGCCCATCGGATCTGTATAGGTGTACATGTATCTTTTATCTGATGATCTTTGTACTTCTCCTTTGCGTAAAGATCTTCCTCGCAAATCTTTTCTGACTTTCGCCATAATAGTTTCCTCCTCTTAAAGAGAAGCACTTACTATTCTTTCTGCTCGGATAAAAGTATCTCTACCCCTTTTAGGACAATGTCCGTTGTAGTCATTTTATGTTGTTGGGCGTATGCAAGCATCTGGGAATATAGCTGATCAGGAACACGAATGCTTAATACTTTCTTCTTTGCATTGTCTGATTTTGGTCTTCCCATCTTTTTCATTTCAGCTCTTATACCTCCTATACCAACATTATACTTTCTGTATGACACAAAGTCAATTAAAAATGCAGAAAAATATAGAAGTTCTTCTCCCTTATTTTCTCTCTTAAAATTTTAATACTCTCGGAATGTTTCCAAATATTTTTCAAATATCTCACAATTAACTAAAGCTACTTTATCAATTTTATAGACTGCTTTCGCCTCTTTTGCTAATGCCTGAAATTTTGTCAATCCTAAACTATATTTCTCCGCACCTTCTGGATATCTCACGAACTTCTTTTCCATTTTCTTAGTAGCTTCCACATCTTTTCTTGCAAAACCCATTTCACAAAACTCCTTTCCATTTATAAATAAGAAGAAAACAAATTTGTCTTCTCATATAACGAAAGGAAATCAATGAATTTTACAGGGTGATTATGAAAAAAAGTTTAAAAAAATAGTTGCCGAAGTGTCTTCTTCAGCAACTATCATGTTAAATCACCACTGTTCGCATCGAATTATTTTATTTTTCACATTTTGTTTCATAATCCATTCCTATAGATTCCCTTTAAACAATCCTACACTAGATCCATTTCTATACTAAACTGCTGATCCACTTTGCATGCAGCAAGCATAATATATGTTTTAAGACTCATCTTTCCGTAACAATTCAATAATTGTTTCACTTTTTGATTTCGAAAAAACGAATAGTGATGTTACTACGCAAACTATGATAATTATAAGAAATAAAAATAACGTCTTGATTACTGGGAAACTATATGGAATCCTATATATATTAAAGTTTGTAAACACCAAATAACTTGCAGGTAAGCCAATTATCAATGCAATAACAATAGACAAAATCGAATATCCCAAGCTTTCAAACACTATCATTTTTTTAATCTGTTTTCTTGTCATGCCGATACTTTCTAAGATAGCAAATTCTTTCGAACGATTTTGTATGCTTTCAGACATCATATTTAAATAATTTGAAATAGCAAGTAACATAATGATGATTCCTAAACTTCCGCCTAATACAGTCATTTGATTTTCCGAATTTTTCATTTCCGAATAACTATCTAATTTCGATTCAGCAGAAATAAGTTTATTGTTCGCTACAAGTTTTTTAATAGATGATTCTACATTTTTAGAAAAAGGTTCATCATAATCAATCTTTATCATTTCTATTAACGGTTGTCCCATAATTTTATCGAAGAAGTCATTACTTACAATCAAATCGGGCGTATAGCCAGCAGAATAGTAAGCAGGGTAATCATCTATAATTGCTCCTAATTCAATAATTTCTTTTTTATCTGGATTCAGAGCAGTTGGGATTGAAAATTCAACTTTTTTTCCTGTAATTCCATTATCACCTTGTGTAAAAGTTTTAGAAACAAAAGCAATCTCGCCATTTTTAAATTTCTCTTTATCCAATGGATTCTGCAAAGTATTATTTATTTTTTCAAATTCCACTTCATCAATTCCCACAACTCTGCAAGTAAAAGAATAGTGATCTGGCTGTTTTTTATATTGCTCTATATCTTTTTCATAGTTTCCTGGAGAATATCTGGAATCATACACTTCTTTGTAGTATTCTCCATAGACATTTTCTTGATATGGAACAACTGCTGTTGCTGATTTTAAAACTCGTACGTCTTTTACTCCATCTATGGATTTTATTTGCTCAATAAAATCAGAATCAAAAACCTGCTCCTCGTTATCAGAAAGTAATGTCTGATTTAAAAGTCTTATATCGTAATCATAAGCATGGTTCAAAATATTTTTTGCATTATTAGCATAAATCACAACATTGATAATCAAGAAAAGCAATACTGCTAAACTCAAAGAACACATGATGATACTGAATTGTTTCTTATCTCTAAACAGATTCATTTTTACCATAGAGAGAATATCTCCGCCTGTTCTTTTTTTGTTTTTTATTTTTACAGGCGTTGCTCCTATATACTTCATTGCTTCAATAGGAGAACAATCCATAGCAATTTTCACTGGATTTTGACTACTAATCATTGTTGTTGTAAGCGAAAAAATAGTAGCAATTATAAATACCCCAAGAGAAATAGTACCAACCTCACTTATTGCAATCGTTGGATTTAAAGAGTGTAATAGTTGAGGAATAATAATTTTTCCAACGATTGACGAACAAACCAGCCCTAATGGTATTCCTATCATTGCATTCCACAACATTTGCTTATATATCATTTTTCTAATCTGAACAGATGTTGTCCCAATTGTTTTAAGCTGTCCAAAATACCGTATATCTCGATTTACAGAAATATACAATGTATTATAAATAAACAAATATCCACTCATGAAAACTAAAACTAATAATATCAATAACCCCATCATAGTCTTGATAAAGTTAGAAATTGTATCATAATCAGCTTCAATAATTTGATTTCCAGATAAGTTGATTTGATTTTGCATTTCTATAATATCCTTTTCGGAATATAGAGGATTTTTTAATGAGATTTTTAATGTTCCTTGCGTCAAATCAGTCTGCAAAACTCCAGTTGATTGATAAAATTTATCTGAAACATACCCCTTATCTACGCCTGTATAATCCAAAAACCAACCGCTTAAAATAAATGTTTTTGCTGTATCGTTATTCTCGCTATTTTCTGCTAAAGTTTGATATATGAAAGGCAATTCCATACCCACTTTAGGTTTTTTGATTCCTATAGAACGTAACGCACTTTGTGAAAGCATAATTTCATTTTCCTTAGTTGGATAACTGCCTTTATAATAATCCAACGCTGGAATTGTCTGTTGTTTCCAGCAAGTATCATCTAACCAATACAATTTTAACTTGTCCAATTCTTTATCCTGATATTTTGATACAATTCCACATTTCACGTTAAGCCCTGCATATTTCACATTATCCATTTTTCGTATGGTAGATACTTGATCGTCTCTCGGTTCTGTCAGCTCAATATCATAATCTATCCCCTGTATTCTTTGTTGTCTTAAAGAAACTGTATCCCAATAACTTAATCCAATAGATATTACGGTGCAAAGTAAAAATGTTGTCAAAAAAATAGCTACTATAGTTAATAAATTTCTTTTTTTATTTGCCTTATATGTTGTTTTTGCAAGGTCTTGAATTACCTTTTTGTTATTGACTTTGAGCATTTTTACTCACCGCCTTTCACAATTTTCCCATCTTCTATGCGGATAATTCTATCTGCCATTTGAGCAATCTCTTCATTGTGTGTAATCATTACAATCGTTTGAGCCAGATTTTGGCTTGAAATTTTTATCAAGCCTAAAACATCTTGACTTGTTCGGCTATCAAGATTTCCTGTTGGTTCATCAGCAAGGATAATAGCAGGTTTAATTGCCAAAGCTCTTGCTAACGCTACACGCTGTTGTTGTCCGCCAGATAACTGATTTGGCATAAAATATTTTTTATCTTCTAATTTTAATAATTTAAGAATTTCTTCAATATAATCATCATCTGGTTTTATACCGTCCAGCTTGATAGGAAGCACAATATTTTCATATACATTCATAAGCGGCAAAAGATTATAGTTTTGAAATACAAAACCTATTTTTCTTCTTCGATAAACAGTTAGTTCATCACGAGATAATCCCGATATATTTCTTCCGTCAATAATAACTTCTCCAGAAGTTGGATTATCCAAGCCACCAAGCATATGTAGTAAAGTAGATTTTCCACTTCCAGAAGTTCCAACAACAGCTAAAAATTCCCCTTTACAAATATCTAAATCTATACCGTCCAATGCTTTTACAGTATTCTCTCCCGTATTATAATATTTTTTTAAGTTTCTAACTGATAAAATATTCATACTTCATCTTCCTTTCTCTCTGTTTGAACTAATAATAACAAAGACTTCTTTCTCAAATCTTTCTCAAAAGTGACAACTTTGACACAATTAAAGATTGAGAAAAAAGTCTTGCTTAAAGATCACTACGGGATAAGAAAACTTCAACGGTAGTTCCTTTATTCAATTTGGATTTTATTTTTATATATCCTTGTTGTTTTCTTAAAACTTCTCTAGACAAATATAACCCAATTCCAAATCCCTGCTTATCTGTTACATTTGTTCCTCTATAAAATCTTTGAAATACTTTTCCTTGCTCTTGCTCTGGTATGCCTATACCATTATCTATAATTCTTACACATACAAATGATTCATATAAAATAGACTTAATCGTTATTTCAGTATTATTTGGTGAATATTTTATTGCGTTTTCAATAATATTTGTAAAAACTTCCTCTGTCCATTTCGGATCAGCAAATACTTTATAATCATTGTTTTCAGAACGAATACGAATGCTTTTCTTCATTGCGTCCAATTCTATCGATTGACAACTTTTTTTAATGATCTTGTCTAATTCGATTATTTTAGGATTGACAGAAATAATTTCCTGTTCTGCATACGAAGATTTCATCAATTCTTTCATAAAGAATTCTAATTTTTCAGCGTTTTTTTCAATTTTATCTGCCAATCGAAATGATGTTGATTCATCTAATTCCTCTTTTAACAAACCTGCATATAAAGTAATATTTGCAAGGGGAGTTCGTATCTGATGACTGATGTTGGAAAGTAATGATTTTATAGTATTTCGTTCCTGCTCAGCAACTTCTTTTTGCATATTTGAAATTTCAACAATACGGTTTAGTCTTTCAGAAATAGCCGAATCTAAGGACTCATCATATATCATATCAATTTGTTTTCCGCCGAGTATTTCATCGGCTTTATTCAAAAAGTTATTATACTGAGATAACATCTTATTTCTATACCAGTAAATTACCAAGCCTAAAACAATGATATTCAGACCTACGATACCAATAAATACAAGAATGTGAATATCCATTTATACACTCTCCCACACATAGCCTTTTCCGTAAACAGTTTTTATATAAGTCGGATTAGAAGAATCATCTTCAAGTTTATCCCTTAATCGTCGTATTCCAACTGAAAGAGCATTATCTTCAACATACTCTGTTCCCTCTGGCCATACCCATTCAAGCAATCGTTCCCTTGTTAAAATTCTATTTGGATTTGAAATTAGTAAATACAAAATTCGCTGTTCTGTTTTACTCAATTCTATCTGTACCCCATTTTTATAAAATTCCATTGTTTCAAAGCGAAAAAGAAACACAGAATTTTTATATTCTTGTTCACTTGTCGCTGTATTTCTCCTAAGTAACATTCTAATTCTGGCTCGAAGAACCATTAAACTAAACGGTTTCGTAATATAATCATCAGCACCGCTTTCTAAACCTTTAACTATATCCATTTCCATGCCTTTTGCAGTTAGTAAAGCAATCGGAATTTGTATTTTCCGTTTTAATTCCCGACAGAATTCCAGTCCATTACCGTCTGGAAGATTGATGTCAAATATAAGCAAATCAAAAGAATAATGCTCAAGGGCTTTTCTTGCTTCTGCTATTGTTTCACATATCACAAAATTCAGTTGATCACTTTGTAAAGATAATTCTATTCCCTCTGCTAAATCTCTATCGTCTTCTAAGACCATAACCAATTTATTATTTTTAATCACCATGTATAACATCACTCCTTAAGGTGCAAACAACTAAAGATTATCTTTTCTCATTTTACAAAATTCTTTAATTTTAATGATATATCCCCCAAAAAAATGTGTCAAGCATCCTAATAAAAATGATCCTCCACCAATTTTTTAATGATATTTTTTAACTTTTTTTCTATCTCACCCTGTATTTTGCCCTCTGAGCATTTCGTTATATGAGAGGGTTAATCTTTCAAGAGCAAGATCCACCCAGTAATACGGTATCGCCATTTTGGCTTTCCGATTACTCTGAGTTTTATCTTGATGTGGATTACGCTCCCCATACCCTCGTTACTGACATTCACAAAATGTCAGATTGGCTTCCACATAAAATGTGTGCGCAGCACCAGAAGTATCAGAAGGGACAGCTGATATTTCTAGTGGAGTGCCATAAAGTTGGAAGCACTCAATTAAGGGAGGAGGAACATGGCACCAAAGAAAAAAAGAAATGAAATGAAACACTCTAATATCATTTGTTTAAGATTGAGTGACATTGAATTAGAGTTAGTCAATCATGCCGCTTCTCAGGTGAAATTATCCCGTTCTGATTATCTGAGAAACCTGATTTTAGATCACAAAATGGCTATACACTATGAAGTTGTCATTGATAGCCAAACAATAAAAATGCTCTTAGCAGAGTATGGAAAAATCGGCTCTAATCTTAATCAGATCGCAAAATATTTCAATACAGGAGGAGCGTACTCTAAATCTATAACAAACGAAATCCAGCAATGCCTTTACGACCTCTATAGGTTAAAAAAGGAGTTGCTAAAAATGATAGGTGATTATCGTGGCAATAGTGAAACATATTAAAAGTCGGAATGCAAACTATTCAGATGCTCTGAATTATCTCATCTTCCAGCATGATGAATCAACCGGAAAAATGATTCTCGATGAATTTAATCGGCCACTGCGAAGAGATGAATTCTACATGGATGGTCTCAACTGTGATCCCGATACTTTTGATGTTGAATGCTATGAATGTAATGAACATTTTAAAAAGAACCGAAGCAGATCTGAAATCAAAAGTCATCACTATATCATCAGTTTTGATCCAGATGATAAATCAGGATGTGGGCTGACCGGAGAAAAAGCACAGGCTCTATCTTTAGAACTTGCAAAGAAAATATTTCCCGGATATCAGGCTCTTATCGTGACACATACCGATGGTCACAATGGTTCCGGCAATATCCATACGCATATTGTGATCAACAGCGTCCGTAAGGAAGCTGTCAGAAGGCAGAGTTACATGGATAAGCCCCATGAAGAAATTGCCGGATACAAGCACCGATCCACAAATAAATTCCTGAATTATTTCAAAAAGGAAATTATGGATATGTGCATCCAAGAGGGACTTCATCAGATTGATCTTCTCTCTCCGGCTGAAACAAAAATCACACAGGCTGAATATATGGCTCAAAAATCCGGGCAGAAAAAATTAGAAGAGACAAACAAAAAAATCATTGCAGATGGGTTGAAACCAACTGCCACTACATTTCAGACACAGAAGCAAGAACTCAGGAATGCCATCGAAGAATGCAGCTCGCATTCTAAAAACTTTCAGGAATTCCAATCTCTGCTTTTGGAAAAATATCAGATTTCCGTCACTGAAGAAAGAGGAAGATATCGTTATCTCCATCCGAATCGGGACAAACGGATTACAGAGAAGGCTTTGGGAACTCAATACGGCAAAGAACATTTAGAACAGCTCTTCTTACGAAAAGATCCGATAACCATTCTTTATGTCAGATCGCATTTGCGGTTGGTAGTAGATCTTCAGAAAAATGTGAAAGCAATGCAAAGTCCCGGATATGCTCATCGGGTAAAAATATCCAATCTTCAGGAAATGGCAAATACTATTATCTATGTGCAAGAACATGGATACAATACCCAAACCGAATTAAAAAATGCCTTTTCCGAATCTCAAAAACAGTTAGATCAGGCAACAAATCAGCTTATGGAAATGAATGCAGATTTGAAAAGCATCAACCGGCAGATCCATTACACCGGACAATATTTCGCACAGAAAGCAATCTATACCGAATTTTTAAAAGCGAAAAACAAAGGCAGATTTCGAAAGGAACACACCGCTGAAATTCAAGCATATGAAGAAGCCCGTGACTGGCTGAAATCTTTTTATCCAGATGGAAAGATGCTTCCTATCAAAACATTGAAGGAACAAAAAGCCAGCTTGCAGGAACAGATCGACCAGCAGAAATCATCCATCCGATCTCTAAAGGATCTGACACAAGATTTAAGAACCGTAGACAAAAATGTGGAAGCAATTCTCCACAACCAGGTTCCCAAAAAACAAAAGACACGGGAACCCGAATTATAAATCATTTTACGAAGGAGGAATTACAATATGACACAAAATGAATTTAATGTTGTCCTTGAACAACAATATCGAAAATGTGCCGATGTCCTAGCACATAAGAAGAAAGAATACACCGGAGACCGCATTGATCGCCTGAGTGCATTTAAAATTGCTGCCTCATTACAGGGATGCACACCTAAGGCTGCTCTGGCCGGAATGATGTCGAAGCATGTCGTATCTCTCTATGACATGTGTTACTCTTCTCTGCTCCAATTTGACTTAGAACAATGGGATGAGAAGATCACAGACTGCATCAACTATCTCATTCTGCTGAAAGCATTGATAAAGGAGGAACAAGCCTATGGATCACATTGAGACAAAGATTTTAAATAGTTATACCATTCAAGAAGCAGCTCAGAACATGGTATTCGCAGCAAGGCTTACCCAACAGGGGCATTCCATTCAAAACATGGATGATCTTATGGCTCTTTATCAGAAATCTTTTACGGATAAAACTGTAGACCGGATTGCCAGTCTTCCCCATCCAACCGTACAGAAATTTACGGTGATCACCGTTGCGATTGTAGGTGCAAGCAGACGTTTTCTTGCACAGATCACTCGTCATCAAAACGAAGTAAAATTCATGAGTGCATCTCTGCAATATAGCAACTATTCAGAAAAAGCTGCATTTGTGATCCCATATGAAATCCTTTTTTCCGAACAGAGATACATTGATCTCTATCTGCAAAGCTGCTTATCGGATCTCAGATGTTATCAGGAATTGTGTTCTTTGGGATTTCATCATGATTCTGCCGGCTATGCCCTCTCCCATGCTTTAAGGAATATTCTGATCATCTGTGCTACACCTTATGAGTGGAAACATATGATCAGTCAGCGTATCTGCAGAAGAAATACCGACGAAACAAGAATTGTAATGTTGGACATCTGGCAGAAACTATATGAATTCGATCCGGTGTTATTTTCGCCGAAGCTGACCGGTCCTTTTTGTCAGAGGGGATGTTGTGAAGAAGGTTCTATGTCCTGTGGAATTCCCATCGCAAGAGACTGGTCTCCATTAGAAATAATGAGAGCAGATTATCCTCTGCTCGTAGAAGGGAGGGAAGCTGTTTATGAAGATTAAATTGATCGACTTTGGGTTAGAGAAAGATCATTATCCCTTCCGCCCTCATGAAAACGATGCCGGGGCCGATGTGTATATGCCTTATGACTACACATTAAAACCGGGAGAGATTGCAAGAATCCCATTAGGATTTGGTCTCATGATTCCAGATGGGTATGCTGGTTATGTTTTTCCAAGAAGCAGCATGGCCGCAAAAGGATTGGTCTGCGAACTTCCGCCTATTGATTCCGGATATCGTGGAGAAATTCATGCCATCATCAGCAATGTTAGTTCAGAATCCCAAATACTCTGCAAAGATACCCGCGTAGGGCAACTAGTTATCACGCCTGTTCTAATCGCCGACTTTGTTCTGGATCTCGGAGAAGCAAGAGACACCGGGGCTTTTGGAAGTACCGGAAAATAAAGATCATAAAATCAGAGGTGCCGAATAATTTATGATTCGACACCTCACACACTCAAAATAACTTACAGAAAGGAATTACTACTATGATTACATTTGGAAGAAAATTAAAACACTTAAGACAGAAAAATCATCTCACACAAAAAGAACTCGGTATCGCACTTGGCTTTTCGGAAGATTCTGCGGATGTCAGAATTGCACAATACGAAGCGGATGCAAGAAAGCCTCGTGATGAAATCCTTGCTAAAATGGCTAAAATACTTTGCGTACCAATTGATATCCTCACCGTTCCAGTATTATCTGAACCAAGAGAATATGATGCTGCGTCCTTCTGGATGCATGAACTTTCTGCAGAATTATAATTTTTTACATAAAACTCTAGTGCAAAAAGCAGGAGATCATTAGATTTCCTGCTTAATATGACTATGAATATTTAATTGTGAGTAGTCTAGCAGTTATGTAAACTGGAATTTAACTATCAACTTCTAAAATCTCATCAGATATAATTTCCAAAATAACTTCTTCATTATCAATTGTCATAAATTTATAGGAACCATTATCAAAGATAACATCACCAAATTCGTTAACTAATTCATCGTTATACATTATTGATTTACATTGAATTGTTTTTAAATAACATACAGTTCCATTCCAAATTCTGATTTTTATAATATATTCTGACCCATCTTTATATACATCTTCAATTTCATTATCATTATTTGACAAACGCTTTAAAACATAATCCATATTAGATTGCCTGTATCAGCTCCTGTTCACTATCCGACAGCAAAGGCAGGGCGGCTTTCAGCCTGTCCACCATGACCGCATTGACAACGGTTTCTGCAATGTCCACCGCTTCATCAGTGATAAAGTCCAGAGGATTCCCCTCGCTGTCCGTAAATCCGTCGAGAGATAGCAGTCTATTCTTTGTATCTAATTTTTGCAGATAACGCCACCGTTCCTTGTCACGGTAGAAGTCTGTGTATTGCTCCCTCACGACTTCAAGCAGACAGCCTTGAATGGGGATAAACAGCTTGTCCATATAGGTCTGGTCGGATTCCCTGCAACGGCAGAACTCCGTGTAGGATAATTCCACATAGCCGCCACTTTCTCTGATATATACCTTTCTTGGTGCATATTTCACCATAAATACCTCCCATCTGAATTTTTGAAATGTAAAAAATCCAGATGGAGAGGCGGAGAACGACACCGCATATCAGAAACAGCCCTACGGCACTTTCCAACAAAAATCGACAATCGAGTAGGAGGGAAAATTAAATAAATTTTCCCGACCTCTCACACCACCGTACGTACGGTTCCGTATACGGCGGTTCAATCAACTTAACAAGTAACACACCTCTTGGTGTAGTAATCTATCATTGAGACTAATCCAAATTGGGTTAGTCTTTCTTTGTTTATTGCAAAATTCATAACTCTTCGCTGACACACATAAGCGATTCGACTACCTGTATATGCCGTAATCCAAGCTATATCCTTATCAACTCCAAGTTTCATCAAATTCTTTATTCGATTTTGCGGAGTTTTCCATTGCTTCCAGCTACACATACGCAACCTATAACGAATTCTTGCATCTAGTTCTTTGCAGAGAGTTTTCATACTGCCTATCTTAAAGTAGTTAATCCACCCTCTTATAAGCTGATTGAGTTTCTCCACCTTATAGCTGTTGCTAACTCCCCAGCTACGAGAGGTGAATTCTTTCATTCTTTTCTTGAATTTCGCTACTGATTTTGCGTGTGGTTTTGCCTTAAACTGATGCGCTCTCGAATCAAAGTAGAAACCAAATCCAAGGTATTTAAGCCCTTGTGGTCTATCTACCTTGCTCTTGGTCATGTTGACTTTGAGCCCTAGCTTCTCTTCAATGAATCGTGAAATATTTCTCATGACTCTGTTGGCAGACATTTCGCTTCCGACCATAATAATACAGTCATCCGCATATCGTACAAAGTTAAGCCCACGCTTTTCCATTTCCTTATCAAGTTCATTCAGCATAATGTTTGCCAATAATGGCGAAAGATTTCCTCCTTGTGGTGTCCCCACAATGGAATCCTCATATTCATCATCAATCATGATTCCGCTGACAAGGTATTTTCTCACGATAGAGATAACATCTCCATCTTTGATAGTTCTACCTATGATAGTCATGAGCTTATCATGGTTTACTGTGTCAAAGAACTTTTCCAAGTCGATATCTACAATCCAGTCATTACCCTCATTCATCATGTCGAGTGCTGTTAGAATTGCTTGCTGAGCACATCTGTTAGGTCTGAATCCATAACTATGGTCATGGAACTGTTCCTCATAGATTGGTGTTAAAACCTGTGCAATGGCTTGTTGTATGAATCTGTCTGTTACTGTTGGTACTCCTAGGTTTCTGACACCGCCATCAGGCTTTGGTATCTCCACTCTTCGTACTGGCTGAGGTTTATATTTTCTCATCCTCAACTGTTCCTTGATGATTTCGCCGTTCTTTACAAGGTATTCTTTGAGTTCTGTGTACTTCATTCCGTCCACTCCCTCTGCACCTTTATTTCGTACGACTTGCAGATATGCTCTGTTGAGGTTATCACTAGACAATATCTGCTCCATTAGACTACTTGTGTCCATGCGTTCTTTCCTTTCCGTCTCGCTTGATTTGACCACCTTTTCCCCGATTGGTTACGGCAGATGTTGTCATTTCTGCAATACGAGACATACTCAAACTGATTGATTGTTCGCCCCTTCGCTCCATCCCCATTACAGAGACTTCTTCACTACTATGGGCTCGGCTGACTTCTCACAGTTCGTTGTTACTAGGCTAATGAAACCTCTGTGAGACCTCCACGCTTAAGGTGCACGCTCTTTCTCTCCATATATCCGCCGCATTTACTCTGCTTCTACAAACGTGGTAGTTATTAGACTTCGCTGTTCTTTGCCAGCTTATCACTCGAAGCCTAGCCTTATATGCGATTTCTGTCCGTCGGACCAGAGATTCGCTTACAGCTTCCTTCAGATTCCACCTCACAGTAGACACCCTTGCTGTTCGGCTATACATTTCCCACTACCTGGGCATGTTCGGGACTTACACCCGTTAGAGCGCGCCCATGGCGCGCAAACAAAGAAAAACCGCAAAGGCTCTGTGACCTTTACGGTTATAGGAAATAGTAATTCTATTGTATGGAGATTGTACTTCTACTTTCAAGGTGAGAAGTACCGTTGCACTGGCAGAAATTTTTTTAACTGGTTTCCTGCCGTTCTCTGATATGCTATGTATTGATAAATTTTGCTTCGTATGAGCAGATAGATAACTGCCCGAAAAAAGGACATAAAAAAATCCCTCCAAATTTAAAAACAAATTCAGAGGGTAATTTAGGGTATAACAAAATAACCCACCCGAATATCGTTTTTTTTATTTGGTGAGTTTGTTCTTTCAAATACGAAACAAAAAGAGCCGATGATTCGTGAATTGTTCCACAATTTCATCGGCTCTGCGTCTTAAGCGTCTGGCTCTTTGATGACAGTTATCTTCAAGTTGTCAACTTTAATCAATCTTTCTTGTCTGCATTTTGGACAATAAAGGGGATAATTCTCCAAAACAGTGTCCTTCCTAATTTTATTACGGGTTTTGCTCCCACAAACAGGACACAATATCCATTCGCATTTCATCATAATTAGTCTCTAATCCTTTCAAATCTCATTTTATATGACTTTTGCAAGCTGTTAAGCTAACTTGTGGAACATATGCCGAACCTTATCTATACGGCTATTCGGGCGGCGGGGTTGGCAAATAAATTTACCAATAGCTGGCTGGTATCCTTTTAACTCTGTCAAGCAGACTCCCTGCCCATTTGTGAAATAAGTTAAATCGTTCCTGTATTCTTGAATACATCTAGCAGGGATTTCTCCTTTCAGAATGACCTCGTCATTCTTTATCTGAGTACTTACAATATCTGCACAATACCTTGGAGCATCATGATACGCCCGTGAGAGATATTCCTGCGGTGCATAAATTTCAAAGTGGAGATATGGCTCTAATAGTTCTGTCCCTGCTTTTTTTAAAGCCTGCTCCAATACGATAGGGGAAAGCAGCCGAAAGTCTGCGGGGGTACTTACAGGACTATAATACAATCCATATTCAAAACAGATTTTACAGTCTGTCACTTTCCATCCATACAGCCCCTGCTCGCAGCCATAAAGAACCCCCTCCATAACCGCATTTTGGAACGATTGATTTAAATATCCAAGTGAAACTCTGCTTTCATACTGCACTCCGCTTCCAATAGGGAGCGGCTCTATGGACAACCCGACAGAAGCCCAGAAAGGATTTGGCGGGACTTCTATGTGGATGGTATATTCTGCTTTTCTAAGCGGTCTTTCCATATATATAACAGTAGGCTCTTTTATTTCTGCCTCCACATGATATTTTTCCTCAAGGATGGCACAAATGACTTCCATCTGCACATTCCCCAAAAAAGAAAGTATAATCTCATGCGTTGTAGTATCCACATAATATTTTAAAAGAGGGTCGCCATCTGAAATTTCTGTAAGTGCCCCAAGCAATATTTCCCGCTGTTCAGATTTCTTTACTGCAATCGTTGTTTGGAGCATAGGGAGAGGATTTTCAATAAATTTTCTCTGCGGCAACAGTATTTCGTTCCCCAAAATACTGTTTAGCTGCAAAACATCATTTGGTAAAATTACAATATCACCAGAGCAGGCTGTATCGGATGAATATAATTCACCGTTTGTCGGAACATACATCTCTGTGATTTTTATTTTCTCTTTTTCAGATATTCTAATAACATCCCTCAAATGCAATGTTCCGCTATATATACGCACATAAACAAAACGCCGCCTTTTCTCTGAATATTCAATCTTAAAAACCTGCCCGCATAGTTCAGATTGACCTTCAGGCGTTGATGAATAAAATTTACTGGCAATTACTTCTATAAGCTGCCGAATCCCCAGATTGTTTTTAGCGCTTCCGTGATAAACGGGAAATAACGTTCCGTTTTGGAATCTCCTGTTTTCTTCCTGTTCCAGTTCTGACATTTTAAACGGTTTCCCTGACATATATTTCTCTAATAGTTCATCGTTTCCCATAATTACCGCATCCCACTGTTCCATATCGTCATTGTCCGTTACATTTATATGGGGATGCTGCCCAACCTTTTGCTTCACTATAATTTCCGAAGAAAGCTTTGCTTTCATTTCCCGATATACCATTGGCAAATCAATCCCCTCTTGGTCAATTTTATTGATGAAAAAAATTGTCGGAATCTTCATTATCTGTAGTGCATGAAACAGTATACGGGTCTGTGCCTGTATGCCATCCTTTGCAGAAACTAATAATACTGCTCCGTCTAATACGGATAAAGAACGGTATACTTCCGCCAAAAAATCCATATGGCCTGGCGTATCTATAATGTTGACTTTTACATCCTCCCACTGAAAAGATGTCACTGCTGTCTGGATAGTGATTCCCCTTTGACGCTCCAAATTCATTGTATCTGTCCTTGTTGTGCCTTCATCTACGCTCCCTAGTTCTGCAATTGCACCACTGGTATACAATAAACTTTCCGTTAATGTTGTCTTTCCTGCGTCAACGTGAGCCAGAATGCCTAAGTTAATTATTTTCATGTGATTTTCCTCCTATCAACACCCAAAAAAGGGCATAAAAATACCCAGTGATAAATACTCCTATCACTGGGTAAATAACTCCAATAGCCCCAAAACACTTATATGTTTTCGGGCATATAAAATTACATGATAAAAGTATTCTTAAACTGGGTACAAAAAACTAAGCCCCATATTAAAAGTGAAACGGGACTGCTACTTTTTGTTCCCACTATCAAATTGACAGTTTATTTAAGAATACCTTGCCGCATATTTATTAACTCCTTGTATAATACTGAATCTAATTATATTCCTTAACCCTTTATTTGTCAAGCTGACAAACTAAAGCAGAAAAAGCGGCAGGATTTCCCCCTGCCACTAATCATCTGTTTATGCAAAAATAATTTCCTTTTCCACAATCTCCCTCGCACAAGCCCTTATGTTATTGAGGCATCCTGTCCATTCTAAGGCGTTTTCTGCCTTTAGCTGTTCCGTTATGCCCTGTGCCTGTTTCATACCCTCTATGAGCCTTTCAAAGCGTTCCTGTGCCTGTCTGTTGATGTCGGCAAGGTAGGCGTTTAGCCTGCCGCTTGTAAGAAGATTGGTGTATGTAACTTTACGGTACTGTTTTAGATAATCTAAATGCCGTTGCCCCCAGATGCCTATTGCCTGTTCTTCTTCGGCGGGTACAGTTAAGCACGGTATCAAATAATCCCCTTGCCTTTCGTATTTGCCGCCCAGTTCCTCAAATAATGATTTTGCCATTGTCTGTTACCTCCACATTCTTTTTTATTTTGAATGTCCGCAAAATCCGTCCTACATCAGAGGAACACCCAGATGATCAGACATTTGTCAAAGCGCCTGTCCAGGAACCATTGATCCCAGAAAGTTATGCATCGGAATCCGTTGTAGGATGGGCAATGCACCAGAAGTACCAGAATGGTCTGCCATTAAACCGGCAGGAATCGGAATGGAAGCAGCTGGGTGTCCCATTAAGCCGGGCTACGCTTGCTAACTGGATCATTTACTGTGCCGAGAATTACCTCTGTCATGTTTATGATTATTTTCACCGCCAGTTACGGATGCGTAAATATCTGATGGCAGATGAAACTCGGGTTCAGGTACTGAATGAGCCGGAGCGCAATCCTGAAACAGATTCCTGGATGTGGCTCTTCCGCAGTGGAGAAGATGGGCTTCCGCCGATCCTGCTCTATCATTACACAGAGACAAGGGCAAAGTTCCATGCGGCATCTTTCCTACAGGGGTTCAGCGGATATCTGGAGACTGATGGATACCAGGGTTATAACAATCTGCCGGATATCAAACGATGCTCTTGCTGGGCACATGTGAGACGTTACTTCACAGATGCCATACCGAAAGGGAAAGAGTATGATTACAGCCTTCCGGCGGTGCAGGGAGTACAATTCTGCTCCAAGCTGTTTGATTGTGAGCGGTACTCAAAAGCAAAAAATCATACTGCGGAGCAGAGAAAACAGTTCCGTCTTGAAAAGGAGAAGCCGATACTGGAGGCATTCTGGAATTGGCTGGATCAACAGCGTCCAAACAAGGGAACCCGTTTGGCGAAAGCGGTGAACTATGCCCAAAATCGGAAAGACACCCTGATGACCTATCTGGAAGACGGTCATTGCAGTTTATCCAATAATCTTAGCGAGAATGCAATCAGACCATTCACTGTTGGCCGGAAAAACTGGCTGTTCAGTGCCAGTCCGAAGGGAGCTGCCTCTAGCGCTATTGTGTATACAATGGTTGAGATGGCAAAAGCGAATGACCTGAATACCTACAAATATCTGACATATCTCTTATCACAGCGGCCAGACGCTAAAATGTCAGATGAACAGTTGGAACAGCTTGCCCCATGGAGCGAGACTGCGAAAGCGAACTGTCAAAACTAAACATAGAGCAAAACGCTTGCATCTATCATTTTGGTGCAAGCGTGATTCATGGGCAGCGTAGCAATATTTTGCGCTTACGAATAGTGGGTTGAATTGTGTTAAATTTTCAAACAATTTATTCGGGATTATGTAAACAATGAAAAGGGAGAGGGATTTCCACGGAATGCATTCCGTGGAAATCCCTCTCTTACATCTTTTTGAGAAGTTCAATATAATCTCTGATTTTTGCCACATCATTCTGATAGGTGTATCCCAAAGTATGGCAGACTTCTTTCATTGCAGTTTCAAATAACTGCATGGCGGTGTACAGTGAGTTCCAAGCGGTTTCCATGCTATCCAGACGATAACAGGTAAGTAATTGTTCGGATTCTTTTTCGGTGAGAAAATGAAAAAGCCATTTATCTCGCTTTCCTGTATTAAGGGGAAATCCTTTTCGGCTTCCTGCCAGATATCCCAGCATACGGAGAAGTTCTACCCGGAGAATCTGTTCAAAATGCCAGTTGGCAAAGAGTAATTCTTGTCGTAATAATCCTCTGGCTATATAGGTGGAAACAAAGAGAAATTCGTTGGCGCAGTCATTGACAAAGGTTTCGCTGGGTTTTTGTACCCAGAATTCTTCGTCTGTGGGAGCAGGCAGGGATGGGCAAATCCCATCTTTGTCAATCAATACACGAATGAGAGAATCTTGGGAAAAATACTTATCTTTCGTTTCTAATGGAACTAAGGTAAGGTCAATCTTAATCCCGTCAGAAAACAACATAAGATAAGAAAACCATCCGTCTGGCATATCTGCCGGAAACAAGTCCATTGCTTCCGGTTTTTGCATAAAAATCCTGTCTCCGAACACAGACAGCCATTCATCGGAGCAGGTGAAGCTGTCGATATCATTTACCAGAAATGTGATGTCGTAATCCTGCCAGATATCTGGCGTTACATTGGGGTTGACACGGCTTCCCTCCAGTGTCATTACCCGGATCCGGGAATCGTTATTTGCAATGGTTTCGAACAAAGAGAACATTTCTTTTGAAGTACGCATGAATTTTCCTCCTTATTTCCACCTTTGGGGTGGGTTACTCATAATTCTCTAACCATATTTTGCCATAAATTCCCATAGGATGCAAACCGGTATTGATGGATGGATGATCTTTTATAAATGGGAAAACGGTAGTAATATTATCGATTACAAGATGATTGTTTCCCTCGTGTAGATATTTTGCAATTTCATTTCATCAGTCAAAAGCTTTTATTTCTGCAAAATTTTCTTTAAATTCTATTTCTACATATTCATAACAGCCAGCCCGAAAGAATTTACGGACTGGCTGTATCAGCAGAGTAATGTAATTGTGGAGCTGACCGAGATATGAAAAACTTTCTATCGTCAATTTCGCATTATTGCAATAACAGATTGCTTCTTCCATGAATGAATAAGCAATATTGTCATCAAACTTTCAAACATAAACATAGCAAAAGCAAACAGACTAAAAGCAATGACCGGAAATACAAATCCCGTAGACATACCTGCATTTTTCAAAAATATACCGATTGCATATCCACCGGGGATTCCAACAACAACAGTTATAAGCAATGCAATCAAAGTAGTAAAAAGACCTTCCATCATAAATGCTTGCTCCAACTGCTTATTCGTCATACCAATAGATTTTAGTGTTCCCATTTCCTGTTTCTGTGATAAAAGATTTGTCACAGTAAGATTGATTTGATTGATGACCGCAAATATCCACAAGATGGCTGCAATCGCATAAGCTAATGTAAAACCTGCACGATTGTCTGATTGGTGTTCTACAATAAAATCTTGAATGGTTTGTAAGCGAACATCCCTATTGTCAGAAACAAATAATTCGAGTTCCTGCTCGATTATTTCCTGATATTCAGCTTCTGCTTGTATTTCGATTGCGTATGTACAGTCATAACCTGCAAGTTCTTTGAGCATATTTTCCGGCATTCTGAAAATATAGCCACCCATTCCATCATTGCTGGAAGTGATTGCACCAATTTTGAATGCTTTTGTTATTGTTTTACCACTATGATTTTTGAAATTAAAGGTCACAGTATCCCCAATTTGAGGTTTCCAATGATAAACATCATAAATACGTTCTGGGTCACTTACAACTAATTCTGTATCATCAGTAATATTTCCAGACAAAACCGCTGCATTTAGCGACGCCAAATCCTTTTCATTATAGCCGAGCAGCAAGGTGCTATCTGAAATATCATTGTCTGTTAAGAAATCAACTGGTACGGTAGCATAAGTAAATATATTGCTAACTCCCTCTATATCTCCAATACGCTTTACATAATCAGAAAAATATTCTTTCCGCAAGAGAGCATCCAAATTTTCACTTTCGTTCTCTAAATCAATGCTGATTTTGAAATCTCCGTACTTCATATCCCAATAACGAGCCATACTCTCGGCATTAAAAGAACTCTGATAACTTGCTGCAAGGAAAAATATAACTCCGCACAGTCCCAATGATAAAATGGTCAATAGAGATTTTTTTCTGTTTCTGGAAAAGCTGATTTTCGCTAAATATACGGGCGTAATACGATGTCTTTTGTGAGTACGGTAATTTACAATTCCCACTGGATTTTTCAGGGCGGAAATTGGAGAAGTATTCGCTGCACTTTTTGCTGGTTTACGAACACTAATATAAACAAGCAGTATTCCAAAAAGGCATGCGCCACATAGAGAAACAATAAATGCAAATACTGACCAGCCTTTTGATTGCAGACAATAGCTGATGATCGTTCCCATGATACTACCAATTAAAATCCCCGGAACTGCAAGCATATAACCCTGTTTAAGAACTATTTTATAAATTTGCTTTTTACTTGCCCCTATTGTCCGAAGCTGTCCGAACTCAGCAACTTTTTGTCCAACCGAAATATAGAAAATGCTGTAAATTACAAGTGCGGCAGCTAAAAACAAAATGACAGCAACTACAACATATACCGCATAATTACTGAAGGACAAAGTTGTATTTACATAATCATAGTAACTGCTGACTGTCCAATTATTCAGTCCAGTCTCCTCTGAAATTTGAGATAATATTTCTGTTGCTTCGTCTTTTATAAGGGTATCTGCATTTTCAAGCCAAACATATCCATTAAGCAGGTCATTTCCACGTAATTCCCGGCATTTTTCAAGTGAAACAAAAACAGGATAAGCGGTAGAAGTTTTATCATGGTAAATACCAACAATAGTATAATTCTTCAAAGTGCCATCCAGATTCAACTGAACTATGGAGTTGATTTCCGGAGATTTATTTTCACTGGCAAAAAAGGCATCTGTAACAGCAATTTCACTTGCTTTCTCTGGATATTTTCCGTCAAAGGCAGGAATCAAACTAAGCATGTCATCATCATAATAAATCAGAGACAGTTCTTTAGAATTTTCTTTCACTGTTTTGATATTACAGGAAAGTCCTACACTTTTTACTTCTTCGTTTGCTAACAGCTTTTCTTTACTGTCCTGCGTAATGTCAAAGAAAATCCCTTGATGTAATCCTTCGATTTCTTTCTGATTCTGATAAATGATATTTTGCACTGTGAGCAACGACATCATTATCATAGCAACGGCTACAATAATTGCCGAAAGGCAAAATAAGTTTTTCTTCTTATCAAAACGCACACTTTTTCGTGCTAATTTTTTAATTACTGCACTGGTATCATTTTCAAAAGGATAATTCATAATTCCCACCTCCTTTAGCCAACAATTTTACCATCTTCAATCCGTACAATGCGGTCTGCGAGTTGAGCGATCTCGTTGTTGTGAGTAATCATTACAATGGTCTGATTAAATTCTCCGCTGGTACGCTTCAAAAGCCCTAACACATCTGCACTGGTCTTGCTATCAAGATTTCCGGTCGGTTCATCAGCAAGGATAATCGCAGGCTTCGTAATTAAAGCTCGTGCAATCGCTACACGTTGCTGTTGACCGCCTGAAAGATTGTTCGGCATATTTTCCAGTTTATCTTCTAAAGCCAACATATACACAACTTCGTCCATAAATTTCTGGTCTACGGTATCGCCATCCAGTTCCACAGGCAGGACGATATTTTCATATACATTCAAAATCGGAACCAGATTATAATTTTGAAAGATAAATCCGATGTTACGACGGCGGAAAATTGTCAATTCATCATCATTCTTTTTTGCAAGTTCTTCTCCCCGTACAATCACGCTGCCGGAAGTGGGGGTATCAAGTCCTCCCATCATGTGAAGCAATGTTGACTTACCGCTGCCGGAAGTTCCAACTACGGCAACAAATTCTCCCTGTTCCACAGTAAAATTTACACCATTAAGGGCACGAGTAATATTTGGTTCTGTGCCGTAATACTTCTTTAAGTCGATTGTTTGTAAAATGCTCATATTCAAATGCTCCTTTCAAGGCTTTCTATCTGTTGATAAAGCCATTGTAAACCACAAATGTTACACAAATGTCCGAGATAGAAAAAATTTTTATCGAAAATCATGGTGAAATGTTACAACGCTCGGACATTTCAAAAAAAGTGGTTATATCTTACCTTACAGGAAGCATAATAGAAAATTCTGAGCCTTGCCCCAGCTCTGAAACGACCTTGATATAGCCCCCTTGCCTTGTTACAATCTCACGAGCCAAATACAAACCTATTCCCACACCCTGTTGATCGTGTACTTCTTCCTCACGATAGAAGCGCCGAAAGATGGCAGCCTGATTGCTTTCTGAAATGCCCTTGCCGGTGTCGGTCACTTTGACCTCTACGTACATTTCCCACTGAACCACTGATACAGAAATCTTTCCACCTGACGGAGTGTATTTTACTGCATTGTCCAGCAGATTGAAAAGGGCTTCGCTTGTCCACTTGCTGTCATGGGAGATTATCAAATTTTCCGGGCAATCCACGAATACAGCAATTTCTTTTTTCTCTGCGGCATATACAATACTGCTCATAGCTTGTGCAAGCGTATGGAATAAGCTGCTGTCTTTCTTTTCTAATCGTATTGCTCCGGTTTCTAACCGGGATGTTTTAACCAGTGCTTGGAACAGAAAATCCAGTTTATCAGTCTGACTGCGTATGCCTTGTAAAAAGTCCATCCGTTCTTCTTCTGAAACAGGCTTTGTTAAAAGTGTGTCCGTTACCATTTGCAAATTGCTGACAGGCGTTTTTACTTGATGCGAAATATCAGAAATCAGCATTTGAAGCTCCTGTCGTTCCATGTCTACCTTGTGTCGGTTTTTCTGCATAATCTCATACAACCGGATTAAGCGGTGGTTGATACGGGCAAAAAGAGTTTCACTATCATTTGACTTTTGTAATTCCTCGTTTCCATCAATCATGTTGTCCAGCGTCCGGCACAAATTAGAAGTAAAATGAGAAAGGCGTTTTCCAAAAAACAGCACCAATAGCCAAATCCAGAAAAATGCACAGAGTGTCAATGTTCCACCCGCTATGAAAATTCGTATATCCTGCATTATACCGCCGAAAATACCAGTAATTACCAGCATAGAGAAAACCATGCCAGCACTAATCAGTCTACAAATTTTCTTAGCAGAAAGGTTATTCAGTTTCATTTCTTTTCACCTCCTGTCCATTGATAACCCATACCGTAAACCGTTTTGATATATGTGTCGCCATCCGCTTCAATCTTACTGCGAATGCGGCTGATAGAAGTAGTAAGGGTATGTTCATCTACATATTTTTCATCAATGTCCCACAGCCTTTCCAAAAGTTGTTGGCGGGTAAGTACCTGCTTCGGATTTTTAAGAAATAGGTTCAGCATTTTATATTCCATCGCAGAAAGCGCTAATGGTTTCCCGTTCAAACTTGCAAATTGTTCCGAAAAATCCAGAAACAGGCTACCATCCTCGTAAATATCCTTAGCTGGTTTGTGATGTTCCAACATAGCGAACATGGCTTTGATCTTTCGCTGCAAAGCACTAATCGAAAAAGGTTTCGTGATATAATCCACTGCACCAGCTTCATATCCTCGTATCTGATCGCTTTCCTGATCGTTGGCAGTTAGAAATATAACTACTGTATCAGGATGCTCTGGCTTGATAAGACGGCATAGGTCATAACCATTTCCGTCTGGTAAATTTATATCCAGCAATATCAAATCAAAAATGTTTGTTTTTAATGATTCAGCGGCTGTCCTTGCATTCAGAACAGAAGTTATTGTGTAACCGTCCAATTCCAAATTATAAGTAAGCGTTTTATTCAAAAGATTATCGTCTTCGACAATTAAAATCTGTTTCATATTGTCACTTCCTTTTCTTTTTGCAGATAGTATAACAGGCAAATGTCCGAGAATTGTTACAAGGACAAATATATTTTTCATTTTACAGCTTTTTTCTGTGTACTGCAATTTTATAAAAAAAGGACAGCAGTATCAAATTGCTGTCCTTGCGCTTTATTATATTCTTATTTTTAATGTTAATTGCTTTTTTAGACAGCTCTATAACCATACTATTTTTCGTACAGAAATATTACAAATAAATTATAAGTTTTTGTCTCAGGCAGATAAAGATTAAATAGGTCTTATTGGGACTCTGTACCTTATTCCTTCCGGTGCAAATTTTACTATATTTATTGTCGTTTCAAAAACATATTCCCCAACTACTTTCTTACTAAAAAAAGCCTAGAAGAGACATTTTCTCTTCTAAGCCTTTATACTTTATCACAGAATACCTTTTGCTTTCATTTTTCCTCATGGTCATGAGGCATTTTTCGCTTAAATCGTATCTTATGAACTATCCGACTTCTCTTCACGTGCTATTTGAATTGTTTCTAATGCTTTCTGAATTCGTTCCTTTGCATAAGGAGGTCTTAAATTCAATGATAACCGTCCCTTTTGGATTATATAGGTTTCACTTCCTTCTTTTGTTGAGTTACTTAGATAGCAGCATTCCGGATATCTCTCTGCAAAATTCTTTAGTCGTTTCTGTAATCCCTGATTAAATGTATAGACACTATAATATCGATCTTCTTCATTTGTCAGGATAATCGTTTCTTTTTCATACTTTGACAGTTTCATAGCATCTATCCTCTCCTCCTTTCCATCTCCTGCTCCAAATATCTCGGTACCGGTTTTCCAGATTTCACAGCGATTGCAATCTGTTTTTCCCGTAATCTCTTGATCACCGACTCTTTTTTCTTTAGTTTCTTTTTTGAAGATTGTTCTGGTCTCTGTGCCGGCTTTCTTTCCACCCTTTTCTCTTCTGCACTTTTCAAATTATTTACCTGGCCATCCACCATATTGTAATTTCCTTCTGTTCCGGATTCCCAGCTTCTCTCATAAGTCCCATTCTCAAAAAATTTCTGATAATGTTCCAGCCTGTCTTTATATTTTTGATGTTCCTGTTCTTTTTGTTCCGGTTCTTTCATAAGCTCATGGAGTTTCTGTTTGGTTTTTTCATCAAATCCATTCTGACATTCCTCCATGATCATCTTTCCATAACTGTCTAGGATGATATAGGCAACCTGTCTGTGATATTCCTGATGCTCCATGAGATAAAACTGTTTTCCATCAATAATGATATCATCCGTAGCCATCCAGTTTCCCGGCTTGCCACTAATGCGATAATTTTCCGTATCCAACGTAACCAATGTACCTGACGGGTTTAATCGGATGAACCCTGATAAAAGCTGTGGATAGTCTTCATTGACATAATAACAATGAATTTCCCCATTCTGATTCAGTACAAGCACATCACTGACTTCACAGGACTCTTTCATGCGTTTCCATAAAGCAATTGCACTCTCCCCCGGCAATAATGGTCTGAGATTTATCTGCCGGTAATGTTCAATCCGTATCGCAAGTTTCCTGCTTACCGCTTCCTGATAGGAAAGGTGCCAAAGGTCTCTCCCTTCCGAGTGACGGTCTACTCGGTAAACTGCAAATTGATCATTCTTCATAAGCATCATCCTCCAGGTTATTCAGATAACGATTCAGATCCAGGGAATAATAATATTTATCTTCGATCATCTGTAACTTACTGATCGCAGATGCAATCGTTTCCAGCAGATCGTCTTCCAACGGATCTTCTTTCATTTCTTCCAATGCCTCTAAGGTGTCTTTCAAAATATCTATCGTATCTTTTCTAGTGTTTTCCTGGGAAAGAGCCACAACTGCTAATTCATCTTCTTCAAATGTTACCTTACTCATAAGCTCATATCCTCCCTTCTTTTTTGAGATTTGGTTTTCTGTATCTCTCCTTTTTCTCCTTTTGATCTGGTTTTCTCTACATTCAGAGGCTTTTCTCCGATATATTGTTCTACACGTTTCAGAGCTTCCTGCACCAACTTGTTCTCCCTGTAAAATGGTATGGAATCTAAAACCTCTCTTTGTGATCTTCCGGAAACCATCAGATCCATCATTCCGTCATAATCACTGCCTTCCTGCAGGTTAAATCCAACTGATTTGAGCCCATTCTTTCGTTCTGCAGGTATCTTCTCATACGCTTCTAAGGCTTCCGGCAGACTCAGATCATGATGAACTTCTCCTAATACCGGAAACTCTGAACACTCTGCCACATAGAAGCTGATACAACTCGTTTGCTCTAAGATATCCCTTTTCTGAATGTCATTTTCCATTCCAAGTATCTTTTTTCTCTCTTCCACAAAATCCGGAAGTTCCTGAAATCCAAAGCGATCCACAAAATATGCTTTCATATCCCCATTCTGATTCATGATCACAACATCACTGACAGACAGGGAGTGTGCCTTATAATCAGCCGGTGGATCATCATTAAAAATACTGTAAATCGCATTCATATCTTCATTTGGCAGATACAGGCTGGAATAAACACATCGATACTGATCAGCAGTTACCATGATCCCTTTTTTCTGCAAGTCTTCCATTTCCACAAATAATTGATCTCTTCCAGATCCATTTTTATCCAAATGATAGATTGAGAGCCTGCATTCTTTCCTTGTAAACATCATTTCTTCAAAACTCTGTTCAAACTGTTCCGGATATATCACTCGCTCTACACGTTCTTTCTGGATCGGATCTCCTTTTTCTATGATTGCTTCTACCCATCGTTCCACTTCGTTCCAGGATTTCGCAAATAAATGTCCCTGCATCCTATGGGTGCCATCCGGAATAAACTGCAGATGTTGGGAATTGCTTTCTTCTTTTGCAAAACGGTATCCGGCAGCTTCTACGGCAGCAAGTAATTTCTCTTGTTTCTGTTCCAGCATCATTTCTATTTTTTCTGTCAGTTCATCGATCATTTCTCCGGCTGTCTTACGGATCACATCCATAGAGGATTTCAGTTCTCTCATTTCTTTTCCACTGCTCCAACCTGCAATATACGGAAAACTGTATTCTGACGTATCCAGTTCAAAGGCAGAGCACACACAATATGCGACGGATTCTGCTTCCACTTCTTTTGTCAGCCGGTCCTTCTCGATGCCCAGGCTTTCCATGATTTCCTTGTCATGTAACCTTGCATGTGCGGTTTCATGGATTGCTGTTTTTAATGTCTGGCTCTGGCTCATATCTTTTTTGATGACGATCTCTTTATCCAGATTGTGATAATAACCGTTTGCAGATCCTTCGATCGCATCGAATCGTATCGGCACTGGTGAGATTTCCCGGATTGCTTCCAGGAATAAATCAAAATCCTCTACTGCCACTGTCAGGATTTCAGGGGCAAGTGTCTGGATCGTTTCTCCTGTGGTCTGTTCAATATCAAATACTGTGATCGCCTTGAAACAAGGAAGTGTGACCTCTACCTCTTCCGTCTTTGGTTTTCCATCCGGATCGATAACTGGTTTCTGATCCTGATCCAATACTGCCTGTTCCTTTTTCCTTTTGATCGGCGCCGGTGCGATAATGGTGATTCCCTTCTCCCCTTTTTTTACCTGTCTGCCCATAGACTGCCAGTTCCGATATCCCGTTACTAAGGTGGCATCTGGCCTTTGCATTGCAATCAACAGCGTATTATTAAAAGAATAATTATGGAATTTTGACATGGTTTTCAAATATTCCTGATACCGTTCACTGGTAAATAGTTCTGCGACTCCTGTTTCCAGATTTTGCATGATACTGTCCATATCTTTTCCCTGTATGGGAAGTAATTTGGTTTTTGTCAATTCTTCGCTCATTCATTTCCTCTCTTTCTCTTTTAAAAAATCCCCCATACAGCCGTGTGTATGAGGGATTCCCATCTTATTGTTATACGGACTCTACACTTCTATAATTCCATTGCATGTTTCTTTGGTTTTGGATGCTCCATCTTCTGTTCTTTTCCGGTATGTTCATTTTTATCGAGCTGAGCTGTCTTTTCTTTCTGACGCTCTTCAAATTTATCTGCCCTTTCAAATACCCGGTCTTTCACATCATAATGATAGACATGATCGGAAAGTCGTTCTTCCGGAGCGACTTCATTTTCATTAATCGTCTGGACCATATCCTCCAGAACCCGGTAATCAAATGCTCCATTATCCGGAATGACTAATGTTTCATGGGTGGAAGAGGGCAGAATAAAGAAATCTCCCTGAAAACCTTCCCCAATCTGATCCATTACTTCCGGATAAAAAATCACACCTGCTCCATCCACTGTCTGCGGATTTGTGATAATGAACATCGGAACCTCCCTTTCCATTCCCATTCCCTTTGAAATAATTTCTGCAATGTTCTGAACAGGTTCATCCCTCATGATTGTTTCAGGACCCATTCCCATAAGCTGCTCGATCATACTTCCCATAATCATCACCTGAACCGGTCTGACATTAGGACTGTTTTCCATGGCATCTGCATGAAGCTGTTCCTCACTGATCCCATAACGCTTTAAAATATCATTCGTGATCGTCGTAGAACCCACCCCAATATCATCAGTGCTGATTGCAAGATGATAGGTAATTGCCAGATCTTCTCTCATCTGGTGAGGTACGTTCTGCAGCATTTCTTCATTTTTTTCTGCCGAAGATACGCGGATGAACAGCTTCTTCTTTGCATTCTCATATTCTGTGATGCTCTTCGGATTAAACTGTTCCGGTGCATCAAGCACCAGCTCCGTAATATTTCTCAAAATGTTTTCCATAGAATTCTGTGGATCTGACTGGAACATTTCGTATAACTGATTCAGGTTAAAGGTCGGCGCGATTACCTGATTTTCTTTTAAGACCGTGATTCCGAGATAATTCTCATTTAATTTCTTGATCTCTTCGATTCTTACCTGTGCATCTTCATATTCAATCGGAAGAAACTGTTTGATTCCTCCCTTTACTTCGTCAACAAATTGATTAAAATCCATATCTTATTCCTCCTTCTATTTTCTCTTATTTTTCTTCGTTGTTTTCTTTTTCGGGAAAGATAATGAAAATGTCACTCTCCCGTTTTCATCGGCTTCCATATGCAGATCTGCTTCAAAATACAGATCTTTTTTTCTGGAATACAGATCCTTCACATGAACACTTCCATTCTTCAAAAGCTCAGCAGCCATCCTGGCATCCATATCCTTTTCCATACTCTGTAAATACTTGTTTTCTTTCCAGAGACAAAAATCACATGCACGGTTACCGCAATAGAAATTTTTCTTTCCTTCATAGACCAGGCCGCCACAGACCGGACAGGTTCCCACGCTCTCTTTTTTCTGGAACCTTCGTGTCTCTTCTTCCGGAATGGAGTCACAATGATTTAGCATCATGGAAAGCAGCTTTTCGATACCTGTCATAAACTGCCCCGGAGCCATCTTTCCCTGCTCCATCTCTAACAGTTGATTTTCCCATTCTGCAGTCATGGTGGCAGACTTCAAGAAATCCGGTAAGATATCGATCAATACTTTTCCGTCCTCTGTTGGAAGGATCTGTTTGCCTTTTCGTACCGCATACTGGGAAGCGATCAGTTTTTCTATGATCCCTGCTCTTGTTGCCGGAGTGCCCAGCCCTTTCTTCTCGGTATCTTCCTCAAATTCTTTATTTCCAGCGGTCTCCATAGCTGCAAGCAAGGTATCCTCACTATACGGTTTCGGTGGTGCTGTAAAATGTTCCGTCTTCGCTGCGGATACGTTGTAAAACTTATGATCTGCTTCTACTTTGGGAATGCGATCCTTCCCTGCATCCGCCGGGTTTTCTATGGCAAGTCCATCATCATTCTTAAAGCATTCCTCATACAGTTTCCAACCGATCTGTTTGATCACTTTTCCTTTTGCTTTAAATATTTCATCCTGACATCGTACTTCCACCTCTGTTTCCATGAATACATGATCTTCTTCCATTGCTTCTACGGTATGTACTGCGATCAGAAATAAAATCTTTTGTTCCCATTCTCTTAGCTTAGTGAAGTCAAATTCTGCAAGTTCTACCGTAGGAATGATTGCATGATGATCCGATACTTTCTTGTTATTCAGCACCTTCTTTACCTCCGGTGTTTTGGGCTGGTCAAACGGTCCCATCAATTGGTATTTCTCATGGATCTTACGGATCACTTGTTTCGCTGTTTCTTCCATATCACTTGTCAAATACTGGCTGTCTGTACGCGGATAAGTGATCAGCTTCTGCTCATACAGGCTCTGTGCCGCATTTAATGTCTGCTGAGCAGTCATTCCATAGATACGGTTCGCCTCTCTCTGCAGGGTTGTCAGGTCATACAGTTTCGGCGGTTTTACCGTCTTTTCCTTTGACTCCACTTTTTCCACAATCGCATCACTGCCCTGACAGGTTTTCCACACTCTTTCTGCTTCTTCCACATCGAAGATTTTCTTCTTCTCTACGATCAGTCCATCACAATCCAAAACCACATTAAAATATTTTTCTTTTTTGAAACCTGAAATCTGCTTCTGTCTTTCGACAAGCATGGAAAGTGTCGGCGTCTGCACGCGTCCTACTGTCAGCTTTTTAAAATATTTTGTTGTGTAAGCTCTTGTCGCATTCATACCGACAAGCCAGTCTGCCTGTGCCCGGCAAACCGCCGCTTCTGCCAGATTATGATAGGTTTCTCCAGCTTTCAGATGTTCCATCCCTTCTAAGATCGAAGAACTTTCCAGCGAACTGATCCATAATCTCTTGACCGGCTTTTTACTTCCGGACAGATCATATACATGCTTAAAGATAAGTTCTCCTTCCCGTCCGGCGTCACAGGCATTTACCACAAACTCGATATCCGGGCGGTTCAGCAACTTTTTCAAAATATAGAACTGTTCTTTCTTATCTTTGGATACTGCCAGTTTCCATTCCTCTGGGATGATCGGAAGATCCTCATACAGCCATCTGGTAAACCTTTCATCATAAGAATCCGGTGGAATATATTCTGCAAGATGGCCAAAACACCAACTGACAATGCATCCCTTTCCTTCCAGATACCCTTCTTCTTTTTTTGATGCCCCGATCACTTCCGCAATCGCTTTGGACACGCTTGGTTTTTCTGCAATTACTAAATACATAACTTATTACCTCCTTCATATAACGAAAGGAAACGCCCCAAAAATACAGGGCGTTCCACTCATTTTTTTTATTTTTTATTCATTTTCTTCTTCCCGGTCTTCAAATTCATCCTCATTGATGATTTCCAATCCGTCACTTGTTTCCAGTCCTTCCTCTTCAAAATCCTCTTCTTCCTCTTTCTTTGGCTTATAAATCTTGAAGTAGTAATAAGCTGCAACTCCACCTAACGCAAGAATAAGGATCGCTGCCATTGCTCCCATATTAGCTTGTGGCATCTTCTCTTTTTCTGGCTTTGCTATCTCTTCTTTTTTATCGGTTTCTTCGGTTTTATTTTCATCGATGACTACCTGCGGAGTGGGTGCGACAGTTGCCGGCTCTTTCTCCTGATCCACAAATTCCTTCAGATCATTTTCATCTACCTGGGATAACAGATATACATTCCGGGAGGTAGAACTGCGGTCAATCACAAGATAAAAGGTATTGTTATTCTTTGTTGTGATCGTAAGGAATTCTTTACTGGATCCATTCTGGATATCATCCTGGACTTCCCCATTTCCCGGCTCTGTAAAAGCATCTTCTTTCTTTTCTGTTGTATTATTTTCCGGCAGAATCCCCTTATCTGCCGGCTTTTCTGTTTCTTCATTCTGTACCGTCTCCGTCTGTGCCGCTTCTGTATTTGCCGTCTCTGCCGACGGATCCACATATGCAAAGGCTGTTGTGGATGCGGAAAAAAGCACCATAACGCCTAACAATACTCCTGCCACTTTCTTATTCAGTTTTTTCCATTTCACCATACGGATGTCCCTCCTCTTCCTTTTCTGTAAATACAAAGGAGCCTGTTCCTTCTTCCTCAGACTCCTGGCTGACCTGAAATTTTACGGTTCCTTCCTGGATTCCATTCAGAAGATCATGCAGGGCATGACTATCTAATTTCATTCCACGGATGCTTTTGATCATCTCATTATCTTCTTCCTGTTTTAAAGCAGCATGAAGTCCTTTGAGATACTGCTGAAGATCAGCAATCTTCTGTTCTGTCTTATGGATCTCCTCCATATATTTCTTGATTTTTTTATTCAAATCTTTCACTCTCCTTTTCTTATGGCAATCTGCCAAAACACATAAAATGTTGCTGCCAGTATGCTGTACCGATATTGGAATAATGGATCGGATCCCCACAATGGATCATCATGTTATTTCCCACATAGATACCCACGTGACTTGCTCCTGGCGTACTGTACGTTCCCTGGAAAAAGATCAGATCCCCTGGCTTTGCATCTCCCGGAGAAACAAACGTACAACTGTTTCGCAATCCCTCTGCGGTCTGTCTTCCCAGATTCCATCCGTTTCCACAATGATTGATCACATAGGATACAAATCCGGAACAGTCAAATCCAGAAGGGGAATATCCTCCCCATACATACGGGACTCCCAGATATTTCTCAGCTTCCCGGATCATCCGGGCAAATTCTTCATCCTGTAATGCTTCCGGCGGTATCTCATAACTCATTCCGTCTGAACCGGAGCCTGTAGAGATATTTCCTATATCCCACAAGTAATTTCTGTTTCCATAGGTGGTATTCAAAGCATTGTATAGGATCATCTGTTCCTCATTCAGATTGGCTCTTGCGACTGCATCAAATCCTGTATTCCCTAAGGTTACATACAAGATCTTTTTCGTTGTTGTATTCGTTACCGTCACTTCATTGCTTCCGTTACTATCCGCAATAAACGCTTCCCAGGTCTTATGACCATGTGCGGATGCTGCGCTATGATTATCATAGTAAACATCGAACTGCACCCCATATCTTGCAAAGGCTCCCGTATCCTCTACGGTATATTCCACGCCATTCATCACAATCTTTGTTCCCATCGGAACAAATGGATCAGAAGCATCTACCGCGATCGTATGGTTTGCGGTTGGATAAACGCCACTCGCTGTAGGACCGCCTGACCATTGTCCGCAACAGATCGAACAATTACAGTAACCGCTGGTAACTACGTTCCCTAAGGATTCCCCTACCCGTACTGTCTTCGTTTCTGTCACGGTTTCTGTTTTGCTTTCTGTATCCAAGCTGTACTGTGCTTCAAATAAAGCCTGTAATTCATCCTTGATATCTTCAAATTTCCAATCCCCATATTTTGCTGTCAGATAGGAGATCAGATGATACGGATTATGAGCGATCTCGCCTACGTTGTACTGGTATTCATCATAGTCCGGATGAGTGGCTTCCATCTCATTGATCTGCTGGTTCAAAGCCGTTTCCAAAGAAACATAGTAGTTCTCAGCCGCATAGATATCTTCATCCGTTCCCGGATATGTGGTGATCTCGATCACAGAGCCACCCCCTTGTATGGAAGCGCTGCAGCTTCCCAAAGATACTGCCACGATCAGAAATAAGAGCACAAAAATACCGGCGCCGAAAAATACAGCCCGATTCCGCTTCACAATCTCTTTTAATGCGATCTTCGCTTTCACGGTTATATTCTCAACGCCGGCAACAGTTGCCGCCCCGCCTGCACTGCCTGCAGTTTTTCCTGTTCTGGCAGCCCGATAGGCATCCTTATATCGTTTTCTCTGGAAAAAGCGGTTCAGAACCCTTTTCTTCTCTTCCGACTTTTTGGCCATTTCCTCCGCCCCTGCTTTCCCCATGCTGTCACTCATACCAAATTTTAACTTTTCTCCGGTTTCATCCAGATGATATCCTCTCCGGTTTGCCTTTACATCTGCACGCTGGCTCCGAAGCTGTGCATAGCGCAGACCTCTTATTGCTGTTTCGGTTCCTCTTTCTGCAAACTGAACCGTTTCCGTTGCAACATCCTGTTCCTCTTCTTCTGGATCCGATACCCCTTTTGAAATTGCATCCCTTACCGCATACCTTCCAATGGTTCTGCCCGGTTTCATCCCCGGTCCTTTTACCATCTGATTTTCCTCATCATCAAAGGATAACCTTCCGGATTTTGCCTGCTCTTTTCTCATCTGTTTCTGGATCTGCTTTTTCCGGATCTTTTTCTTCTGTCCGGTCAAGGAGTCATCTTCCGGTATCTGCGCATGTTCCCGAAACTTTTTCTTGTATTGGGGAGATTTTTCAGATACGTTTTTCTCCCCAGCTCCCTCTCCGTCTAACACAGATTCTTCTAAAATAGGTTCCTCAGATATTGCTTCTTTTCGCAAAGAGGAGTTTCGGATCTGCTTTTTTTGCAGATTCCGTTCCTCGCTTTGTCCATCTGACAGCTTGTCTTTCTTCTTTTCCCGGTCAAAAACAAAGTCCTGTTTCATTTCCAGCGGTCTGCCTCGGCTTTTATGGCTGATATCTTTTACAGAACCATCTGCCAGATTTTCTTCCGTCAGACCGTCTCTTGTCATTTTACTGACAACTTTCTCTCTTCCTTTCAGTTCTTTCCCTGCCAAGACTTCCGCCTCCTTCCTTTTCTCTTTGTTCCACTTCTTCCGGCTTTGTTGTCATGAGCGAATATAACTTCAGCGACTTATCAAATTTATCCTTAAACGGAATGATTGTTGTCCCATAGAAGAGAAGTCCTTCTCCTTCCCCGGAATTCGTAACATAAGACAACTGATACGGTGAGATATTTAATTGTTTTGCCAGGATCTGCCGGTCACCTGCAGCCTGATTTAACATCAGAATAAAATCACTATTATCCAAAATATTTTCAATCTCACGGCTGGCAAGGAGGTCCTTTATATTCTGCGTGATTCCTGTCGGGATGCCTTGCCACTTCCGAAATCTCTTGAAGATCTCCACCGAATAAGATGCGGTCTGCTCTTCTTTCAGAAGAAGATGGAATTCATCGATATAGTACCAGGTAGATTTTACGCCACGGTTAACCGTCACCCTGTTCCACACCTGATCCTGTATGATGAGCATTCCAAGCTTTTTCAACTGCTTTCCAAGCTCCTTGATATCAAAACAGACAATCCTGTTATTCAGTTCTACGTTGGTCTGGTGATTGAACACCTTCAAAGAGCCGTTGACATAGATTTCCAGAGCTGTGGCAATCCTCTGTGCCTGAGGTTCTTTCTGTTTGCGGAGACAATCATACAGATCTCCAAGGATTGGCATATTTTCCGGTTTCGGATCAGAAAAATAGTTCTGATATACAAGCGGAAGGCATCGGTCAATGACAGACTTTTCTTCCGCTTCAATTCCATCCCGGCTTCCCATGATCAATTCACAAAGGGATAAAATAAAGTCAGATTTTACTCCCAGCGGATTATCATCCTCAGAATAATTCATGTTGATATCCATCGGATTGATGTAATCCTTACTGTTTGGAGAAATATGGATGACCTGTCCTCCCAAAGCATGAACCAATGGATAATACTCACCTTCCGGATCTCCAATGATAATGTCATCATTGGTCGTAAAAAATACATTTGTCATTTCCCTTTTTGCTGCAAAGGATTTTCCTGATCCGGGCGTACCGAGGATCAGACCATTAGGGTTTTTCGACTTCTTTCTATCTACCATAATCAGGTTATTACTGGTAGCGTTCAGTCCATAATACAAAGAATCGCCGCCCATAAATAATTCCTGCGTGGTAAATGGTACAAAAATCGCTGTGCTGGTCGTTGTCAGCGCTCTTTTTATCGGAATATGGCTGACTCCAAGGGGAAGGCTGCTCATCAAGCCTTCTTCCTGCTGATAGTCCAGACGCTTTAACATACAATTATATTTCTGTGCGATACCGGCTGTCTGAAAGATTGCATTTTCCAATTCCTGCTTACTTTTTGCTGTATTTAAAAAAAGCGCTGTTACAAGGAACATACGCTCATTTCGTGACTGCAGATCTTCCAAAAGCCGTTTTGCTTCCCCTCCATAGGTATTCAGATCCGACGGAATGATATCCATATCGTACCCTGCTCTTACTGCTTTTTTCTGCTCTTCAATTTTCATTCTGTTGATATCCGTTACTTTGCTTTTTACCAGCTTGATCGCTTTCATCTGATCCACAGACTGAATATGCAGATTTACGATCAAGTCCTTATCAATATCCAAAAACTCTGCCAGCATCTTGTCTGTCAGCTCCGGAGCAAGGATCTGTAAATAAGAAACCGCCCCCATCGTATTTCCCATCTGGAAGGTCTTCCCATCCTTAAAGACAAAACTGGTAGGCGCTACATAATCTTTTGTGTTTAAACCGGTTTTGATCATAGAGCCATAATCAAACTGGAAATCTACTGTGGAATCCGGATTAAAGGTTTCATACAGGATCCGTAATCGTTCTTCCCCATTCAGAGGATACGCCATCACACCAAGGATCTTAAAGTTATTCAGGATATCGGATTCGATACGCTCCAGCTTCGGTTTTGCTTCCCGGATATTTTCCGCTTCAATGGAAAAGGTGATGTATTTCGTTTTCACCAAACCATTGTTTCCTCTTGCAAGCTGTTTTTTCAGCATGTTGGCATATTCCATACGGATATCATCATAAGCATCTCCCTGTGGACTGATCTTGATCACCTGCTCAAACTCCTTCATGCTGCTCTTATGATTGATAAAACTGAGCTGAAAATGGATGCTGCTGTCAAAATAATTCAGGAAATCACACCAGTTTTCAAAGATCGCATTCTTATCTTCATTCTGCGCTAACTGATAGTTGATATCGTAAAACCGGATACATTTGGAATAGACATTTCCCTGCACCCGGCAAATACCATCCCTTCCCATTTCTTTATAGGCAATGGTCTGTTGAACGGTAAGTTTCTTTACATCCTTCTTTCCATTCGTCTTTTTATTTGCGGCCTTTTTTCTTTTTCTTACCACCGCTTTTTCCCCCTTTCCTTTCTTCCTTTCTCATCGTTTTCTGATCTTCTCCATCTGGATCCGATTCATAATAGTTTTCAGTTTCATATTTTCTGACAGATGGCCGGATAAATTTCACCCGGATCACATGCATCAATACGTCTTCCAGATGCATTCCATCTTTCTCATACATGGCAAACAAAAAGGCCGGCAGCATCATAAGGACCATAAGGACTGCAGCATTATTGATTCCAATAGCATTTCTAAAGAGAAAATAACAGGGAATTCCCATAGCTGCTCCAATGCCAATACAGATCAATTGCCTTTTCGTAAGATTAAATGCCACTTTATTCTTTACTTTCGTTAAATCTTTCGGCACACTCACATACGCCATGTGTTTCACTCCTTTCTTTTTAATGTGCATTAAAGATTGACTTACTGAGTGATCCTGTCTTGAACAGACTGAAACATAAGATCACTGTATATGCCATTACACCAAATAATGAGGAACTCAGATTATCTGAAAACTGGATGCCTGCCACTAATACTGCATAAATAGCAACACATACCATCATCAGAAATGCCTGGAATGCCAGGGCAAAGAGTCCTCTGAAATAATTCGTTCCGATCTGTCCCCACTCTCTGTTGCTCATCGTTGCGAATGGGATCGGTGCAACTGAGGTATAAAGGTAAATTTCTATCATACGGACATACAAGATAACCGTAATGAGTACAGACATGATCTTCATACAGAAACTTACGATCAAAGTTTCCAATGCCAATATCACAAGTTCTCCGATCTCCATGCTTTCTAATATAGTAGATAAATCTGTGATCGCAGAGCTGATATCAATGGATGTATCTCCGGAAACCAGCCCTGCCGCCGAGTTTACGACGTTTTGTCCTACATCAAAGACCGCCATCGTAATGGTAAACGTATTGCTTACCAGATAAACGGCGATCCACATTTTTACAAAATACTTAAAGAACATCCATGTATCTATATCATGCATATTATTTCGCTCTGTCAGCATGGAGATCAGTTCATAACACAGTACAAATGTTATGATGATACCTGCAATCGGCATGATGACTGAATTTGACAGTCCTTCAATCATACTAAAGATACTGCCATTCCATCCTTGTGGCGTCTGTCCAACCTGGCCCGCAATCTCACTTGTCTTCTGATTGACATCCGTAAACATACGGTCCAGGTTAGAACTGATCATACCTGTTAGAAGTTCCCTCATCCATTCCTCAATCGCATCAAAAATTTGATTGAACATGGATCTCTACTCCTTTCCTTTAACCAAATAATCCACTCAAAAGCGGAATCAACTGTGTACCGATCAGGATCACACCACCGCCACTCATAAGCTGCTTAATTCCCTGTGATTTAGCACCAGGATTATCATTTCCGTAACCTTCCATCAGGTTGATGACTCCCCAGACACCAAGACCTGCACCAATCGCTACGACTAATGTCTGTAAGATTGTAATTGCACTTCCGAAAAATCCCATATTCTTTTCTGAATAAACGCTGTTTCTATGGTCTGTCAGCGTTTCCTCTCTCCTTTCCCTATTATTCAGACCTCTTTTTTCCCTGTCTTATTTGCAAGGTGATCTTATTTTTATCTTCACTTCCTTCTCCTTTCTGCCTGATCATCCGAACTTTTCTTAAAAAAACGCAAAAAAAGAGCACATAGATGGATATCTACATGCGCTAACGCCTTTTATTCTATTTTCGTATCTTCTTCGTGCTTTTCTATGATATATTCTGTTCTGCTTCTTTCACATCCTCTTCTGTTACATTTACTTCATACACTTCAAATTCTGTATCCTGAGAAAAGGCCAGCTTATGCTCCAGGTATTTTTCCACATCAAACGCATTCCTTTTATCCGCATCCGCCAATTCCTTATATCTCTTATGTTTTGTGATATCATATTTATTACTGAGAAATGGCCGCACGCCTCGAAGCTGCAAGATACATTTATTTCCATCCATTACAGCCAATTCATCCCGGCTCATCAATTCTTTCCCTGTCTTCTGATAATTCAAACCATAGGACTGGCTTGTCCCTCTGGTATCAGAGGTATTGTAAAGATCGATAGTCTCTTTTCCCAGCGTTTCCGAGATTTCCTTTAACGTGGAACTTTCTTTTCCTCCAAGAAATAATACGGTATCGCAATTCCCCGTGATGGTTTCAGCAGCATCCTTATAAATGGTTTTTAACTGGCTTTGCGACTGTAAAATAATAGAGGCGGAGATCTCACGACTTCGGATCGTTGCGATCAGTTTATCAAATTTGGGAATCTGACCGATATTACTGAACTCATCCAGCAGTAATCGTACATGGTACGGAAGTCTTCCACCATGCTCATCATCTGCTTTATCACAGAGCAGATTAAAAAGCTGTGTGTACATGATCGCCACCACAAAATTGAATGTATCATCGGTATCACTGATAATGACAAACATTGCTGTCTTCTGATCTCCAATCATATCCAACTCCATCTCATCATAGGACATGATCTCCCGAAGCTCTTGGATATCAAATGGTGCAAGTCTGGCGCCGCAGGAAATAAGGATCGACTTCGCTGTTTTTCCGGCAGCCAGCTTATATTTTCGATATTGTCTGACTGCAAAGTGTTCCGGATTCTCTGCCTCCAATTCTTCAAACAGTTCATCTACCGCATTCTTAAATTCTTCATCATCTTCTCGCGTTTCACTGGCATTGATAAATTCCAACAGGGTAGAAAAGTTCTGTTCTTCTTCCGGCGCTTCATACCAGATATAACCGATCAAAGCGGAGTACAGAAGACGTTCCGCTTTGATCCAAAAATCCTCTGTAGATTTTTCTCCTTCCCCCTTCGTATTTGCTATGATGGTATTCACCAGTTTTAAGATATCTTTTTCACTGCGGATGTAATGGAATGGATTATAATGCATGGACTTTTTAAAATTGATCGTATTCAGCACCTTGATCCGATAGCCGCCATTTACCAGCATCTTTCCACATTCCACAATGATGGTTCCCTTTGGATCAGTACAGACATAACTGACATTTGGAGTCATCTGCATAAGCTGAGGTTTCAAATAGAACCTTGTTTTTCCAGAACCTGAACTTCCGATCACGATCACGTTTTTATTCCTGGCATACTTCGGCTGTTTTGGTCTGCTATTCAGCGTAAGACGTTCTGTTTCAGTCAGAATGATGTTATTTTCAAACACCGGATCTTCAAATGGCTCGATATCCTTCCGGTTTCCCCATCTGGCCGATCCATACTCTTCTCCATGCCGGAACTTCTTCGCATTCTTCGCTTTATAATACAAGATCAACCGAAAGATAAACGCGGTCACCAATCCTCCTAACAAATCCTGCATATGGAAACTTGGGAGCCAGTTCGTAAATGCCAGTTGGAAATTCATCAGCATCACACCGATTTTTTCAATCATACTGTCACCAATGCAATGGCGGTATAGCCAAAAGCATTTATCCGCAAGATAGAAGATGATCAGATACGGAATACTTAATATCACCACTCTCTTCATCGGGATATTCTGCATCTTTTCCCGGATCATCGTTCCTGCCCTCTGACTTTCTGCTTCGTCTTGACTCTCTGACGATGTTTTGCTTTCCTCTCCTGTGTCTTCTGCAACTTCTTTCGGACAGAAGGCTTTTTCTTTTTAGACTGATCCAGCTCTGCTCCTGCATATTCTTTAAAAGCAGCCGTCATCACGTCCACATCTTTCGATTTAAAAAATACCAGATACAATGGCGGTTCCACATGGGAATCCTTTTTCAGACTATAATCAATCCCGTATTTCCGGGCTACCCGGTCAAAAGACTTGATATTTTGATCCGTGATCTGAATATTGGTAAGCTGTGCTCCCTGTGCGATCAGTTGTTTTATCGTCTGCTTTCCATGAGGCTTTTTCATCTCCTGTCGTTTTCTTTCTTTTTCTCTGCCCTTTTCCTGTGCTTTTCCCGTTTTGACAGCCTGTTTCACCTGTACCCGCTTCTGTTTCTGTCTGCTCATTCCATCCAGAAATTTTCTCATAGATGCCTTTAGCACGCCGGTACTCATCCGGGTTGTCTGAACACAAAGAGCTATGATTTTTTCATTCACTTCATCCTGCAATTAACCACTCCCTTTCTTCCCTTGATCTTTTGGGGGAAGCAAATAATAACACTGCCTCTCAATGCAGCCTTTTTTTCTCCCTCCCCACCAGTAGCAATATTTACAGGACCAGGGCTTTTCTTCACTGTATTTTCTCCCCGGCATTGCTGCATTTGGTTCCACGATCAGGTTCTTATCTCTTGTCCTGTCCATCCTCATGTTCCTCCTAACAATAAAGCGTTCACAGATTCCCTCCGGTTTCCATGAACGCTTTCTCTTACATTATTTCTTCTTTATTTTTCTTCCAAGGACTACCATTCCACTTAAGCTCATTCCAAG
The DNA here is from genome assembly GCF_964240875.1 of Ruminococcus sp. 5_1_39BFAA. Lineage (NCBI taxonomy): Bacteria > Bacillati > Bacillota > Clostridia > Eubacteriales > Oscillospiraceae > Ruminococcus > Ruminococcus sp. 5_1_39BFAA. The sequence continues at coordinate 103,013 of NZ_CAXSVO010000002.1, read as the reverse complement.
CACGATCAGCCATAACAGCAAGTTGGTGTTATCCCCAGTCTTCGGTGCATCTTTAGAAGGTTTTCCACCTTCCGGAGTGCTTTCTTTTGGTTTTTCCTCATCAACCATAACAACCTTCTGCACTTCGGCAGTATCTTTTACTTCAAATTCCACATCCTTTGCAACCAGATAACCTTCCGGTGCTGTTTCTTCCCTGAGCGTGTACTTTCCGATCGGAAGCATCTCTATATAATGTGCCTCTTCTGTAGATGTCCAGCTTTCTACCATTTTTCCATCTGCATCTAAGATCGTAAGTTTTGCACCTGGAAGTTCTTTTCCTGCGATATCCTGTTTCGAGATCAACACCTTTGTCACATCATCTTTCATCTCCTGTTTCTGGATTTCTGCAGTATTTTCTACTGTAAAGGTAATGCTCTCAGCAGTTACATATCCATCTGCCGGCTTTGTTTCTGTCATCGTATAGGATTTTCCAACGGTCAGCTCCTTGATCACATGGGCTTTCTTTGTAGATACCCACTCATCGATTACATTTCCGTCTTCATCTGTCACCTTCAGATGAGCCCCCGGAAGTTCTTTTCCTGTCGTAAGGTCTGTTTTCGTAAGTTCTACCGTTGTCGGCTCATTTTCAAAAACAAACTCATAGGAAACCTCAGCTTCTTCTGGTTTTCCATACTCAAAAGTGAATTCCTTTTCTTCATTCGATGTCACAAAACCATCCGGCGCATAGATTTCTTTTACGATATAGGTCCCATCCACTGGAAGATCTGCTTTGAAAAGGATCTGTCCATTTTCATCCGTTGTTTTCTGCTCGATCAACGTTCCGGCTTCCATCAGGACTTTTCCATCTCTGCCTTTGATATCTTCTTTTGTAAATAAGCCGAAGATCGCACCTTCCAGCATACGTTCTGTTTCCTTTTCTTTTTTAAGGACCGTTACTTTTATCTTCTGACGGTTGTTCTGCCATTCTTCATCAAAAGTAACCACCGGTGTATCCTGATCGCGATAGGTCAGGTCCACAAATCTAGGCTCTCCATCCAGTACAAAACCATGTGCCGTTTTCACTTCCTTCACATAATATTTTCCTACCGGAAGGTCTTCCATTTTTGCGATCCCCTTCTCGTCGGTTGTGATCGTGCCTACCAGCTCATCTTTCTTATAATAATCTGCACTTACGCCATCCGCAGCCTTGATATCTTCTGCAGCATAGACTTCAAAGGTGACTTCACTTAAGTTTCCTGTGATATATTCAAAGAAATGTTCTACCGTTCCTTTCACATTATCCAGAAGAGTGATCTTCTCTAAAAATTCTCCCTTTTTGTTGATGATCAGAAGCCCTTTTGGAACCTCATCCTTCATTTCCACTTTCTGTACTTCGGCAGTATCTTTGACCGTAAATGTCACATCCGTTGCTTTCAGATAACCGTATGGAGCAAATTCTTCATGAAGAATATAAGTTTCCCCTACTGCAAGACGTTTGATCACATGTGGCTTCCCTTTTACGGAAGTCCATTCATCAATTACTGTTCCATCTTTATCAATCACTTTCAGGCTTGCACCCTCCAGCTCTACGCCTGTGGTCAGATCAGACTTTGTGAACTCTGCTGTAGTCGGTTCATTCTTCTTTACGGCCTGTAAGGAAACAATCTTTGTCTCCTGTCCCTGATACTCTGCAACAAATTCCAGAACCTCATCCGAAGAAACAAAACCTTCCGGCGCTTTTAATTCTTTTACATAGTATTCTCCAAATGGAAGATCCAGGGTGCATGTTGCCATACCGTTCTCATCGGATGTCATTTCCTGTAATAAGGTATCTGCTTTCACAAGAACTTTTCCATTTGCCTGGATATCTTTCTTGTTATAGATGCCAAATACAGCCCCGGATAATACCTGTCCATTTTCTGCATCCTGCTTTTCTACGGAAATAGCGACTTTCTGTCTGTCATTTCCTACGATTGCTTCTGCTTCCACGATCGGTGTATCCTGATCCTGATAAGTTAATGCAACCTTTACCGGCTCCGGATTTAATACAAATCCTTCCGGCGCCTTTGTTTCCACTACATAGTATCTTCCAAGTGGCAGATCCTTTGCTACAGCTTTTCCACTCTCTCCCGTTGTGATCGTTGTCACAAGCGTATCCTTTGCATAAAGTACGATACGGTTTCCATCTGCATCTTTCTGATGATCCGGAGTGCAGATATCCTCTGCCGCACGTACTTCAAATTCCGCCCCGGAAAGGTACTGTTCTTTATAGATAAAGTCGTTCTCAAAACCGGAAAGCATCTCACCTTTCTTATACACAATAAGATTTCCCTTTACCGGCTGATCTTCATAGGAAACTTCAATGATCACATCTCCACTTACTCCATCTACTTCATAGGCAGTATCCGAATCCACGGTAATCTCTACATAGTTTTTGTTCACAACATATCCATCCGGTGCTGTCACTTCTTCAATACGATAGTGCCCGATCTCTAAGTTTTTCGGTAAGATCAGGTATCCCTGGCTGTCCGTAAAGAAAGATTTATGGACTGTGACCGTAGGATAGGTTGTTACCTGTTCCACATATTTCTTATGATCCAGATCATAAATTTTAAATTCTGTGCCGGCTACTAACACCGGTTTCTTTGTTTCATCATCTTTTTTGATGATCTTTAACTTTGCGGAAAATTCTTTATCCAACAGTACCTTCCAAACCTGCGGTTTATCCGGATTGTTTTCACGGATGGTAATCTCAAAATCCTCTACCGGTTTATAATTATGAGGTGTGGTTGTTTCTCGTACAATATACGTTCCATATGGAAGCGGAATACTGCACGCATACCCTTTCTCATCTGTGAACATTTCCGTTTTACCATCTGCTGTAAGGATGACTGGCTCTGCATGGGAAAAATCATAACTTCCATCCTCTTTTTTCTCCAGGCTGCTCTTTAAGTAAGCGCTGAAACCTGCCCCTTTTAACAGATCTGCATCCGTTTCTCCATTGTTCGCAGCTTTTATGATCTGGAACGGCTGTTTCATAACAAGTTCTGCTGATTTCACAGTACGTTCTATCGTTGGAACTGTGCCCCCTTCATAAGAACATTCCACATCATGCTCTGTCTCGTCTAACAGATATCCTTCCGGCGCCTGGATCTCTTTTACAAAATATTTTCCAAGATACAGGTCTTTTACCACAGCATCTCCCTTCCGATCTACTTTTAAGGTAGATACAAGATCTCCGGCTTTATGGACAATTCCTGTTGTTCCATCTGGATGTACAATGTTTTCTCTCGCATAGAGGCCATACACCGCACCTTCTAAAGTCGCATCTCCTTGTGGATTTGCCCCTGTTTCTGCGTCTTCTTTGATCAGATGGATTTTTGCATAAGTACGTTCATCCAAAACATTCTTTGTACTTGTTTTACCGATATTGATATCTACCGGATAAACAGTTGGATCTGCCTGATAATTTGCCGGTGGCTGGATCTCTTTTACATACACAACATCCTGTGTTTTTTCGACTGTTACTTTAGAAGCACCTTTGCTGTCTGTTGCTGGCATCTGTGTGATTAAATCTGAGCATTCCTTATCACGGTAAACACCATAGATTGCTCCTGCCAGATGGTTTCCGGTGTCTTTATCATTCTTTACAATGGAAACCTCCGCCTGCTTTGTCCATGTAACATTCAGGCTTACTTTATTTGTTGTTTCCACACCTTCTCCAAAAATAAAGGCAAGATCTTGAGTACTGGAATTCGTTGTCAGCTTATATGCAGAATAATCTTTCTTCAATCCACCTGCCATCGTTGTAGCAAATACTTCTGCGGTATCTTCTGCCTGTGTCAGAGGCGCAGAAAGATAAAACTTTGTGCCTCCCTTGACCGTTACCTTTGCTCCCGGTGTACTTGTACTTCCTGTACTCACGTTGTGAAAACGCACTCCGGAAGGAAGGCTGATCGTCACACTCTGCTGTCCTGCCGCATGGAATGTGATTTCCTTTGTACGCTGTGTATTTCCTTCTACATAAGCCTTTACATTGGCATCGGAAAATGACATGGACACATCCGGTATCTCAGGCTTCTTTACACAATAATTGTAAATATCCATTGCTAGTTCCTGTCCTGTTGCATTAGTTCCATAGAACGCATCACTACTGCCATAAGCATAAGCAGCCGCCATATGGACAAGGATAAATCTCTTTCCTGCTGAAAAATCACTGTGCTTGTTCGCAAAATAACTTTCTGCACCTGCCGCATCGGTACCGTAATAACATACCTTTGCAAGATCCTGATTATCAGCCAGCTTTGTAATGGTATAGGTACCAGAACCCGGACCTGGCTTTGCCGGCTGGATACAATAAGCCGTTGCTCTTACACTTCCATAAGAAATATAATACGGCTCTGTAAGATATGTTCCAAGCCCATAGTCTGCATATCGATATATTGGACCTTTTTCAATAGTTACCTGCTGAGATCCTACACTTGCATCTCTGGCTGCTATTGCTGAAAAAGTCGCAACTTCTCCGGTTTCCATAGACTCAAAATCAACTCCCTGATTTGCAGCCTGTTCCATTACATCATGTAATGCTAATCCCGATCCTTCATCAAAGGTATCCTGCTCTGTCATCTGTTCTACCAAAGCATCAAAAGCAGCATTTCCTTCTGATACATCCGGTGTCTCTGTTGGGATTTCTGACGGCTTCTCTGAATCCTCCTCATCTTCTTCCGTCTCTTTTGTTTCGGATTGCTCTGCATCTGCTGAAGGACTTTCACTCTCTTTTTCTATTTCCTTTACGACCACATTTCTGCTGATCTGATAATTCGGATGTTCCTGATTGACCGTTTCTACCTGATAAACAGTTTTATAGGTATCTGCGTGGGATGTTGTAAAATCCTCTCCCTGCTCATTCTTTGCTTCCTCAAAAGTAATCTTTACCTTTGCCGCATCCTTGATCTCTAACCCTGTAAAATCCGTTTTTACATCAAAACTTGTTCCCACTTCCACCTGATGATCCTTTGCCAGAACAATTTCATCTTCATCTAGCTGGCTTTGCACCTCTTCCAAAAGAGGTAGTTTTCTTTCTTTCGGAAGCTCCGCAGCATAACTGCTGATTGGTGATAACACCGTAGATAAAAGAGTGACCGCTGTCAGCAATCCGGATACAACCCGCTTTGCTTTTTGTTTCACTTTCATGTTCTTAAATCCTTCCTTTCTTCTGAATCTTATTTATCCGTTATACTTGTTCATCGTTTTCCATCATTCTTTCCTGAAAATAATCCCCTCCTTTCCTGGTTTTGTGCTATTTGGGACAGTCAGCACTTTGCTGAGATAACAGCACAAATATATGGCGGTATCTGCCTTTTCAAACAAACACCGCCATATGATTTCTACTGTCATCCTCATTTTGATTCAGACAATTATTTTTTATTTAAGATTTAAGCGTTTTCCTGTTCTCTTCCCCGGATCCGTTCCTGTTTTAGAGTCCATATCTCCAAAACGTTTTCTCTGTCAGGACACGCACAATGCACATTCAAGGCAGGTATCACTCCGGGCAGGCTATTCTCTTTTCAAGGTACATGAAGTGTTTCTTACAAACGTCTTCATATAACGAAAGGAAAAGGGCCTATTTTACAGGGTGCTTTTTAAATTTTTTTGATTTTTTTTTAATTTTCTTCTGCATCTGCATGTTTTTTCATGACAGAAAGTGCTCTTTGCATCATTTCACAAACACTCTGCTGTCTGATCCCAAGATAGTCCGCAATCTTCTCTTGATTCATTTTTTCAAAGTAAAATAACTGGATGATTTCTTTCTGTCTGGCAGTCAGACAACCTAAGAAATCGCGGACCATCTCTTTTTCAATATACTGGTCGAGAAAATCTGAAGCTGGATCTAGCAGTAAGATTCTGTCATCCGCATAATCGCTATACGAAACGAGTCTATGGTTTGATGCCACCTTAGTCTGATTTATTTCCATACGATCCGTTGCTTCCATTAACAAACGAATATACCAATTTTCGTTGTCAAAAAATTCTTCGTTCATAATGCTTCGATCTTCCTTCACATCCATGTATTGATAATCTTTACAGGAATGGAGTGGAAAGATGGTTTTCTTTCCGTTTTCCCTGTATAACACATACCCATTTGCGTAAACGGTAATATCACATTCCCCACTCAGAATTTCCTTTACTACAATCTCTTCTTTTTCTAACGCCTTTTCAGAAGGGACTCTCTTTGTCATACCTGCCACTTTTACTACTTTCTTTAATTCTTTTAATGTCAACATATGGACCACCTTTCTGCCTTACGGCTACGGGTGATCCATGAACTCTATAAAAATCTCATCACAATTAGCCACGAACTCACCCGTTTTTTTTGAACGGGAGCCCGCAGCTCCTATGTAATTACCTCCTTCGGCTATATCATACAAAATCCCGTATGATCTCTGATTTTTGCACACGAAACTTTGCCCTCTATATATAGAAAGGAAAAAGCCCTGTTTTACAGGTAAAAAACTCAACTTTTTTTTAAATTTTTGAGGAAAACAAAAAAAGCCGGCAAAACAAATGCTTCCACAGACACAGAATGAAATATCATCCTGCATTGTATCTGCAAATGTTTTGCCGGGCTCTTCATGATTCCAGTCAGGTTCAGCTCCTTGACAAACTCTTGCTATCAGGTGCAGCCTTGATGGTTCCAGCCAAATCCACCGCTTATCCTAATAGCTCATTTTATTTAATTTCCTTTCGGGAATTCATCACTTTTTGAGAATACACCCGCATTCTTTCTTTCAGTTTTTCGTCTTTGATGTGCAAAGGCCGTACTGAAACAATATCATCTTTTACTAAAATCTCCAAAGTGCTTCTACATTTCTTACATTCTACTTCTGAATCGCAATGTGCGCTTTTCTCAATAAATGCTCCACATACAGAGCAATGTACATGCCATCTGATAGCATCTGATCCCATAGGCTTCCTCCTTTAAGCAATAATAAAAAAGTCCATTTTATTACTCAACGGATCAAAGGGAAATCAAATCCGCCTTATGAGCATCATGTTGTCCATTCCGTAAGTGCCAAAGCTGCACGAACAGCATGATCATCAAATCCCAGACCTGCTTTGTTGATCTGGCGCATCCATCCTTATTCTCTCCGAATTCCCACTCACCCAGGATCCTAAGAATTTCTGCCGATTGTATTTAACAAGGTAATTCCAATTCTTCAAATATATCTCCGGATAACTCACAAAGATCCGGAATCAAAATGATCGTATCATCAATCCGTAAATGAATCGATGGATCAAAAAATTCAACGGTTCCGCAAATCGTATGATACTGGCCTGCCGGTTTCATTTCCCGGCTTTCTTTAAAATAGGTTGCCTGTATCTTCATTCCAACAGAAACCATCTGTAGCTTCCTATCCAATCCACATTTTTGTTCTTCGGATAACATCTTCCTTTGTTCATAAAGTATTTCCTGTTTCCGTATGATCTCTTCAAATCCCCGAAGTGCTGCAAAAGGGGCAAATTGCTTCGCTCTGTGCTGCACATCCATAGGATATCTTTTGGAAACCGGTCTCGGAATATATAAATATTTCTGATAATCCTTTGCCAGCATACTTTCACCTCCTACGCACGATGTCCCCCAACCTGATTATTTCTTTCCCGATAGGTAGAACATTCCAACAGATTGGATCCCCGCATGATCGCATTCTTTCCATAACGCTTTTTCACCTGTAATACTGCTTCCTGCAGATGTCTTTCCTTTTCTGCTTTTATGGAATCCTGGAAAAGAGTATATTGCTGATAGCCTTCTGGTGTTATCTTATTTGCAATGATTTCTATCCGTCTGATTCCGGTATGTGGATCTGCGATCTTTCGATAAAGCGCTTCTACTGTATCGATCATTTCCTTGGAACGATTGGTACGATCCGGAAACCTTACGGTTCCTTTCGATGGCTCCCTTTCAAAACGATGATCGTAAGCGATCCACAAGGTTACAGAATTCGTTACCAGTCCCTTTTCCACCAGGTCCAAAACCAGTACATCTGTCATTTCTCTTACAACAACAGCAGCTTCTTCAAATGTGTAATTTCTCATCAATACCTGTCCATTGGAAAGACTATGCTCTTCTGTATGATAATTTTTGATATCACTCATTTTACAGGACTCACAGCCCCAGGCATGATCGATCAATAGTTCTGCATCGATTCCAAACATTTTATACAGCCAGTCTTCCGACTGGATAGAGGCAAGTGCGATATCTCCCATCGTTTGGATTCCATATCCGGTTAATTTTCTCTCTGTTCTGGAACCAATGCGCCAGAAATCACTCAATGGTTTATGTTCCCATAACTGTTCCCGGTAAGAGATCTCATCCAACATTCCGATATGATCCTCTATATGTTTTGCCACAATATCCATTGCGATCTTTGCAAGATACAGGTTAGTTCCAATTCCTGCTGTTGCTGTAATTCCGGTTTCTTCCATGACCGCATCCATCAGTTTTTGTGCCATTTCTTTCGCAGTAAGGTGATACAGGGAAAGGTATCTTGTGACATCCATAAAGCACTCATCCACACTGTAAACATGGATATCTTCTTTTGCCACATAGTTTAAATAAATCCCATAGATTCTTGCCGAATACTCCATATAGAGCTGCATCCTCGGTTTTGCCACAATATATTCGATATGATCCGGTATCTCATGGATCCTGCAACGGTTACGGATCCCCAGCTTTTTCATAGCCGGCGTGATAGCAAGGCAAATAGTGGATACCGATCGGTTCGGATCTGCAACAACCAGATTGGTAGTAAACGGATCCAGTCCTCTTTCCACACACTCAACAGAAGCATAAAAAGATTTCAGATCAATACAGAGGAATGTTTCCTTCTGTTTCAAATCAATCACCTCCCATAAGTTGCCTATCTTTCTCTTTCCCATAAGCAATCCGATCTCATTCCAACTCGTTTTCACACGATAGAAATCGTGTCAAAACAGGCAATTTTCAGTAAATGCATTGACAAGAAAGGAAATATCATTTATATTATAGGCAAGTAATTGCCGTTCTGTTGTGATTCACATTATAGGCAATCATTCGCCTCTTGTCAAGAGGCAACTTGTTGATTATGGGAAATTTATTTCCCATCCCGTTTCAGCATCATACATAAAGATCCTGAAACGCCAATTAGAAAGTAGGTATTTTTATGACATTCGGTGAAAAAGTGAAAAATTTAAGAAAGAACAAAGGACTCAACCAAACCCAATTAGCCGATGCTGTCGGTGTCTCCCTTCGGACTGTTCGGGGATGGGAAATTGAAGGCCGTTATCCAAAGAAACATGACCTTTACCAGAAACTTGCAGACATTTTAAGCTGCGATATCTCCTATCTCATGACAGAAGAAGAGGCTTTTATCACAGAAGCATCTGAACAATTTGGAAACCGTGGAGCAAAACAGGCTCAGCAGATCTTAGAACAGGCCGCTGCAATGTTCGCCGGCGGGGAACTTTCTGATGAAGATAAAACGGCCTTTATGGATGAGATCCAGTCTCTATATCTGGATTCCAAAAGACGTGCAAAGAAATTTACACCAAAGAAATATTTAGATGCCAAATAGATGGGGTGATTATTGGACAGCCTATAGGATATAGTTTTATTGTCAGAAGTAACATTACCCGCTTCTGTTTAATTCTTACACGAGGTGATATATTTGGGGAATTCATATATTTACAACAAAGTAGAAAAACTTGTAAAAAAGTTCAAGACCAGGGATCCTTTTGAAATACTGGAAGAAATAAATGTGATCGTTGGAGAAACAGACCGCTACGAAAAATTAAAAGGATACTGTTTCATGAGCTGCCAGACCATTTATGTTATGGTAAGCAGTTTTCTCTCTGAGGAAGAGAAAAAGATTGTTGCCGCCCACGAACTCGGTCACATCATTCTGCATCGTTCTCAGCTCAAAATGGCGCCGATGAAAGATGATGTCTTATATAACATGAGGGATAATACGGAATACGAAGCGAACCTTTTCGCTGCAGATCTTATCCTGGATGATAAAGAAATCGCAGACCTGTCAAAGAACGAAGATCTGAACTATTTCGGGCTCTGTAGCTGCTTAAACTCCAGTCCGGAACTCATGAGCTTCAAGTTATACAGTCTGATCAAGCGTGGTCAGAACTACAATATGCCACTGGAAATACAGAGCAACTTCCTGGCCAAATAAAATTTGCCCGTTCCATACAACCGAACGGGCTTTTCTTGTATCCATATGTGAAGATTCTTTTATTTCAGTTCTCCATGCTTATTTTCAAATTCTATGATTGCCTGACGTATTAAATATAACACTTCTCCATTCATTGAACGCCCTTCAAATTCTGCCAGGCTTTTCAGTTTTTTATGCGTTTCAGCATCAATCCGTAATCCTAAATGCTTCTCTTTCTCCATGATTATTCTCTCCATCTCTATAAGTACATATTAAGTTCATATTTCAAGTTCATTTTAAGTACAAATGATGGTAGAATGTTTTAAATGAACTTATTTTAAGTACACTATATTTTTCCACGGAGGAATTCGATCATGCATGAAAAAAGAAAAAAATATTATCATATCAGGAAAGATTTATTCTGGTGCATCATCCTATTAGCTATATCCTTTCTCATCGGTTATGCTATACATCACCGCATTTTTCTAACACATTCCCTGAAAGCAGATGCCCCAAAAGAACGGACAGAAATAACCTTTGACGATCTGCAATCAAATCTGAAAGATATCTCTACATGCTATTTATGTGGAAGTTCTGATTATAGTATGATGGACTATTATCGAAAATTTGATACGGTTGGACTGATTTCCCTCAATGACTGGTACGTCTTAGATTTCCAACTAAAAGCATATGATGAAAACGGAAATGAAATACCAAATAAAACCGGTTCAAATATCCTTTTCGGAAACACAGGCGAAATCACGTATTCCTCTCATGGAGATATTTCCCGCGGAATGGCTGAGATAGATATCACGTTACCGGAAAACTATAAATTGAACAAAAGAAATCTAACGGATCATCTCTGCCAAAGTTGCCTTGATAAAGTTGCTGCTTCCTTAAAATATTGGAAATATAAAGATGAAAAAAAAGAACCAATACCGCTTTGTTTGGTCGATTTTAAAACTCTTGATATCTATTCCTTACAAGATTATTATCAATCAATTTTCATCCGGGATTATTATGTAGAAATAGATTTTGAAGACAATTCCGTAGAAACAAAAGCCTTTTATCTACCGGAAAGATAAAAATTATGATATACTGAAAAAAATGCCAAATCAGAAGTTATGGAGGAAGATGATGAAAAAAAGTAATATTACATTGATAATATTAGGATTGATTGTTATTTTATTTGCTATATTTTCTCCGTCAATAATAGCAGAAACGCAGGATCTGGCATGGAGAATTGTGATTGGCTTATTAGGGATTTTCTCACTTGGAGCTGGTATTTATAAAATAGTTCTTAAGAAATAAATCCCAGCTTGTCGAATTAAAAGAGGTAAAAAAATCTGAATTGGAGGTAAATAAAATGAAGAAAATAGTAGCAGGTGGTTTTTTATCATTGGTCGGCTCAATATGGGCATTAGCAATACTTGTTTCCGCAAGCAATAGTCTTGTAAATGAGTGGGTTACAGAGACTGGTCGCTTAATGTCAACAGTTATTGAAATGAAAATGATGTTTCCTCTTATCCTATGTGTAATTTGTATTGCATTTGGTATCATTATGATGCTTGTGGAGAGTTTTAGAAGAGATAAATAAATCTCAGTTTGGACTTTTCTTATAGAGCCTTTCCCTGAAGGAGAGGCTCTATAATTCTCTTATCTGAAATCACTAAGGCTACTTTAACTGTCATCTTTTCTTAACCTAAAATCAATGTACATATTTTTTCTCTAAGTAAGTCGATTACAGTATCTATAAATTCTCCGGCAAATAAGATAAAGATCAGAACACCTCCCATACAAGCCAGAAAAGCTGCCTGTAGCCAGTCTTGATAACAGATTACTGTTCCAATGAACAACGCCATAATTCCAAATCCCAATATTTTTTTTGCGACTGCCACCATATGTACTAATAGCTTCACTCCGGCACCTATGATCGAAATGATAAACCACAATGGAATCAATAACACTTTTCCTGCCACTTTTAAAATACCCATATCTGTCCTCCTATCTTGCCAGCCACGGCATTTCATGATTTACTTCTGCTCGGTAATATCCACTGATTGTTGAAGGTGCATTGAACAATGCCGCAAGTAAATATTTCTTGATATTCTTGATTTTACTCGTATTTCCTTCCAGACAATGCAGCACATACTCTACATGGGAATAATCCAGCTTCATGAATTTTCCTCTTACCAAAGCTCCTGAATACCAGTTGCTTGCAATCAGTACTTTATCACTCTTACACATAACAGTCTCTACGATCAGATCCACGATTTCATCAATCTGATTTTTGTCATGAGGATGACTCACTAACAAAGAATCATAATCCAGATTATCTTTGATCAGAGATTGATACGCATGTAACGTTTCCATCTCATCCTCTTCGGATCCTATCCCATCTGCAGATACGATATGATTAGATTTATTCTCACTAAGATTAGTATTGTTAATATTAGTATTATTAGAGTTTGAAATGTAAACTTCTTGAAGTTTATTTTCGGGACTTCTTGAAGTTTGTTTTTGGGACTTCTTGAAGTTTGAAATGTAAACTTCTTCTGTCTCTTCTTCCTCTACAGAAGTTTGATTTGTAAACTTCACCATCTTTGATTTTTCTTTTTTCTGTTCCTCACATTCCTCCTGAATAAATGATTTTACATAGATGATCGTAACCTTTCCAAATCCCTGCCTGCGCTTTTCGATCAAACCGATCCCTTTTTCATCATCCAGCTCCTGAAGAGATTTCACCGCTTTATTTCTGCCACAATTCAATAATTCCATGATATCTTCAATGGAAAAATAGATATATGCTCGATTTTCTTCATCAAACCACTGATTCTTAATGGATAAAGACATTCTGTCCAGCATCAAACCGTATAAAATCTTCGCATCACTGGAAAGATCCTTGAAGCACTCATTGGTAAATAGAGCTTTGGGTATTCTGTAAAAACTAAACTGGTCTGCTTCTGTTCCATAAAAATATTTAAAATTCATTTTTTTGTCCATGTATCTTCCTCCCTTCCTTTTTCTCATAGAAGTCCTTTTTTTAAACTTCTGCATCTATTCTTTCTTCGGGTTATCTTATTTTGACAACCCTCATTTCTGTTCTCTTTTCCATTGTTCCAACAATGCCTCAATCACCTTTTCCATATCCGTTTCCGAATAATCTTCCGGAAAATATTTTGTGAGCTTCTTTCCTGATAACACCACTTTTCGTTCCGGTGCTTTTACTGCTATGCAGCTATTGAAAATCGAGATCATAAATCCCTGGTTCACAGGTCCTTCTTCCAACTGTTTTCTCAAAGCTGTAATCTGCTTTGGTTTAACAAATCCTGTATCACGGATATACTCGTAGATCCATTTCTGTATTTCCTTTTCAATGTAGGAAATATCAACGGCAATGGTAAAATTCAATTTTTTTACATCTACCATATCTAATAATTCTGGAATCAATTCTGTAAGGCGAATGTAACGCTGAACATTACGAGCACTCTCTCCTACCTGTTCAGCTATAACTACATCAGTACGATACTTCGTGCCATTTTGGCACAAAGTTAAATCGTTTCTTACCCCTTGTCTCTTCATTGCCTCCAATTTCATTCTATAAGCAAATGCTTTTTCGCTCGGAAGTAACTCTTCTCGTTGGATATTGGCATCTACCATAGCGATGACTGCATCATCATCGGATAATTCTCTCACAATTGCAGGAATTGTTGCCAATCCAGCTATAACAGCCGCGTGCATTCTTCGATGACCTGAGATCATCTCATATCCATTTTCACCATCGGACCGTAACAAAACTGGTGTCAATACCCCGTAGGTCTTTACACTCTCTACTAAATCTGCCATTTTTTCATCATCCAATACTTTGAAAGGATGATCTTTAAATGCATGTATTCTGTTGATTTCTATTTCCATTGCAGACTCTTCATTGACTACTCCTAGCAATTCATCAATGCTTGTCAATTTGATTTTTTCTCCACTTCTACTTTTCATTTTCCAAAACCTCCTGCGTCAGATTTTCATAAGCCATAGATACTTTTCCATTTGGACAATGACAATAAATACTTTTTCCTTCCGCACTTGCTTCAGCTACCTTAACTGATAGTGGAATGACATTTTCAAAGATAGAAATCTTAGATCCATAAGTTTCTCTCACTCTGGAAGCAATATCTTTGGCGTAATTAGTACGAAAATCCACCATTGTCAAAAGAATTCCCTGTATCGTCAGCTTCCGGTTCAATCTCTTCTTTACCATAGAAATAGTCCTGATCAACTGTTGAAGTCCTTTAACCGGCAGATATGCAGCTTGTACAGGTATCAGAACCGTATCAGAAGCTACTAAAGCATTGATGGTCATCATGCCTAAACTCGGCATACAATCAATTAAAATATAATCGTATCGTGATCGCATCGTATCAATATATTCCTTCATGATCAGCTCTCTGCTCATTACATTACTCATGGTTACTTCTAAAGCAGATAACTCAATATTGGCTGGTAGGAGATCGATCTGTTCCTTATGATGTAAAATTCCTTCTTCTTCTCCAATTTCCTCGTCATTGATAATATTCATCATAATAGTTGCAAGAGTAGTTCCAATATCATCCGGTTCTACATATCCAAGACTTGCAGTTAGGCTTCCCTGTGGATCCGCATCAATCAACAATACTTTCTTTCCCTGTCTTGCCAATCCCACTCCAAGATTTAAAGTCGTTGTACTTTTTGCGACTCCGCCTTTCTGGTTTGCTACTGATATAACTTTTCCCATTCTTCTTTCTCCCTTCTGATATTCTCTCGCAGATATTTTTCAAATGTACTTCGTTTAATTAAAACTTTTTTTCCAATCTTATAAACTGCTCCTGCCTTATGAGATAATCTTACGATTGGCTTATATCCAAGATTGTAATAATCCATAGCTTGTCTATAACTTATAAATTCATGTTGCATAAATTCTATATCTTCATCATCAATAAGATGAGAAAACATCCAAACTTTTCCATGCATCTCGAATCCCCTTTTCTTCAAACTAACGTTCCCTTATTTTTCATGAAATTGCTCAAGATACTCATCAAAGATTTCTCTGTTTATCAAAACAATTCCATCCATTCTGTAAATCGCTCCTGCATCATTTGCTAGTTCCATCAATTTTTTATGTGACAAACTATATACAATTTCAGCTTGTTGATAACGAAGAAATTTTCTTCTAAGTCTGCGTGCTTCTTCTTTTACCTCTGAACGCTTCTGCTGGTTATAATACATATTTTCTGTTTTCAAATCTGTTTCCCCTTTCACCTTTTATTCGACCACAACGAACATTGTTAATGAATAAAAAAAGGACACTCTCTGAAAGATTTTTCTTTCAAAAAGTGCCCTCAACAATTCATATTGTTGGAGTAGTATTACTGACAACTAATCACCATTCTTCATGATGATTCATGTTTGAATACAAATTTGTTGTCAAATTGTTGTCAAAAAGAATTTTTGTTGTCAAATTGTGAAGATTTCTTACTTTCTTAGTACAACTTCGCTCCTGCCGGAATCTTATCATCCAGAATCAGAACATTGAGTCCTTCTCTTCCTTCTACAAGGTGTGTAGCGGAGATAATCATACCGCAAGAATCAATTCCCATCATCTTACGTGGAGGAAGATTTGTGATTGCAAGTAATGTCTTTCCTACTAAGAATTCTGGCTCATAGTAATCGTGAATTCCGCTTAAAATCACACGATCTACGCCACTTCCGTCATCTAATACGAACTTCAGAAGTTTCTTAGATTTTGGAACTGCTTCACATTCTTTTACCTTTACAGCTCGGAAATCTGACTTGCTGAATGTTTCGAAATCAACCATGTCTTTGAATAATGGTTCCACTTCTACGTTGGAGAAATCGTATGTTTCTTTCACTTCAGCAATCGCTTTTTCCACTGTTTTTTCAGCCGGAGCAGACTGTGCAGCATTGTTAGCTTCATTCTTTGCAGCCCCCATGCTCTTCATTGTCGGGAACAACAACACATCCCTAATCGCCGCCGAATCCGTCAGCAGCATGCACATACGGTCAATGCCGAAGCCGATTCCGCCTGTTGGCGGCATGCCAACCTCAAGTGCGTTCAGGAAGTCTTCATCCGTATGGTTTGCTTCCTCGTCGCCCTGGGCGAAGGCCTCCTCCTGGGCAGCGAAACGCTCGCGCTGGTCGATTGGATCGTTCAGCTCGGAATAGGCGTTTGCCATCTCCCAGCCGTTCATGAAGAACTCGAAACGCTCCACATATTCCGGATTCTCCGGTTTCTTCTTCGTAAGAGGAGAAATCTCAATCGGATGATCCATCACAAAGGTAGGCTGAACCAGGTGCTCCTCTACATACTCCTCAAAGAACAGGTTCAGGATATCGCCCTTCTTGTGGCGCTCCTCGTATTCAATGTGGTGTTCTTTTGCCGCAGCTCTTGCTTCCTCCAAGGTGTGGATCTCGTTAAAGTCAACACCGGAATATTTCTTAACTGCATCAAGCATAGTAATTCTCTCAAACGGCTTTCCGAGATCCATCTCTACACCATTGTAGGTAATGGTGGTGGTTCCCAGAACCTCCTGCGCTACAAAACGATACAGATTCTCGGTCAGATCCATCATACCGTGATAGTCGGTATATGCCTGATAAAGCTCCATCAGCGTGAACTCCGGATTGTGACGGGTATCAAGCCCCTCGTTACGGAATACACGCCCAATCTCATAAACTCTCTCCAAACCGCCTACGATCAGTCTCTTCAGATACAGTTCCAAAGAGATACGCAGCTTAAAGTCCTCATCAAGAGCATTGAAGTGTGTCTCAAAAGGTCTTGCTGCAGCGCCGCCTGCATTGGCAACCAGCATAGGAGTTTCTACCTCCATAAATCCCTGACCGTCCAGATATCTGCGGATAGCGCTTAAGATTTTGGAACGCTTTACAAATGTATCTTTAACCTCAGGATTCATGATCAGATCCACATATCTCTGACGGTAACGGGTATCCGTGTTTGTCAGGCCGTGGAATTTCTCCGGAAGCACCTGAAGGCTCTTGGATAACAGAGTCACTTCTGCGGCATGGATGGAAATCTCTCCGGTCTTGGTTTTGAATACCTCACCTTTGATTCCGATCACATCGCCTACATCCAGTTTTTTGAAGTCTTTATAAGATTCTTCACCAATACTGTCTCTTGCCACATAGGACTGAATCGTACCCTGCAGGTCCTGTACATGACAAAAAGAAGCTTTTCCCATAACACGCTTGGACATCATACGTCCTGCGATGGTTACAGACTGGCCTTCCAGCTCCTCAAATTTATCTTTCACTTCCTGGCTGTGATGAGTCACATCATATTTTACAATTTTAAAAGGATCCTTTCCATTTGCCTGTAACTCTGCCAGCTTCTCGCGGCGGACTTTAAGCAACTGGTTTAAATCCTGTTCCTGCTTCTTCTGCTCTGCCACTTTCGTGCCTCCCTTAATCTACTGATTTGCCTGTTATATGTTTCTCTGGATCTCCAGAACTTTATACTTCATAATGCCGGCCGGCATTTCAACCTCCACGATGTCACCAGTGTGTGCGCCGATCAACGCTCTGCCTACCGGAGACTCATTGGAAATCTTGCCCTGAAGGCTGTTTGCCTCCGTGGAACCTACGATTTTCAGCTCGATGTCCTCTTCGAATTCAAAATCGTGTACTTTAACTTTACATCCAACACTGATCTTGTCAAGGTCAACCTCATCCTCAACCACAACCTCAGCGTTCTTCAGAATTTTCTCGATTTCTTCGATACGTGCTTCAATATCTCTCTGCTCATCTTTAGCTGCATCGTACTCAGCATTCTCGGATAAATCGCCCTGTTCTCTGGCTTCTTTGATTTTTCCTGCTACTTCTTTTCTTTTTACTACCTTTAAATCATGCAGCTCTTCTTCCAGTTTTTTAAGTCCTGCATAGGTTAGTAAGTTCTTCTTTTCTTCCATTTACCTTACTCCCTTTCACCACCGGATTCCAGAGGGTTTTCTCCGGCTTCCGGATATTACATTTGATGCACCTTCCCGGCTCTTTTTCCTCCCTTCATTTAAAAAAGGGTAGAAAAACTCCAGGGTATTCACAATTTCACCATTATACCTAAAACCCTGCGCAATGTCAAGCTGTTGCGCCCTCTTTTCAGTGCAAAATCACCTGTTTACCAGCCCTTTGGCTACTGACGCTGCTAAGCTGCCGCCTCCCTGCGGTTGTACAAAAACATACACAGAGATGCCAGAATGATCAGCCCATAGCCCACAAAGCTGTAGGCATCCGGTATTTCCCCAAAGAGCGCAAAGCCCAGAACCGTAGCAAAAATAATCTGGCTGTAGTCAAAGATAGAAATCTTTCTCGCCGGCGCATACGTATATGCCGCTGTAATGGAAAACTGCCCGCCTGCCGCAAAAAGCCCTGCAAGCAGCAAGGTCCCGACCTGTCCCATCGTCATTGGCGCAAAATTCATAACGATCCACGGCAGCACCGCCACACAGGAAAAGGAAGAAAAATAAAACACAATGATCGGTCCTTTTACCCCGTGAGTCCCAAGCACCCGCACCATAGTATAGGCGATTCCTGCACCCATCCCTCCGCAGACGCCGATCAGCGCAGGCACCAGTGACGCATTCTGAAATCCCGGCTTCACGATAAACAGGCATCCCACAAACGCCATCATCACGCAAAATGCCTGAACCGGCTTTATCTTTTCCTTTAAAAGCAGAAACGAAAAGACAATGGCAAAAAACGGAGACAGCTTATTCAGAATTGAGGCGTCTGCTACCAAAAGATGATCCACCGCATAAAAGTTACAGAGGATTCCCAGGGTTCCGAAAACGCACCGCAAGATCAGTGTACCCCAATATTCTTTTTTTACCTTTGGCTGTAAATGATTTTTATATAAGATTATCCCTGCAAAAATTGCCGCAACCAGATTCCGGAAAAAGCTTTTCTGCACAGACGGAACATCTCCCGCCAGCCGCACGCACACATTCATGCAGGCAAAGCAAAATGCTGACAATATGATCATCAGCATTCCCTTTCCATAATTTTCTTTTTGCATTATGATTTCACCACAAACCTTTCTTTCGGTGTTCAGGCATCCTCTTTCTCTGCATTCTCTTCCGGGAAAAGCCGCTTGTATTCATTAGATACCTGCTGAAGCTGGAACTCGAAAATCTGCTTATGCTGCTGCACCAATGTGGTAAGGATGATTCCGGAAAACAGGCAAATAATCGCCGTCAAAACAACAAAGCCTATCACGATCAGGCTTGGAATCTTTGTCACAATGCCCATGCGGATATATTTTGTCAGGATAGGAATAAAGAATATCACACCTAACACAAACAGCACCGCTGCAATGCTGGCAAAGAACTTCAGCGGACGATAATCCTTGAACATCCGCAGGATCGTCCTGATGACCTTAAAACCATCGGTATAAGTGTTCAGCTTTGATTCGCTGCCTTCCTGTCTGTCACGGTAATCTACGATCACATTGTCAACCTGCATGTTTTTGTCAATGGCATGGATGGTCATCTCTGTCTCAATCTCAAAGTTCTTAGAAAGTACAGGATATGTTTTTACAAACTGATAACTCATGGCACGGTATCCTGTCATAATATCCTTGATGTCACTGTGGAAAAGATAATTAATGCTTCCCCTCACAAGGCTGTTGCCGAAATTGTGGAAGGGACGCTTGTTTTCCGTAAAATAAGTGGAGGAAAGCCTGTCTCCCACTACCATGTCCGTCCGGTCGTTTAAAACCTTATCGCACATCTCACGGGCATATTCTGCCGGATACGTGTCATCGCCGTCCACCATCAGGTAGCACTGCGCGTCAATGTCACGGAACATGCTGCGGATCACATTTCCTTTGCCCTGCTGGTACTCATAGCGCACTACCGCTCCCGCCTGGCGTGCAATTTCATCCGTGCCGTCTGTAGAATTGTTGTCATATACATAAATAACCGCCTCCGGTAATACCTCTTTCATATCGCGAACTACCTTGGCAATTGACTTGCTTTCATTGTAGCAGGGAATCAATACTGCAATTTTATCTGCCATCCCGAAATCCTCCGTGTATTAAAAAGTGTCGATATAGGTGTTCACATTATACCATACTCCCCCACATTAGCAAAGAATTTTTATCCCCTCCAAGAATTGTTATTTACTTTTTTTCGCCATATGTTATTATTATAAGTACCTATTTTAGTCAAATACCCCGACTGCGGGATATTTGACCCTGGCGGCATTCGCCAAATGCGTGTGCAAGCACCCGCGCTTGGCTCATTGCTCGCGGGAATAAACATTTAGTAGAAAGGAAATTGTTCTTTTGAAAATATTAAAAAGTAATATTGCCGTATTTATATATGCTCTTTTATCATTTTTCTTCCTGAGTTTTGAAATCAGCAATGATTCTATCATTCTTCTACCCAAACCGGATTCTTCCATTGCTGCTGCCTGTATTGTGGTTTTTCTGTTTCTTCTATATAAAAGGCTGACCGCATGGTATCCCAAAGAATACAAAAAAGGGTTTCACACCCTGGCGGCCATTCTCAGCGCATTTTTTTCCTTTGCTTCTGTTATGGGCGTGTTCTTTTCCGCGGATCTGTCCATCAGCATCACGGATCTCCTTACAGGCAAAGCGGGCAGTGCTATTCGCTTCCTTCTCGTCTTTGCAGGAGGCTTTGTATTATTTTATCTTGCCATCGGTGCCATTGGTGCGGCAAGGGAAAGACTTGGCTACAGGAAATCCCTGAGTCCGTCTCGGGGTATCGTATCTTCCGGCGCAGCATACGCTCTGCGTAAGGCAGAAGATTTTCTCTTCGGGAAAAGAAGCTTTCTGAAAACACTGTGCGTGATGGCACTCTGCTGGCTGCCCCATTTGATCATCCGCTATCCCGGCGCTATGCCCACAGACGGCATAAACAGTCTGCTTCAGTATTACGGAGTCAGAGCGTATACCACCCAGCATCCCATTATTTATACCCAGCTTCTGGGACGCTTCTGCGATTTCGGCGCACGCATCCTGGATGCCGGATTCGGGCTTTTCCTGCTGGTTCTTCTCCAGACGGCTGCCCTTCTTCTGGCGCTGGCTTATACAATTCAAACTATGGACCGCCTTGGCGTACCCCGATGGTGCTCCTTTGCAGCTTTGATCATTTTTTCCGTGGTACCCGTTTTTCCGGGCTACGCCGCAATCCTGATCATTGACGTATTTTACTGTGCAGCCATTCTTCTGCTAATGAACGAACTGGCCTGGTACCTTTTCCAGCCTGACCGGTACAAAAAATCCTGGAAGCACCTGTGCCTCACCGCGGTGTCCGTATTATGTGCATTTTTCCGCCAGAACGGATTTTATGTTATCGCAGTTGTGCTGCTATTTGTGGCTATCTGGGAATTATGCCGGATCCGGAGAAAAGAACAGACACTCCGCTATACCCTTACTATTCTGGCATTCCTGATCGTTCCTCTGTGTATCGGAAAGGTAAATACCTCCCTCCTTCACAGCAAGTACAATGCCACCCCTGTTTCTGCCAGAGCAATGCTGGCACTGCCTATCCAGCAGATTTCCCGTTATGTGGTAAGCTACGGAGCAGAAATGGATGCGGATGATATTGCAGCCATCCAGAAGATTCTCACCTGGGATGTGTCTGAATATGCGGAAAAATATAATCCCTACAACTTTGACGGCATTAAGCGCGGTTTTAATTTTGACGCAACCAGTGATGATCTCACAGGCTTCCTGAAAACCTGGTTCAAGCTTTTTTTCAAACACCCGGAAACTTATATCAATGCAACGCTAAACCAGAATTACTGCCTGTTCAGCCCTCTTAAGGACAATACAAAATACTACGGTCAGGTCCGGAAAGGTCTGAATAAAATAGAAAGCATGGACTTTACCGCTGTCTATGAACTTCAGGAAAAAACAGCGGACATAAATCAAAAGCTTACAGATTACTACTACAGCTTCCCAAGAATTCCGCTTATTGGCTTATATGTGAATCAGGGTGTCATGACGCTGCTGCTTCTGGGAATCTGCCTGTATGCCCTGTTCGACCGGAATCCGAAGCTTTTGCTTCTGGCTCTTCCGCTGCTTCTCACATTAGCTGTAACCTTTGTAGGACCGGCGGCTTACGGACACCCCAGATATTTATTCCCGGTTCTTTACTCCATGCCGCTGCTGTTCGGTCTTTTTCTCACCGGGCTGGGTAAAGCGGCTTCCAAAACAGATAAGAGGTAAAAACTATGAACAAGAAAAGAGTCGGTGTGATCACCTTCCATAACTATGACAATTACGGAGCCATACTTCAGAGCTATGCCCTTCAGAAAAAGCTGCGGGAGCTGGGAACATACCCGGAAATCATGGATTACCGCTGTGACTATATCAGTAACCCCTTTCGTCTGATCAACCTGAAAAAGAAGGGTCCGTTTAACTACATTTACGGCGCGATCGGTCACATCTGCTACATTCCCAGACGCAGAAAATGCAACCGCTTCCGCAAGCATATGCGCTACAGCCAGCCTGTGACTGCCGGAAAAATGCAGGCTGTTGCAGGAAAATATGATATTTATATTTCCGGCAGCGACCAGGTATGGGACTATAAGCTGACTAATTTTGACAAAACCTATTTCCTGGACTTTGTAAAAAAAGGTAAGAAAAAATGCAGTTATGCAGCCAGCATCGGAGAACATATCCCACCGGAAAGCTATCGTGGGGAATATGAAGCTCTTTTGAAGGATTTTGACGAAATCCTGGTGCGTGAGGATTACGGCGCTGACATTGTGGAGGAGCTTACAGGAAAACGGCCTGAGGTCGTCTGCGATCCCACACTTCTTCTGACTGCGGAGGAATGGGACAAGCTTCTGGTTGAACCGAAAATAAAGGAAAAATATATTCTGGTTTACCAACTTGGGATCAACAAAGAACTGGTGGACTTTACCCGCCGCCTTCATGAAAAGACAGGGTACCGCATTGTATATATCCCCTTCCCTCTCGTGGGACTTTTGAAGTGCTCGTGTAAAATTGCCATAGGACCAGCGGAATGGATGGGATTGTTTAAAAACGCGGAATATGTAGTTTCCGATTCCTTCCATGGCGTTGTGTATTCTCTGCTTTTCAACAGAAAATTCTTTGCCATGGTAAACGGTCATCACATGAACCGCCGTGTGGAGCAGCTTTTGAAGCTTGTCAATCTGTCTGACCGAACCATTGATGATGTGTCTTATGAAGGTCTTACGGAGGACATTGATTTCACCTATGCAAACGAGCAGTTGGCGAAATTCCGCCAGAGCTCCCTGGAACATTTAAAACGATTAGTAGAGGAGTAGTATGCTTACGGAAAATCAAAATAAAAACCAGTGCTGCGGCTGTATGGCCTGCAGCCAAATCTGCCCAAAATCCGCCATCACTATGGAACAGGATGACCAGGGCTTTGCTTATCCTTCTGTTGACAAAAACAAATGCATAGACTGCGGCTTGTGCCATAAGGTCTGTCCTATGGAAGAGAATTATGTGGGTCAGGATGCAGTCCCTGATATTTACGCCCTTTGTAATAAAAATCGGGAAACTCTGACAGAAAGCTCCTCCGGCGGAATGTTTTCCATTCTTGCCCGGTGGGTCATCGGCCAGGGCGGTGTCATCTATGGTGTGGCATTTGATGAATCCTTCTCTGTCCGCCACATGAGGGCGGATTCCATGGAGGATGCCGCCCGGTTCCGCTCTTCCAAATATGTGGAAAGCGATTTAACGGAAGTGTACGCACACATCCTGGAAGATTTAAAAGCAGGTCTTACAGTCCTTCTCACAGGAACTCCCTGCCAGATTTCCGCGGTGCAGAAATTCCTTCTGCAAAAACGTGCTGACTGCACCAACCTGTACACCTGCGATAATATTTGCCATGGTGTTCCCAGCCGGAAGATTTGGACGGATTATCTCACTATCCTGCAGGATAAATACATGGACTCCAATGATTCCATTACTTATATCAATATGCGCAGCAAAAAATCCGGATGGAAAGAGCGCGCGATGGAGGTTCGCCTGAAAAACGGCGATCTGGATGAGGTCACAAAGGATTTCTCCTTTAACAAGATTTTTTCCAGTCTCTACGCCAACAGGCCATCCTGCTTTAACTGTAAATATACCAGCCATAAGCGGCCCTCTGATTTCACTCTTGGAGATTTCTGGAACGAAAAAAGTGCTGGCATCACCTTTGATGTCTCAAATGGTGTCAGTGAGGTTCTTGTAAACACGGAAAAAGGCCGGAAGCTTTTCCAGCTTATCAAAGACCAGGCAAACTGCCAGCCTGTTTCCAAAAAGGCAGCATGGCAGCCCCATTTGGAGTATGCAGCAAAAGCCCCGAAGAATCAGGCCCAGTTCTGGGAGGAATACAATTCCTCACCGGATAAAGAAGCCCTGCTGCGCAGATATCTGGAGGGCACTTTTATGACAAAGGTTATCCGCAAGGCATCCCCTATCCTCCAGAAGACCGGACTTTACAGCATGGCGGGAAAAATGTACAAGGTTCTTCTTGTAAAAAAGTCCAATACCCCGTAGCATTGCCAAATGCGTGTGCAAACACCCGTGACCGGCTCATTGCTCGCGGGGATCGAAATCCTGAGAAAGGTAAGTGACGAAAAACAATTTATATGAATAAGGAAAAGAATGTAAAAAAAGCTTTTTTATGGAACATGATCGGCAGCGCCTGCTATTCCGGTTCCTCCTTCCTCTATCTGATGGTGGTAACAAGAGTGTGCGGCACAAAGCTGGCGGGGTTTTATTCCCTAAGCTATGCCACGGCACAGCTTCTTCTGCAGGTGGCACGCTACGGAGTCCGTACCTATCAGGCGACGGATTTAAGACAGAAATTTCTTTTCAAAGAATATAAGGTTTCCAGGATCATTACCTGCGCACTGATGATGCTTTTCGGTATTATTTACAGCTCTTTCAGCTTTACCGGAGATTATATCATTATCAGCTGCTTTATCATCCTTATGAAAATGATCGATGCTGTGGAAGATGTATATCACGGTAATTTCCAGCAAAAATACCATGTAGAGCTGATGGGAAAAATGCTGGCTGCCCGCAATGTATATTCCGCCGTATTTTTCACCCTCTCCCTGGTGATCACAAAGAGCCTGTATTTTACCTGCGCCTCCACTGCAATCACTTCCCTGACCCTTTGTCTGGTGATGAATTCCTGTTTTTCCAGAAAAAGCGTGGCTGGCCTGGAAAACAGCACGGCGGATTTTCAGATGGGGCATGTGTGGGAGCTTCTTAAAATCTGCACGCCTTTGTTTGTGGGCACCTTCCTGTCCCTACTTTTGTATAACGTGCCGAAATACGCTATGGCAAGCGTCATGAGCGATGAGTACCAGACTTATTACAGTATTCTGTTTATGCCATCCTTTGTCATCACGCTGATGTGTGAGTTTGTATTTAAGCCGCTGATCACCACCATCGCAGAGCTTTGGTGGGAAAATAATATCAAGAAATTTGTGCTGTATGTCCTGCGCATCGTAGGTATTATCCTGGTGTGCTGTTCCGGTATCGTGGTTGCCGGGCATCTCCTGGGACGGACACTCCTGGAGCTGATCTATGGCGTGGACCTGTCTCCCTACAAGCTTCACTTTATCGTGCTTCTAATAGGCGGAGGTATCAGCGCAGAGGTGTATATGCTGTACAATATCCTTATCGCGATCCGCAAGGGCAACTGTCTCCTTCCGGTTTACAGCATTACCGCA
Organism: Ruminococcus sp. 5_1_39BFAA; assembly: GCF_964240875.1. Taxonomy (NCBI): domain Bacteria; kingdom Bacillati; phylum Bacillota; class Clostridia; order Eubacteriales; family Oscillospiraceae; genus Ruminococcus; species Ruminococcus sp. 5_1_39BFAA. The sequence goes on along the minus strand of NZ_CAXSVO010000002.1, from coordinate 77,076 downwards.
GTTCTCACCATTCTTGCTGCAAGGCAGATGGTAAAAGCCTGGGGCATTATGGGTGCAGCGCTGAATTACCTGCTGTCCTGCTCCATTTTATTTGTACTGTTTACGTCTATTCTTGTGTTTGTAATTATCAGAAGGAAAAATACAGCGGTAAAGAGCACCCCGCAATAAGCTGTAGGCTTCCTCCCGTACATATATGTTCGGAATATCTTGTTATACGCAGTCAGCCCCGGGTCACCTGAAACCCGGGGCTGATGTTTTTACTTTATAAGAATCTTAGCTGTATATCTCAGCTACTCTTTATTTTACGGTCACCGTGCACTTAAAGGAAGCCTTTCCTGACTTCACTGTGATCACAGCTTTTCCTTTTTTCACTGCCTTGATCTTGCCCTTGGAAGTAACTGTTGCCACCTTCTTATTGGAGGAGGTGTATGTTATCTTCTGTTTGCTGGAAATCGGGCTTAATACTGGTTTCAGTGTTGAAGTTTTGCCTTTCTTGATCGTCAGCTTCTTGGTAAGTCCCGTAATCTTCTTTGTAGCTACGGTTGCCTTCTGAACCTTTACAGTAATAACCTTCTTAGCTCCGCCTGCCGTTACTACAGTAACCTTTGCTGTACCGGTCTTCTTCTGTGCCGTCAGCTTAATGGTTCCGTTTTTATTATATTTTACTTTTACAAACTTGGTTTTATTGGATGTAGCGGATTTTATATAATCTCCCTTAGCCAAACCTGTTACCTTAAAGGAAAATACCTGTTTCAGCTTCAGCGGAATGCTTGTAGCCGGAACCTTTATGGTTGCCTTCAACGTCGCGATGCTTCTGCTCTCAGTTGCCTGGCACACGGAGCAGGTACGTGTCTCAACGCCCTCTTCCAGAGCAGTCGCTTCTTTTGTTACCACATATTCACCAAAGGTATGGTTTCCTGTTGCCGGAATATCTGCCAACTCTTTTCTCTCTCCGTGGCATACGGAGCACTCGCTGTGCTGCTTGCCTGGTGTTCCGCAGGTTGGCTGGCTGTCGGTTACGGTTACAATATTATGTGCAATCTTCGGAATGGCTGCTGTATAGCTGTCGCCGCAATTCTTGCAGGTATAGGTCTTTACGCCCTCTTCCGTGCAGGTAGCTGCTTTCGTAATGGACTCCTGGTAGTTATGTTCTGTAGCAGGATATACGACATATTCCACTACCTTTCCGCATTTTTCACAGGTAACTACTTTCGTTCCTTCTTCTGTACAGGTAGGCTGTTCTTCAGCCGTTACTGTCTGATGATTGCAGACTATGATCTCAATTGCATCATCCCATACAGGAGGCTCATTCTCACTTTCATCTTCCCGCAGCTTAACTGTACCCACCATATGCAGCGCCACTGACACCGGATCATCCTCTGTAGTCAGTTCAGAGGCATTTACAGTAAATCCGTCTCCCGCTTCATTTATCTCAATCAGTTCGTTCCACTTCTCACCTTCAAATTTTTCAAGGGAGATAATAGCATCTTCTATTACCTTTCCATCCGGATTTTCCCGGTCAAAATACCTGAGGGATGCATTCAAGTCGGATAAGGTCACCGTTTTGCCCGGCTCTGCGATATATGGTCCGTCAAATACCAGTCTCTCGTATGCCGGCTCGATATAAAGCTCTCTGCCTCTGTACAGCTCGATCGGTTCTTCTCCTTCTCCCTGCGGAATCGTCACCTTTGCCTCCACATAGGTGCTTTCCGGATTTTCAGATAAAGCTGCTTTTAATTTTGCATTCACACCGTCCTGTGTGAAAGTAAACAGGTTCTCATCAATTCTGTACTCAACGGTAAAGCTGCTTTCGTCCACTCTCACCGGCTCATCTTTACCCTCAATGTAATGCCATACCACAGGCATCAGCGTAACTTCGGCTCCCGGAAGCATAGTGGAATATGGTTCTACACCCATACCCAGCACATAAAAATTATCTGTTACATATTTTACTACAGAGAGGGTCTTTTCACCGAATCTCTCACTGGTTATACTATAAGTAAGCTTTGCCTCACCATAGCTTCTCGGCTGCACTTCCCATTCATTATTATCGTTTATCTTTGCTATTAATACCGGATTTTCCTCATCAGGATTTTCCCGAAGGTCCTCCACTTCAATATTTGTGATGATCGCCATTTCTTCTACGCCGTGAGGATAATCCTTATTTTCAACGTAGTACCGGATCACGTTATCCTTATAGGCATAATCCCAGCCAGGAAGCACCTCCTCATCATAGTCGCCCCACTCTTCATATGGCTCTCTCACATCCGCGCCGAAGCCGGCAACGTCAAGCTCATCGCCATTTACCACTACGCGTGCCTGCACATCAAATCCGCACTCATCGCGGAGCTGTTCTCTGATCTTATACAGTTCTGCACCATGAAGGGTGATTCCTTTCCCGTCTACCGTATAAACTTCTTTTGGAAGTGCCCCCTCAACGGATTCCGTCTCGTCATTCCATATGCCCACTGTCCATTCCAGTTTTACCTGCTCCGGATCATGACTTATCAGATTTTCCGTATTTAAAGGAATAAACAGATCCTCATCATTGTATACCCAGGTGTATCCGTCTTCACGCATTCCCTGACCTTCGAACCAGATATGATAATCAAGTCCGTCTACCCAAAACTCGTTCTGTGCCGCTTCGTCATAACGGTCTTCTTCGTTCTCTGCATCGCTCTCCTCATTATAAAGATAAGCAATCAGACGGATATCGGTTCCCCACTCACCCTTTCTGGTTACGGTAAACGGTGCGGTTCCCCAGTCATCTTCCTGGCTTAATTCCTTACCAGTAGCATCTGTCACGGTAAGCCAGTTCCAGTCGCCTTCCACGCGATAGCGGACTTCCTCATTCGCTACTACTGCACCGGCATCATTTTCTTCACTAAACCATCTCAGTTCCGGGGTCAGCGTCCTTGTCTCACCGTACTCCCAAATAGCATCGGTTCGGTCAACCGTGAGGGTATGATAGCCATTCCGTATGTATATCCACATACCGCACTCGGCTACCCTTATATCCTCTTCGCCTTCCTCTCCCGGAATGTATGCTGCAGCGGTGACAAAAGTCTCGGTTTCCGCTTCTTTTTCATCAACCTCTTCTACAGCTCCGACTGTCAGTGTTCCATCCCCATTTTCAGTAAATATGAAATTGCTCAGATTTTTTTCATATTCCCATCTGATCTGTACATTGCTGGTATCTCCGTCTACATGCATATCGTCTTTCGGATCATAACATTCCAGACGTGCCTGAGCATTCAATGTCAGGCTCTTACCTGGCAGAATATTCTCTGTTCCGGTGTCGCTCTCCATTCCCACGCTGTAAACTCCGGCATCGATATAAACATCAATGGTATAGGAATCCTCTCCTCCATCATATGTCTGGTAGTTCACGGTCACAATGGCATGTCCCATGCGGTTCATGTCTATGCCCCAGCCCTCGCCTTCCTCATATGGATTTACGGATACAGCATCGCCCTTTCCTTCATCATCAGGGGCATTTTCTGCTGTTACAGAGAGAACTTCAAGCGGAATCTGCTCTCCCCATCCGTTGTTATAATGTTTCCCGTCCTTTACATAGCAGTTAAAATATTTATCAATTCCTATCCACCATCTCGGAAGCTGGTCGATGCTTCTTTCATTAAAGAACTGCAGTTCACCATAATAATACTCTGGCGTTCTCACACAAACCCAGATATCCGCAGCGTGTACTTCTTCTCCATCTACGATGATTCCCGCACGCAAATCAAAATCCTTGCCCGCGCTCAGCTTCGTTCCGTCAAGTATTGCTTCCCGGCCGTCCTCAGAAACCGCAAGGGGTATATCCGTGTATTCCACAAAATCATAATTTACCCCATTGAATTCATAGTCCCCGGCCTGCCACTTGATTTCGTAGTCCTTTCCTTCCAGAACAGTTGTGTCTACCGTATAGCTTAATGTCTCGTTTGTGAAAATGGTGGTGTCGCCTTCTCCATCCCGCAGCTCTCCCTGAATCACCACAGATCTGTACGGATTACCATCATCCTCCCCCGGTGCGCCTTCATCCGGATTTTCACCTTCTCCATCTGTAAATGCGAGGGCGGCTTCCGCTTCATCGCTTACAAATTCCTCAGGCTGTGCCCCACTGTCCGATGTCCATGCCTCTTCGTTTCCAAAGTCTGCGGCATCTCCTACCTCTTCTGCACCAGAGGTATCTGTAATCTCAGCTACAGAATCGTCCACCACAATTTCCGGGGTTTCTTCATAGACGGATTCAGCCGTAAATTCCGAACCGAATACCGCAGCCGTCTGTCCCAATCCGCTTACGATCATGGACGCGGCCAGTACCAACGCTGTTACTTTCCTTCTTTTCATCTGGAAACCTCCCTTTTCTTTTCATTATATCGGAAGGAACTTTTCGTGTCCACATTTTTTCGCTCAACATTTCACATATTTTTCACAAAATATTTCCTGTCACGGAAGGCGGTATTTCCGGAATTCTCCATAACCGGATAACGCCAAAATCAGAAGAAGGGTTTTCTGAGGCGCCTTATATGCCTCATTGGGTTCAAACCACTCATGCAGCGTGTGCGTGCCGCCGCCGTCGCCGCCCCGTCCTACGGATATAGCCGGAATCCCAAGGCTGATGGGGATGTTTGCATCCGTGCTGGACTCCGGACGGTATTCCGGGGTCAATCCCACTGCCAGAGCCGCATCCCACGCCGCACGTACAATGAGACAATCCTTGGGCTGTTCCCCTCCGGGACGTCTGCCCTTTTCCGTAAAAGTCGCTGTGACCTTTTCCGACCGCTCCCAGCGGGCATTTTCCTGGCAGACTGCTGTCTCCACAGCACGGAACAGCTCCTGCGTCAGTCTTTCTAACTCCTCCGGACTGTCGGAGCGCAGATCCACCAGCATGGAGCATTCTCCCGAAATGCTGTTCACTGAGGTTCCTCCATTGATCACGCCTACGTTAAAGGTTGTTTTCGGCTGCTTTTTCACCTGGAAATCTGCGATAATACTGATTGCCCGTCCCATGGCATGAATAGGATTGGGGATTCCGAAATCTCCAAAGCTATGTCCGCCAAGCCCCTGAAAGGTCACCAGGTAACGATTGCTTCCCGTAGCACGGTACACAATTCCGCCCGGAGCCACATTGTCAATGGAGATAAATCCGTCATAGTCGTTAGGATTCTCAAAGATATATTTTACACCCTTTAAATCTCCCAGACCTTCCTCACATACATTTGCGCAAAAAACAATATCGCCGTTTCCGTGAATGTCCAGAGCCTTCATCGCTCTGGCTATACTTAAGATCTCTGCGATCGCCCTTGTGTCGTCATTAATTCCCGGACAAAAATAACGGTTCCCCTCTTTTTTCACAGTCAAATCCGTGTCCAAAGGAAAAACCGTATCTGTATGAGCCGCCAGCATCAGCCTGGGACCGTCCCCATTGCCCTTGATCGTACCGAAAACATTTCCCACTGCATCCATATGCACATCATCCAGCCCGATTTCATTCATCTTGTTCATCACATATTCTGCTTTTTCCTTCTCCATATGGGAAGGCGCCGGAATCTGGCACATTTCCAGCAGCTCCTTCAAAGTACGTTCGTCATCCTCTTCCAGATATTTCAGGGCTTTTTGTATGACCTCCATGTTTTTTAGGCTTTCCATATCCCATATCCTCCCGTGTTCACAACATTTATCCAAGCTTTTCCAACAATCTCTCCAGGTCCTCATAGCTGGCAATGGTATTAGACTCCCGGCGCAGCCCGGCACTGTGGCGCATTCCGGCAGTATACCAGGCAACATGCTTACGCATTTCCCGGATTCCGGTGAACTCTCCCTTTAAGTCGATCTGCGCCCGGGCGTGTCTCAATATCATCTCCCGGATTTCTGATGCAGTTGGTCTCGGCAGTTCCTCCCCTGTGGCAAAATAATGGTTCAGTTCCCGAAAAATCCAGGGATTTCCCTGTACGGCACGTCCCACCATCACAGCGTCGCAGCCGGTCCTGCGCATCATTTCTTCCGCCTTTTTCGGCGAATCCACATCGCCGTTTCCGATAACCGGAATCGTCACGGCCTCCTTCACTCTGCGAATGGTTTCCCAGTCCGCCTTTCCGGAATAATACTGCTGTCTGGTACGCCCGTGGACCGCAATGGCTGCCGCGCCTGCATCCTCCACTCTTCTTGCAATGTCCACAATATCCACCGGAGCGTTTTCAAACCCAATACGAACCTTCACGGTAAGGGGCTTTTTGATAGCCGAAGAAACGCTTTTTACGATCTGCGCGATCAGCTCCGGGTTTTTCAAAAGCGCGGAGCCTTCCCCGTTGTTCACCACCTTTGGCACAGGGCATCCCATATTGATGTCCAGAATGTCAAAGGGACGCTCCTCTATACTTTTTGCCACCTCCGCCATCAACTCCGGCTCGCTGCCGAAAAGCTGCAGGGATACCGGATGCTCTCCGGCATCGATCTCCATCAGGGCTTCCGTATTTTTATTGCGGTAGGAAATAGCCTTTGCGCTTACCATTTCCATACAGATAAGTCCCGCTCCCTGCTCCTTACAGAGCCTGCGAAACGGCAGATCTGTCACTCCCGCCATGGGCGCCAGCACAAAGGGATTCGCTATCTCCACATTTCCGATTTTCCATCCCATCTGCATAGCTTCTACTCTTTGTCCTCCATGTCAGTTTCCTCTGGCGTTTCCCCCAGGAAAAAGACACGGTAATACATTTCCAGGGATTCCAGAAGCTCCTGTTTCTCCCGCCGGAGCTGCTTGATCTTCAGCGCTCCGCCAATGTCATCATACCGCGCATCCGCCTCCAGCGCCTCTGTGCGGAACTGCAGGTTTCCTTTCTCATCATATTCCACAGTAAGAACCCCGCCGATCTCCTCTGTAAAAAGAACGCACATGATCTGCAGCTCCTGCTTCACATGCTCCGGCAGGGAATCAAAGTCCTTATTAAAGTAATATTTCTGCTCATAGGCGCTTGCCCCGCAGAGTACGATATTTTCCTGATACATGAGTACCTCCTGTTAAGCTGTTGTTATCCACTCATTTTTCCATATCATTCGCCGTAACCACTTTCCGACCGTTATATAGATTCCTTTCCCACCGGACCGCGTTATACATAGCTGTACAAGCCCCGTACCGACACTTCCCCCGCGCTTACCCGGGAAATCGTCCCGTCACCGCGCTCTACCAGAAGCTCTCCTGTTTCCGTAATTCCTCTTGCAATTCCCTCGTAAGGTGTAACCGGATGCAGTACCCGCACCGGCTGGTTCCTGTTTGCCAGAATCCTTTCGTAATCCTCTATAAGGAGTTCCAGATTGTAGGTCTGTACAAATTTATCATAATTGCGCTCAAAGGCTTCCATCACAAGCCCCGGCACAATACTTCTTTCAAAATCATGTCCTGCCTCCAGACAAAGTGAAGTGGCCTTGTCCGCCATTTCTTCCGGAAACATCTTGATATTCACATTAATTCCCACGCCAATGACCACATGGCCGATCTTCCCCTCGTTTACATTCATCTCTGTGAGTATTCCACAGATTTTCTTTCGGGAAAGCACCACGTCGTTTGGCCATTTGATTGAAGGAGCAAAGCCCAGCTTCTCCACCGCCTGAGCTACCGCAAGCCCCATGACCAGGGTCAGCATGGAGGCATACTGCGGCTCAAATTCCGGTCTCAGCAAAAGGCTCATCATCACAGAGGTTCTCTCCGGAGCCTGCCAGGATCGTCCCAGCCGCCCACGCCCGGCAGACTGAAACTCTGCCAGTGCCAGCGTTCCGTGAGGTGCCCCCTCTTCTGCCAGTCTCTTGATCCACAAATTCGTAGAATCTGTTTTTTCTGCAAAATGGACGGTTTTACCCGCCCATTTTGTATGTATTCCTTTTAAAATTGTCTCTTTATTAAAGTTATCCATCATTTCTCTTCCGGCTCTCCCAAAGTAGCCACCATAACAGCTTTGATGGTGTGCATACGGTTTTCCGCCTCATCAAATACCTTTGACTGGGCAGACTCAAATACCTCATCCGTGACCTCCATATCGGTCAGATTGAAACGCTCACCCATCTCCTTGCCGATCTTTGTCTTTAAGTCATGGAATGCAGGCAGGCAGTGAAGGAAAATTGCCTTTTCCCCGGCATTTCTCATAACCTGCTTTGTCACCTTGTATGGTGTCAGGTCGCGGATTCTCTCCTCCCACACTTCGTCCGGCTCACCCATGGATACCCACACGTCTGTATAGATCACATCTGCTCCCCTGGTGCCCTCTTCCACATTCTCAGTCAGCGTGATGGCTGCCCCCGATTCCTTTGCGTATTCCCAGCACTGGGCTACCAGCTCGTCATTTGGGAAATATTTTTTGTTTGTGCAGGCTACAAAGTTCATACCCAGCTTGGAGCACGCTACCATGAGGGAATTGCCCATGTTGTACCGCGCATCGCCCATGTATACCAGCTTAATGCCCTTTAACCCTCCGAAATGTTCACGGATCGTCAGCATATCTGCCAGCATCTGTGTAGGATGGTATTCGTTTGTCAAACCGTTCCATACGGGAACTCCGGCATATTTTGCCAGTTCTTCCACAATATCCTGGCCGAAGCCTCTGTACTCGATACCATCATACATTCTTCCCAAAACTCTGGCGGTATCTGCAATGCTTTCTTTCTTTCCGATCTGGGAACCGGTTGGATCCAGATAGGTGCTTCCCATGCCCAGATCGTGTGCAGCCACCTCGAAGGAGCAGCGTGTCCTGGTACTTGTTTTTTCAAAAATCAGTGCAATGTTCTTGCCCCTGTAATACTCATGAAGCTCGCCTGCTTTTTTCTTTTCCTTCAGCTCTGCGGACAGATCCAGAAGATACAGGATCTCCTCAGGCGTATAGTCCTTCAGTGTCAGAAAATTTCTACCCTTTAAATTCATAATAATCTCTCCTCAGCTATGTATTTGAAACCAGCCGCCGCAACCCACACGGCAGCTGGTTCCTTCTCTGCTTTTATGGATTTCTATGATCACTCTGCCGTATTTTCATCCACAACGATTTCCTTCAGAGAAGCTGCAAGCCCTGCAAGGCTCTGAATCTCAGACGGAATGATGATCTTGGTGGATTTTCCGTCTGCTACCTTTGCCAGAGCTTCCAGGCTCTTTAAGGTAAGAACTGCATTATCTGCCCCAGCCTCTTTGATCATCCGAAGTCCTTCTGCGTTTGCTTTCTGCACCTTCAGAACAGCTTCTGCCTGGCCTTCCGCTTCCTTGATCATACGCTCCTTCTGCGCCTCTGCTTTCAGAATAGCAGCCTGCTTTTCAGCCTCCGCATCAAGGATCGCAGATTCCTTTTTTCCCTCTGCCACAAGGATCGTGGATTTCTTTTCACCCTCTGCCTTAAGGATTGCTTCACGTCTCTCACGCTCTGCCTTCATCTGTTTCTCCATAGCTTCCTGGATAGCAGCCGGAGGGATGATATTTTTCAGTTCTACCCGGTTTACCTTGATTCCCCATGGGTCTGTTGCCACATCCAGAGATGCGCGCATCTTGGTGTTGATAACCTCACGGGAGGTAAGGGTTTCGTCCAGTTCCATATCCCCGATAATATTACGCAGCGTGGTAGCGGAAAGATTTTCAATTGCCATGATCGGATTTTCTACGCCGTATGCGTAAAGCTTCGGATCTGTGATCTGGAAAAATACTACCGTATCAATCTGCATGGTTACGTTATCTTTTGTGATAACAGGCTGCGGCGGGAAGTCTACCACCTGTTCCTTTAAATTTACTTTTCTGGCAACTCTCTCGATAAACGGAACCTTGAAATGGACTCCGGTTCCCCAGGTTGCCCGGTAAGCCCCCAGACGCTCCAGCACAATGGCATATGCCTGCGGTACGATACGGATACAGGATGCCAGCACCCACAGTACCAATACAATCAAAATAATGCCAAAAACAATACCACCCATAAATCAGCCCTCCTTTTTTTCTTCCACGATCAGCTTCACTCCGCTGATCTTCTTAATGATCACAACTGCATTTACCGGAATCTTCTGGACGTCTGAATCAGTACGCGCCATCCACTCCACATCTCCGATACGCACCTGCCCTGTCTGGGCCAGATTGTCAATTTCCTGAATGACAACTGCTGTTTTTCCCAGCAGGCTGTTGACATTTGTCTTTTCCAGCCCCTTATTCATATATTTCACAGCCAGCGGTCTTGTAAAAAACAAGAGCACCAGGGAAACACATAAAAACAGGATAAGCTGCAAAGCGAGCCCGGCACCGGCATAAGCCGCAATCCCTGCCACCAAAGCTCCTCCGGCAAACCAGATTGTAGTAAGACCGGTGGTGATTGCCTCAATGACAAGAAGCACTGCTACTACCCCAAGCCAGATAATAGGTTCCATAGAAGTCCCCCTTCCTTTTGAAGATTGTTCATCCTCTCCGCTGCCGTGCAGCCTCGTACATTAAAATTCCTGCCGCCATAGCTGCATTCAGGGATTCTACCTGCCCGCACATAGGAATACGGATCAGCGTATCCGCTGTTTCTGCCGCCTCCTGTGTCAGTCCCTTTCCCTCATTGCCGATGAGGAAAGCCGTTCCTCCCGTATATACCTCTTTGTCGTAAAAATTTTTTCCCTGCAGATGCGCAGCGAAGATGCGGATGTTTCTCTCTGTCAGTTCGCTCTTTAATGATACCACATCTTCTACATATAGGAAAGGCATTCTGTACACAGAACCCATGGTAGAACGGATGACCTTGGGATTTGTGATGTCCACACAGGTTCTGGTAAGGAATACTCCCGATACGCCTGCACCCTCCCCGGTACGGAATATGGTTCCCGCGTTACCGGGATCCTGCAGATCCTCCAGAACCATCACCAGCGGATTTTCCCCATGTAAAATGTCTTCTATTGTATAGGAGGGTTTTCTCAGCACAGTCAGGATTCCCTGCGGTGTCTGGGTATCGCTCATCTGCCGGAAAACGTTATCCGCCACGATCTCATACGGAAGTCCCGCCACCTGTGCCATCAGTTCCGTTTCATGAGACAGGGATTCTGTTATGAAAACTCCGGATATCCAATCTCTTGGAGCCTCTCCGAACATTTTTCTTCCTTCTGCCACAAAAAGCCCCTGTTCCCTCCGTGCCTTCGCCTTCTGATTCAGTTGTATAATGTTTTTTACCTGCCCGTTACTTACGCTTGTGATCATAAACGGTTCAAATCCTCGTTCTTTCCGATTGCAATCAGTAAGCAGTCTTTTTCGAACGGTACATCCGGTTTCATATTTACATTTACACTGTCTCCCTTTTTGACAGCAATAATATTGACATGGTATTTTTCACGGATTCCCAGCTCTGCCAGACATTTGCCCACCCAGTCCTCAGGAATTGCAAATTCTGCCATACTAAAGTCCGGCGACAATTCAAAAATATCCACAAATCCGCTGGATAAAAGGTTCCTTGCCACGCGAAGCCCCATGGATTTCTCCGGATAGATCACTTCATCCGCCCCGATTTTTTCCAGAATTCTTCCGTGCAGGGAATTCATAGCCTTTGCCAGTACGAATGGAACTCCCAGTTCCTTTGCCTGCATGGTGGCGGTAATGCTGGCTTCCAGGTTTTCTGCTACTGCGATCACAGCCACATCTACATTTCTCACTCCCAGGGATTCCAGAACTCCAGGTTCCCGTACATCTGCCTTTACCGCATAAGTCACTTTATCTGCCACTTCCTGGATCTTTTCCCCGTTATCATCAATTGCCAGCACATCACAATTGGATTCTGCCAGCGTTTCCGCCAATGTAATACCAAACTGACCCAGGCCAATCACTGCAAAAGATTTATCTTTCATATATTCTCCAATTATCTCATTTCTATCCTATCATAATGTCTTCTTCCGCCAGACTTACTTTTTCCGGACGTCGGTGCGCCCGTGCCACGACCGCGGTTCCCAGTGTCAATGGACCGATTCTTCCCAGGTACATGGTAAAAAGTACGATCCATTTTCCCGGAAGATTCAGATTCGGTGTCAGCCCTCTGGATAACCCTACGGTTCCTATCGCAGAGGTCAGCTCATATACAATGTCCGTAAAGTCCTCTCCCGGCATTGCTGCGGACAACAGCAGGATCGATACGAAAAGCACGCTGACCGCCATGCCCGCTACCACCACTGCAGAACGAATATAGCTGGTACGGATTTTCCGGTTACATGCTTCCACGTCCTGCTTTCCGCGCAGATTTGCAGCAACGCTCAAAACCAGCACTGCCAGAGTCGTAGTCTTGATACCTCCGGCAGTTCCCATCGGTGACCCGCCCACCAGCATAAGAAACAGGCACACCATTACACTTGCGTGGGAAAGCGCTTTCTGATCAATGGTAAGGAATCCTGCTGTTCTGGTAGTTACAGACTGAAACGCAGATGCCAACAGCTTCTCTCCCACAGACATATGTTTCATAGTCGCCGGATTTCCATATTCAAACAAAAAAATCAGCAGCGTGCCTCCTGCTACCAGAATGATGGTGGTGGTGATTACTATCTTGCTATGAAACCGGAGTGTTTTGTACATTCTGTGGAACGGCATTTCCCTTTTCCAGATTTTCTTCACCTTGCTTCCCAGATCCCACCACACCGTAAAGCCAAGACCGGATGCAATGATCAGCCCCATGGTCGTAATATTGACCAGCGGATCGGCCACATAAGGCGCCAGGCTGTTTTCTCCCAGAATGTCGATTCCCGCATTACAGAACGCGGATACGGATGTGAAGACAGACTGCACCAGTCCCATTTTCCATCCGAACTCCGGGATAAAACAAAAGGCATAGCAGACAGCACCGATTCCCTCTGCTGCAAAAACGCACTGCATAACTTTTTTTACCACCCTTACCAAACCGGACATCTGGTCCAGATTATAGGATTCCTGAATCATCCGGCGGTTTCTCATGGATATCTTTCTGTGCAGGCTGATAAAAATAATGCTGCCAAGGGCGATCAGACCGATACCACCGATCTGTATCAGGAGCAGGATGACGGCCTTTCCCAAAATGGTCCAGTGAGCCGCCGTAGTCACAGTCACAAGCCCGGTAACACATACGCAGGTCGTTGCCGTAAACATAGCGTCTGTAAAGGAGGTATGCAGCCCTGGCACGGTACAAAGGGGCAGCCATAAAATTAATCCTCCTATAAAAATTACCCCCGCAAAGCTGAGGGTAATTATCTGTGCTGTGTTTAGTTTATGTTGATATTTTTTTAAATTTTCTATCATTTATTTTTTATAATTATGTGAAAGAGACTGGCAAACCTCCCACATATAAGAAGAAACATTTTTCTGCATTGCCAGTGCTTCGTTGATATCAAAGTCCACAAAATCGCCATGGCGGTATCCTACTACACGGCAGCTCTTTCCTGCCACAAGAAGATCTACTGCCATTGCGCCCATCATAGATGCATATACACGGTCTTTGCATGTGGGGTTTCCGCCACGCTGCATATGGCCAAGGATGGTTGCACGTGTCTCAATACCGGTAGCAGCCTCAATACGTTTTGCCATGGCCTCGGAATGACCGATTCCTTCTGCATTAATAATGATATGATGTTTCTTTCCTGCTTTTCGGCTCTCAATAATATTGTTGATCAGCTTCTGCTCATCGTAGTTATATTTTTCCGGAATCAGCACATCCTCCGCACCGTTTGCAATACCGCACCACAGTGCCAGATAACCTGCGCCGCGTCCCATAACCTCAATGATACTGCATCTCTCATGTGAAGTGGAGGTATCACGAACCTTGTCGATTGCTTCCATCGCCGTATTTACGGCTGTGTCAAAGCCTATAGTATACTCTGTACACGCGATATCCAGATCAATGGTTCCCGGTACGCCGATGGTATTGATTCCCAGCTCTGCAAGCTTCTGCGCACCTGCAAAAGAACCGTCGCCTCCGATAACAACCAGACCGTCAATACCATGCTTCCTGCAAACCTCTGCGCCGCGCTGCTGTCCCTCCGGTGTACGGAACTCCGCACAGCGTGCCGTATACAGTATCGTACCTCCGCGTTCAATGGTGTCAGACACATCCTTTGCTGTCATGTCGATGATTTCTTCGTTTAAGAGTCCATTATACCCTTTCAGAATACCTTTTACCTTCAGTCCGCTGCTTAAGCCCCGTCTCACAACTGCACGGGTCGCAGCATTCATTCCCGGCGCATCACCGCCGCTGGTCAGAACACCGATGGTTTTAATCTGTTTTTCTGCCATAATAATCTCCTCCATCTTCTGAATCTATCGTGGGCAGGTCAGCCGTCAAATACCCGGTCAGCCACCCTTATATCTACACATATTCAGCCTTAGTTTATAGCATTTCTATAAGTTTTTCAATACTCTTTCCACAACTTTAACATTGGAATTCCCATATTTTTCGCACATACGGGAAAGCCAGGCGTCCTGAATTTGTACATGATAACCAATAGGAAGCTTTTTCATGGCCTTTACATCTTTTAAATACACCACTACAGCAGACTCTCCCGGGGATTCTGTCAGGTCGGATAAAAGCTGCCGCTCCTTTGCCGCATAATCCTCACGGCTTTCAAACTGGAACCACAGCTCCCTTGGAATATCATCAAAGGAACGGACTTTTTCCATGATCAGCTTGCTGGCTTTATCGTCCTCTGCGGAAACACGTCCCTGCACAAAAACCTTGGCCTCCTCCTGCAGCATATGCTGCCACTTTTCATAGTCTTTTGGAAATACCACCACTTCCACGGTTCCCACAAGGTCTTCCAGTGTAAAGAAAGCCATTACTTTATTAGTTTTTGTATATTTTATGGTTTTATCCGTGATCATGCCGCCTGCGATCACTTTTTGGTTATCCGTGACCTTCGGGTATCCTGTTTCCTCATCCGGCTGGAAATCCGTTGTTTTCACTGAGATGATCTTTTCCATCGCACTTCGGAACCGCTCCAGCGGATGACCGCTCAGATAAATTCCAAGGACTTCTTTTTCGAAATTCAGGATCGTATCCTTGTCAAACTCCTCCAGATCGGGCATACGGATCTCAAACTCCCGTTTGTCCTCCTCGCTGACAATGTCAAACAGGCTGAGCTGTCCTGCCATGGAATGCTTTTTCTCCTGGTTGATGCTGTCCATGATCTGAGGGTAGATCATCACCTTCTGTCTGCGGTTTCCCTCCAGACAATCCAGCGCTCCCGCCTTGATGAAGTTTTCCACGGCTCGCTTGTTGAGCTGACCGCTGTTTCTCTCTATAAAGTCCTTCAGAGAACGGTATTTGCCGCGTTCCCGGCGCTCTGCCACGATTGCCTCGATAACAGGGCGGCCCACGCTTTTAATTGCCGAAAGTCCATAGCGGATGGCACCGTTATCCACAGAAAAGCCGTACTCTCCGCAGTTGATATCCGGCGGCAGGATCTTAATATTCATCTGGCGGCAGGTCAGTATATATTCTGCCACCTTGGAAGGCATTTCAATCACGGACGTCATCAGAGCTGCCATAAACTCCACAGGATAATAATATTTCAGGAAGGCTGTCTGATATGCCACAAGCGCATAGGCTGCCGCATGGGATTTGTTAAACGCATATTTGGCAAAATCGATCATTTCATCGTAAATCTTATTGGCTGTTTTTTCCGGGATTCCATTGGCAATACAGCCCGGCACACCCTCCGCTTCGTTTCCGTAAACAAAATTCTGACGTTCCTTTTCCATGACGGATGCTTTTTTCTTTGACATGGCACGGCGCACAAGGTCGCTTCGTCCAAGGGTATACCCTGCCAGATTCTGCACGATCTGCATAACCTGTTCCTGATATACGATACAGCCGTAGGTTGGCTTCAGGATGGGTTCAAGCTGAGGACAGTCATAACGGATGGTATCCGGTCTGTTCTTTCCCCGGATATACTGCGGGATAAAATCCATGGGGCCCGGACGGTACAGGGAAATACCTGCGATTATATCCTCAAGGCTCTGCGGTTTCAGCTCTTTCATGAAGTTCTTCATTCCGGCACTTTCAAGCTGGAACACACCGTCCGTTTTGCCTGTGCCTAATGAATCTAAAACCTTTTTGTCGTTATAGTCGATCTTATCCATATCAAGATGAACGCCTGAATTTTTTTCTATCATGCGCTGTGCGCTCTGAATAACAGTCAGGGTTCTTAAGCCCAGGAAATCCATTTTCAGAAGTCCAAGCTCCTCCAGGGTGGTCATAGTAAACTGTGTTACAATGGTACCGTCCTGGGCACGGGAAAGAGGCACATACTCATCTACCTCTTTCTGGCTGATGACCACGCCCGCCGCGTGCATGGAGGTATGACGCGGAAGTCCTTCCAGACGTTTTGCCATGTCGATCAGGCGTGTGATCTCCGGCTGCTCCTCATACACCTTTTTCAGCTCCGGATTCATGTCCAGCGCTTTGTTAATGGTAATATTCAGCTCCTGAGGGATCATCTTCGCTATGGTATCCACCTGGGCATAGGGCATATCCAGAACGCGTCCCACATCCCGGATCACACCCCGGGCTGCCAGCGTACCGAAAGTAACGATCTGCGCCACGCAGTCCTTGCCGTATTTCTCCACCACATAATCAATAACCTCCTGGCGGCGTTCAAAGCAAAAATCCACGTCAATATCCGGCATAGATACTCGCTCCGGATTCAGGAACCGCTCAAAGAGAAGGTCATAACGGATGGGGTCAAGCTGGGTGATCCCCAGTGTGTAGGCAACGATGCTTCCTGCAGCGGAGCCTCGGCCCGGTCCGACTATAATATCATTCTCGCGGGCATACCGGATAAAATCCCATACAATAAGGAAGTAATCCACGTAACCCATATTTTTTATTGTGGTAAGCTCATATTCCAGTCTTTTTTTCAATTCGTCCGTAACAGGCTGATACCTTTTCTCCAGTCCGTCATAACAGAGCTTATTTAAATACTCCCAGGAAGTATAGCCCTCGGGCACCTCAAATCTGGGGAGTTTTGTGTTACCGAACTCAATCTCCACATGACAGCGCTCCGCGATTTTTTGGGTGTTTTCCAGAGCTTCCTCGGCATAGGGAAACAGCGCCCGCATCTCCTGTTCGGATTTTACATAATACTGACCGCCCTCATAACGCATACGGTCCGTGTCGCTGAGCTTTTTGCCTGTCTGCAGGCAGAGAAGAACATCGTGAGGCTCCGCATCCTGTGCATAGGTATAGTGAACGTCGTTTGTGGCAACCAGGTCAATGCCAGTTTCCTGGTGCATACGGAGAAGCTGCTGATTTACATTCTGCTGCTCCGGAATGCCGTGATCCTGCATCTCCAGGAAAAAATTACCTTTTCCGAAAATTTCCTGATAGCGCAGGGCTGCTTCCTTTGCATCGCCGTACATTCCCCTACTGAGATACCGCGCCACTTCTCCGGCAAGGCAGGCGCTTAAAGCGATAATGCCCTCATGGTATTCCCTGAGAAGCTCCAGATCCACTCGCGGCTTGTAATAAAAGCCTTCCACAAAGCCTTTTGATACGATCTTCATCAGGTTCTGGTAACCCTGGTTGTTTTCTGCAAGGAGTACCAAATGGTAATAGCGGTCATCGCCGCTGCCGATCTCCCGGTCAAAACGGGATCCTGGCGCCACATATACCTCGCAGCCCAGAACGGGATTGATGCCTTCCGCTTTTGCCGCCCGGTAAAAATCAATGACACCGTACATTACTCCGTGATCTGTAATGGCGGCGCTGTCCATTCCCAGCTTTTTCACCTGTGCCACGTATTCTTTTATCTTGTTTGAACCGTCCAGCAGACTGTATTCTGTATGGACATGTAGATGTGTAAAGGCCAATGTTCTGCCTCCTGTTTTATGAATGTAGTATTCGAACTGCTATTTTTTATAAATGCGGCGCTCCTTAATCTCGATCCTGCCTTCTTTCAGAAGATGGCCCACTGCACGCTTGAATGCGTTTTTGCTCAAACCGAACTCACGCTTGATGACCTCCGGGGAGGCTTTGTCGTCAAAGGGAAGCACCCCTGCAAATTCATCGATCACGCCCATGACCATCTCCGCATCCTCGCCTATCTGGATGTATGCCTTCTGGCGGTCTGTGACGTTCATTTTGCCGTCCTCTTTTACCTCTGTGACCCGCAGGTCCAGGATCTCGCCGGGACGGTATTTTCCTGCAGCTTCCCGGGCTGGTATCAGCGCGGAATATTTGTCATCCACTGCCACGAAAATGCCGAAGTTTCCGCTTATTTCATATACCCTGCCCTTTACCTGGTCGCCTGGTCCATATGGTGTCCTGGTGGAAAGATAATGATACACCTTCATGGTTGCACAAAGCCTGCTGCTTTTGTCCACATATAACGCCACCAGGCATTCCTGTCCCTCACAGACCCTTGTTGTCTGCTCATGATAGGGCAAAAGCAGGTCCTTTTCCAGACCCCAGTCCAGAAAAGCGCCGATTTTTGTCACCTGCTTCACCTCCAGGACAGCGATTCCGCCTACCTGCAGTTTGGGCTCATTTGTTGTGGAAATGAGGCGGTCTTTGGAATCCTTATAAATAAACACTTCCAGCCTGTCCCCTGTTTTTGTTCCCTCCGGGACCTGTTTTCCCGGCAAAAGCACCCGGTCCTTTGCCTCTGCGCCTTCATCCTCCGCCAGGTATACCCCGAATTCTACAGCTTTTACAACCGTAAGGGTCTGTTTTTTTCCTAATTCGATCATGTATTCTCCTTCATTATATAATTGCTCAATAATGTTCCATATATCATGCACCTGCGTCCGTCAAAAATATTTTTCCGGTTAGGTGATACAAGTATAGCATACGGGAATCAGAATTGGTATTATTTGTTTTGTGTTTTTCCTTACAGATTATAAGCAAACGTCAGCAATGCCCTGGAATCATCCCAGCGGGAATCCTCTGTGGGAGAGCCCAGCACTACGGATATATAAGTCCTTCCGCTTTTGGCCTGCACCACGCCCACAAAGCAGTTTCCTGCTTTTCTGGTATACCCGGTTTTCATTCCTTTTACTCCTGGCAATACGTTTAAGAGCTCATTGGAGGTTTCAAAACGATATCGGTTTCCCTGGGTGCTTTTCATGGAATAGGCTGATGTTCCTACAATCTTGCGGAAGGTATTGCTTTTCCACGCATATGCAGCTATTTTCGCCAGATCTCTGGCTGTTGTATAATGGTTCATCCCTGCGTCCAGACCGCTTGCAGTGGCAAAATGTGTATTTGTACATCCGAGTTTTGCTGCTTTTTTATTCATCTTTTTTACAAAAGCTTTTTCCGAACCGCTGATATGCTCTGCAATGGCTACTGCCGTATCATTGTGGGACGGCACCATCAGAGAATAGAGCATGTCCTTCATGCGGAAGGTTTCCCCGGCGTGCAGGTTAAGCTTGGTAGGCTCCTGGGCTGCCGCATTGGCGGAAGCTGTGACTTTTTCCGACATTTTGCTGTTTTCCAGCGCCAAAATGCAGGTCATGATCTTAGTGGTGCTTCCGTTTCCATGACGCATGTCCGGGTTTTTGGAATAGATCACTTCTCCTGTGGCTGCATCCACTAAAATGGCGCAGTCTGCGGAAAGCGGCATTGACAGATGTCCGTTCTTTTTCAGATAGCAGGTCTTTTTCCCATTCTGTGAAACCCATCTGTTCTGATACATATAGCCCTGGGAATTTTTCCCGAAATAGTACATGAATTTTCCGATCTTCTGCCAGCCGTACATTCTGTAACCCTGGGGGCTAAAGTAGTAGATTTTGCCTTTGATCCTCAAAAGGCAGTCCTTTGCATAGGTTCCGTCTTTGTATAGGTAACGCCACTTATTTTTGCTTTTTACAAATTTCCCTGCCCGTGCTGCTGTTACCTGGGTGCCTGATTTTACCTTTGCCTGCGCTGTCACAGCCGGAGTTCCAAGGCAAAGGACCAGAAACAATACCAACAGGCTGATGATTCTGTATTTTCTTTTCATCCTTCCAGATTTCCTTTCAGATCAGATTGCCATAGCATCATTATATCCAATCCTTTCCAAAAGGTAAACTCCAATTGCCGGATACGTTCCACGAAAACAAAAATCTGAGATGAAGGAATATATCTCCATCCCAGATTTTTAAACTGTAAATCCTTTACAACATGCTATTTCGGCAGTTTAGAAAGATACTCTTCCTGCTCGTTCTCCGGTATTTCCAGTATCTCCATCGCATGCTCGGCTGTGATGTTCAGGGCTTTCATCATTTTTTTTATAGCCTCTAGTTTCGTCTGCTGTCTGCCTTCCTGTATTCCTTCCTCTTTTCCCTCCTCACGGGTCTGCCTCATGTGTTTTTCTTCATCATATTCATATATACTCACTTTTTTCGCCTCCGCTCTGTTTCTGCTCAAAAAGTCACTCAGAATTCCTTCCCGGATACATTCTGTAATAGCCCGCTCTACCGCACTTTCTATAGGCAGTTCTTTTGCATAGGTACGCACTCTGAATGTGTACTCGGCATAGTCCTTCAGCGTTTTACAGGCTTCCATGATTGCCTCATTTCTTCCTTTGTTGATATTCAGCATCAATGCTGTCAACTCCAGAGACGGACAGGTATCCGGTACTGTATACAGATCGGACAGACGCAATATCTTTCTGTCAGGCTGCTCAGCCTCTCCATTGTAAAAGATTACGAACTTCGGCGGCGAAATTTGAATGGCTTTTGTTCCATATAAATTTTCATCTTTTGTAAGGTCTGAATAAATATCTGCCGCATACATGAAAAAGCGCAGCGGAAGATTTGGGTTATAGGTAGACTGGTGCTCATACAGGTTCAGACGCAGGTCAATGATAAAGGATACATCGTTGTGCATAGACATATATACCAGCATATTTTCACTATTATATCAAAAAACCTGAAACAAGGCTATTTCCTCATCTCAGGTTTTAAACTGTAAATCTCATATATGCAATAATCGCTTCCGGCTGGCAGGATACCACCCCGCCATTTTTATGAATTTCTGAATCTTCTGAGGAATTCCCTGGTCAGCTCATCCTTTGGATTTCCGAAAAGGGATTTCGGTTCGCCTTCCTCCACAATGACACCGTTTGCCATAAAAATCACATGCTTGGAAACATCCCTGGCAAATGCCATTTCATGGGTCACAATGATCATGGTCAGACCATCCTCCGCCAGCTTTCTCATAACCTCCAGCACCTCGCCTACCATCTGCGGATCCAGCGCTGATGTGGGTTCGTCAAACAGAAGGATCTCCGGCTCCATGGCAAGAGCTCTGGCGATCGCCACTCTCTGCTTCTGTCCGCCTGACAACTGCTTTGGTTTTGCATTAATGTAAGGCGCCATTCCCACCTTTTCCAGATAAAACATGGCGCGGTCTTCCGCTTCTTTTTTGCCCATTTTCAGCACCTTCTCCTGCCCTACCGTGCAGTTTTTCAGTGCCGTCATATTGCTGAAAAGGTTAAAGTTCTGAAATACCATTCCCACTTTGGAACGATACTCCGGCACATTCACCCTTCTGTCCGTAATATCGGTTCCGTGATAATTAATCTCTCCCGAAGAAGGAGTTTCCAGCATATTCAGACATCTGAGAAGAGTAGATTTTCCGGAACCAGAAGGTCCGATGATACAGGTCACATCTCCCGGGCTTACGGAAAAATCAATGTCTCTGAGAACCTGATTTTTTCCGAATGCTTTTCCCAGATGTTTTACTTCCAGGATCTTTTCGCTCATGGTCAATCCTCCCCCTTCTTTTTATAAGAATACAATCCGCTCGTATGCGTCAAGGTATCCGTAGTGGCCAGGTCATAATTGTCCGGCCCATCCATCTTGTTCTCCAGCAGGCGAAGCAGCCTGGAGCACACAAAAGTAAGAATGAAGTACATCACCATGGCAATGGTAAACGACTCAAAATATGTATAATATGCGCCTGCCACACCCTTCGTAGTATAGAACAGCTCTACGATTCCGATGATGGAAAGCACACATGTATCCTTAATATTGATGATCAGGTTGTTTCCTATCTGCGGCATAATGTTGCGCAGCGCCTGGGGCAAAATAACATTAATCATAGTCTGAACATGGGTCATACCAATAGCTTTTGCCGCTTCGGTCTGACCTTCATCTATGGAAAGAATCCCGCCTCGGACCGTCTCCGCCATATACGCACCTGTATTAATGGAAACAATAAAAAACGCCGCAAACCACATGGACATGTTTATATTAAACAAATAGGAGCTTCCAAAATAAATAAACATTGCCTGCGCCATCATGGGCGTGCCGCGGAAAACCTCCACGTAGCACGCCATGATAAATTTCAGGATTCCAACAACTATCCCTTTTACCGCTGAGTCCTTTTTTTCAACAGGGATAGTCTGTATAATACCCACAGCAAATCCGATCACGCATCCCAGAAAGGTGCCGACGATAGCTATGATCATAGTATTTCCCGCACCCTTCAAAAAAGAGGGACCATACTGCTGAAGAATATATATGATACGTCCCCAAAAGCTTTCAGGAAGCATATTTGTCCTCCTTTTTACTCAGACAGCGGCTGCACGGAAATAGCCTCGTCCATCATCTCTGTAAAATCATCCTCCGTCATTTCGCTGAGAACACTGTTGATTGCATCCAGAAGCTCTGTGTTTCCTTTCTGCAAAGAAACGCCGATGTTGATATCTTCCTCGGAAACTTCAAACTCTCCCTCTGTACCGGAGAAATCCAGCAGTTTGAAATCCGGATAAGCTATACAAGCAGCCATACCGGTTGGCATGTCAGTTACGACTGCGTCGCATTTTCCGGCCTCCAGAGCTACCAGCATAGCAGGTGCGCTTTCCTGTGCAGGAAGGATATTTGCATCCGGGATCTGCGGCAGGCAGGAATCATACCAGATCGTATTCTGCTGTGAAGTACAGGTAACGCCGCTTAAATCCTCCACACTTGCAGCATCCGCATATTCGCCGTCAGCCTTTACCAGAGTGATGATAGATGCGTAGTAATAAGGTTCTGTAAAATCAACCATCTGCTGACGCTCGGAGGTAATAGACTGTCCTGCGATAACACAGTCAACCTTGCCGGACTGTACAGCCGGTACCAGGGAATCCCAGTCAAGCTTTACAATTTCCAGGTCATAGCCCAGCTCGTCGCAAATGTGCTTTGCCATCATAACATCATAGCCGTAAGCATAATCGGAGCTCCCTGAGATTGGCACTGCGCCGTTGGAATCATCCGGCTGCGTCCAGTTATATGGTGCATATCCGCACTCCATTGCAACCTTTAAGGTCTTTTTCTCCTCTGCCTGAACCATGGTAAGTCCTGCTCCCGGCACTGCTGAAACCGCTACGGCGGCAGCCATAATTCCACTTGTCATTTTTCTCCATAAATAACCCTTTTTCATCTTCGTTTCCTCCTCATTGTATAGATAAATATTTTTTTAACAAACAAAAAATCGCAATGACCACGTTAATCTGGTAACGCGCCATTGCGATATGTTTCATCATAAATCAAAACCTGTGTAAAGTCAAGAAAAAGATTGTTGTTTGTATATATTGTGTTTGCCATTGAAGTACGTTTTGTTCTATGATATACTGTTACAAACAACCGTGTTGCAGGGTGGCTGACCTCTATTCTTACATAGGATCGGAGGTGGTGCTGATGAGCAGGAAAAATAAGAAATTATTTGACTTCAAGGACCTGATGGCCTTTGGGACGTTCATTTTGGCATTACTGACTTTCATAGTTTTGATTTGCAGATAATGCTTTAAAGCATAGAAAACCACCCTCTAAACTTTGACCGGCAACGAGGGTGGAGATTCTATGATTTGCCATTCATGTTTATAAGGTCAACCCCTTGTGGGCGGTTGTTTTTCTTACGCTTTAAATATAACACGTTCTGTTCCTATATTCAAGTACCTTTTGTTCTATTGCATATAAAGACTTCGATATCCAAAAAGCGTCTCAAACCCATTGACATTTTGATATCAAAATGATATTATCAGAATATCAACCAGTAGTTCCAATCATGGAGGGAAAAAATATGAAAGAAAAAGTATTAGACAACAAGAAAAATGGAATGGTCATGATGCTGCTTTTCCTTGTGCTTTATATTGCGGCTATTTTAGCAGTGGTTTACGGCGGCAATACGATGACCATCCCGGTAATGGTCATCGGCATCATCTGGCTTTCCCTGGGATGGATTCCTTTTTTGGGCCTCAAGGTTTTGAAGCCCCAGGAAGCCCTGGTACTCACTTTGTTCGGTAAATATGTAGGAACTCTTAAGGACGACGGTTTTTACTGGGTAAACCCCTTTTGCACCGGCGTAAATCCGGCAGCTAAAACAAAGCTGAACCAAAGCGGTGATGTAGACGGCGGCAGCGCAAAGCCAATCTTCTTTACCTCCGGCAGCGCACAGGTTTCCGTGGGCGGCGATGCTTCAAGTAAAAAAATCTCCCTGAAGATCATGACTCTGAACAACAACCGCCAGAAGATTAATGATTGTCTGGGAAATCCCGTGGAAATCGGAATCGCGGTTATGTGGCGTGTGGTCGATACCGCCAAAGCGGTCTTCACCGTTGACAACTACAAGGAATATCTTTCCCTGCAGTGTGACAGCGCTCTCCGAAACATTGTCCGCATTTATCCTTATGATGTAGCTCCTAACGTAGACACCACCGGAGACGGCGTCGCTGACGAGGGAAGTCTTCGCGGCTCCAGCGAGATCGTTGCAAACCGTATCCGGGATGAGATCCAGCAAAAGGTCGCTTCCGCAGGTCTGGAGATCATCGAGGCCCGCATCACCTATCTTGCCTATGCACCGGAGATTGCAGCCGTCATGCTGCAGAGACAGCAGGCATCCGCCATTATCGATGCCCGTAAGATGATCGTAGACGGTGCAGTCGGTATGGTAGAAATGGCACTGGAACGCCTGAATGAGAATAACGTGGTAGAGCTTGACGAGGAGCGGAAGGCTGCCATGGTATCCAATCTGCTTGTAGTGCTCTGCGGCAATCACGACGCACAGCCCATCGTAAATTCCGGCAGCCTCTACTAGCCATGGCAGATAAACCGAAAAAACAGGTTCCCCTCAGGCTCTCCGCAAAGCTTTATGACCAGATAGCAGCCTGGGCGGAGGACGATTTCCGCTCCGTCAACGGACAGATTGAATATCTTCTTTCCGAATGTGTCCGGCAGCGTAAGAAAAACGGAAAATACGTTTCTGAAACCCTGGACGAACCACCGGAACTGGATATTCATTAATCCGGCCAAAAGCAGCAAAAAAATTCTATCAACAAAGAACCACTCCAGAGCTTTTTATTAAGCCAAGGGGTGGTTCTCTATCTTTAAAGGCTGATGCACAGCTTATCACAAATGCTTCATCCACTCACCAGCCAGGTCAACCCAGGACTGACATTCCTCCTGGATTCCGATGCCCATGCAGTTTACGGTTTCGGAGTCTGCAAGCCCCAGTCCGTGTACACCTACAGGATAGATATGAAGCTCTGCGGATATATCCAGCGCATGAAGTGCCTGGAAAAACATAATAGAATTCTCCACGGGAACTGTATCATCTGTTGCAGTATGCCAAAGGAACGTCCTGGGCGTATCCTTTGTAACACAGTTTTCCAGAGACATGCCTCTGCGCTTTTCTTCGTCCTCGTAATCCTCCCCAAGAAGATTCTGGAAGGATTCCTGATGCCCTTTGTCTCCTGACGAGATAACCGGATAACTGAGTATCAGACCGTTTGGACGGAAATTTTCGGACGGCACACCCAATATTCGGGACAAAAACGGTTTATTCCAGAAAACGCCAAGGCTGGCAGCCAGGTGACCCCCGGCAGAGGATCCCTGTACCACGATTTTATCCTTATCGATGTTCCACTCCTCTGCGTTTTCGCGCAGCAGGCATACCGCCTTTGCAAGCTGGGTAAGCGCATCCGGGAAACGCGCCGGTGCAACGCTGTAACGCAGAACTGCCGCATGATATCCCATTGCCAGAAAACGGATCGCAATTCCCTCCGCCTCCCGGTCCGATGTCATAGCGTATCCGCCTCCCGGACAGATCAGCACCACGGGACGCTTCCTGTTCAGGTCTATCTCCACGGAATTGTCGAGAAAATACGTATACAGCTCCGCCTGGTTTCCGGAACCGGGCGCCTCGACCTGTATTTTTTTGTGTATCATCGTCCCGTTCCTCCTCTATTCAATATTTCCCTGTCCGTAATATGCGTTTGCACCATGCTTTCTATAATAATGCTTATCCTGCAAAACCTGTGGCGCAGGAGTCACATTCGGATTGATCTGTTCGCAGCGGGTAGCCATTTTTGCAACTTCTTCCAATACAACCGCATTGTGCACTGCTTCATGTGCATCCTTTCCCCATGTGAAAGGTCCATGATTCTTGCACAGAACTGCCGGAACTGCTTCATAATCCCTTTTCTTAAAATAGTCCGCGATCAGAATGCCTGTATTCCGTTCATAGGCCTCCTCAATCTCTTCCCTGCTCAGATTGCGCACGCAGGGAACCTCACCGTAAATGTAGTCTGCATGAGTTGTACCATAGCACGGAATGGAACGGCCTGCCTGTGCCCAGCTTGTTGCCCAGGACGAATGGGTATGTACGATACCGCCAACATTTGGAAATGAATTATACAATACCACATGAGTAGGCGTGTCAGATGACGGATTATATTTTCCTTCTACCTTGTTTCCCTCCAGGTCTACGACTACCATATCCTCAGGGGTCAGCTTATCGTATTCCACACCGCTTGGTTTAATCACAAACAACCCTTTTTCCCTGTCAATACCGCTTACATTTCCCCATGTAAAAGTAACCAGACCGTATCTGGGCAGATCCATATTTGCTTTGTAAACCTCTTCCTTTAATTTCTCTAACATAATCTTCTTCCTCCTTTATTGTTATTTCGAATGTTCAGCCATCAAACATCCAATGGAATCTCATAGCCCCAGGACTTTCTGATCTCGTCCATAATCTCCAGTACCTTAACAGTTTCCTCGTGCGGCATCTCCGGACACTCCAGGTCGCCACTTGCGATTGCCCGCGCACATGCCTCTACCTCATATTCATAGCCTGTGATCTGTTCAGGCGGCAGATAAACAGCTTTTTCCTTGTGATCCGCATCATACACTGTGATTTTTTCCGGATTATTGATGTTCTGCACCTCTATGTATCCTTTTGTGCCAAAAATCCCTCCCAGCCGGTCTGACACAGCGCACACACTGCTTTGGAGGGTAGCCACTTTATCTCCCTCAAAGTTCATCACAATGCTGTCTGTCATATCCACACCATCACGGAAAATCACTGTTGCTGTCACTTCTTTTAGAGTATCTCCGAAGATCATACGCGCAAAGTTAATGGGATATACGCCCACATCAAGCAGCGCGCCACCTGCCAACTTCGGATCCCAGATTCTTTTGATTCCTGAAAGAGAATAACTCAGATTCGCAGTCAGGGAGGTAACTTCTCCGATCTCTCCGCTTGCAATGATGTCATCGATCATTTTTCTGGATGGCATATATCTGGTCCAGATTGCCTCTGTAATCAGCAGTTTTTTCTCCTTTGCCAGGGCAAATAATTCTCTCGCCTGATCTGCTGTCACGGTAAAGGATTTCTCACACAGCACATTTTTTCCTGCTTCCAGACACATTTTGGCATGCTTGAAATGATGTGAATGAGGTGTTGCGACATAAACCAGATCCACCGCCTCGTCAGAAAGCATCTCCTCATAAGAGCCGTACGCCCTGGTGAAGCCATGTTCTTTTGCAAAAGCCTGTGCCCGCCCTAAATCCCTGGCTGCAACAGCATAAGCTTCCACATTTTCCATACCGGCTATTGTTTTTGCCATCTGTATCGCAATGCTTCCTGCTCCCAGAACCGCAAATTTCATTCAAATACCTTCTTTCTCTTTGATATTTTCTACCTAAAGCCATTATAAAGGCTTTTCCCCCAGCCCACAAGATACTTTATCGAAATTCTACAACTGCATATGCCTCGCCCTGCTCATTTCCCAGAACCACGGTCACTTTTCCATCCTCGCGCCCCACCTGCGGATAAAAAACATCGTTCAGCACTGCCTGCTTTTTATATTCCGCCCGCATCTGATGAATGGAAAATCCCTCCGGCAGATAGTCCGCTGCCATACGCACATACTGGCAATTATTTACATGATGATTGGTATCAAGGTGATGCTTCTGCACGGCAAACGCTTCCCCAGCCTCCAGATCCTTCGGCAGGGCAATCTTCCGCGGCGCATATTCCATAACCAGCTTTTCGCTCAGTTCATATCCCGCTATATCTTCATCCTTCAGCTTTTCCGGCCTTCCTGTCTCAATGTTAATGTTTGACCAGATCGTATTTGCATATGCCAGGCGTTCCCCGTCCTGCGTGTCCATGGTAAAATTACGCATTCCCAGAAAGCCCCGGAAATCATATGGTGCAGTTGTGGTCTTCACTGTCTCTCCCAGCCGCGGGTACCGGTCCACAACCACCTGCCAGGAGGACAGCACCCACGCAAGCCCCCTTTTTTTCACCGCCTCCATTCCCTGTCCTATGGATTCCGAATGAAAGGTACAGCAGTCCTGGAAATAATCCAGAATCCCCGGAAGGGTCAGACACCCGTTCTCTCCTGTTTCACTGTAGCGAATCCGTCCTTCAAAGCTGTAACTCATTTTTCACACCTCTTTTATACTCTCTCAATTAAAAATTGATTTTATTATCATCCATTTTTTATGCTGCGTCAAGAAAAATCCACGGCTGTGTTGCTGCGAACAGAACGAACCGTAACGCCTGCACAAAGCACCATGTCCGGCATTAGTTTAGAATTGTCACTTGTCCAAAACTAAGCTATAATATAGAAAAACCAAAAGTGCAAGGATACGGAAAACATGAAAAAAAGCATTTTATTTACATGGATCATTTTATTGATAACAGGTGTCTGCTTTCCCCCCACAAACAGCTTTGCCTCTTCCAAAACAGACGCCCCGCTTCGCATCGGTCTGGAATTGGGCGAATCGGACTACAATACTTCCTTTCATATATTAAATGAAAACCTTAAGCATCTGGAAACGCTGGCTAATATTGAAATTGTAAGAACGGACGGAGCAAATTCCGGAACCTCCAATGAACAGTCCATTTACAATGTAGAAAATCTTATTGAGAAAAATGTAGACGGCATTTTATTTGCCCCTACTACAGACCGGCTGCTGCCAGCGATCTGCCGCATGTGTGAAGAAGAGAAGATTTACTGGGGAATTTACATGCGAAGCATTCTGGATAAAGACATTGAAGCTTTCTGCAAAGCCTCCCCCTACTATATTGGAAACACCTACGAAAATGAGGAACAGGGTGCATATGAGCTGGCTAAATCCGTCCTTGAAAAGGGCTACCGCAAATTCGCCCTTCTCTCTGAGTCCAGATCAGATAATACCTGCCGCCAGCGGGAAGAAGGCTTTCAAAAAGCCCTCATGGAATATCCTGATGCAGAAATCGTTGCGGAAGCCAGAAATATGCGTTCCTTTTCCGACATAGAAGAAAATACCCAAAGCATTATACAGGCTTATCCTGATCTGGACTGTATTTTTCTTGTGGGTACGAAGACAGTAGGCGGTTCCGAATATCTCCTGAAAACGATCCAGGCAGTACGGAGCACCAGCCGCATCAGCCTGATTGCTTTCGATTTTTCCGGTCATCTTACAGAGGATTTTCAGACTGGTATTTTGAAAAGTGCCTATGGGACGATGCAGCTTTCTATGGACCCCTATTATCTTGCAATAAAAATGATCAATACCCTGAAAGGCTTTCCCCTGGAAGAAAGAAGCACGAGCCACTATATAGAAGGCGTCCTGATCACTTCCGAAGAACAAGCAAGGGAGCTTTCCCCTGTCATTGAGGACCGCTCCCTTTTATTCTTTTCTGATGATTTTGTGGAAAACACCCTTTTTAAATGGAATAATCCTTCTCTGGATGAGGAAGCCTTTCAGCAGATCATCAATGATAACCGTATGCTTCAACTGTCTGAATCCAGCGGAAACGTCAGTACAATCGTGGCACCATGACCCTCCTCGCTCTGAATATCCATTGAAAAGTGCTCACCATAAAGATAAGAAATACGGCGATAGATATTTTCCAGGCCGATATGTGCCTCTTTCTCCTTATGAAAGGTCCCGTAAACAAGATTATCCCGTATTTCTTTCAGCTTTTCTGCTGAAAATCCTCTTCCACTGTCGCTGACTTCCAGTACAAGCTCCTCTTCCAGGGCATAGATCAAAATAACAATATTCCCCTGAATCTCGCCTGTATCTGTGGACAGTCCATGATAATAGGCGTTCTCCACCAGCGGCTGAAGAATATTTTTGGGTATTTTCTTTTGCAGAACCGCTTCGTCAATATCATATTCAACCGTAACCTGATTATGATAGCGGTAATCCATGATCAGCTGATATTGCTTTAGAGCTTCTATTTCCCGTCCCACTTCCTCAAAGGTTGTATTCTGCGTATTTAACCGCTCCCTCAAAACCTTTGTCAAAGCTGTATTCACCTTTATAATATCCTCATATGCCCCCTGCCTTGCCAGGATGTTTATAATGTTCATCGTATTGTAAATAAAATGTGGATCCGTCTGCGTTGTCAGCAGCTTATAATAAGTTATCGCCTTTTCCCGCTCTTTCTCCGAAAGCTCATCTGACTGCCGGTTAATGTTTACTGCCATTTCATAAAAAGAACGGCTCAGTTCCCCGATCTCGTCATCAGAATCATAGACCGGCTCCGGCTGCATCCCCAGAGAAAATGACTGAACCCGCGTACTGAGTTTTCCGATCGGCGCCAACATTTTATCATTGGAAGGAATGATATATAAAAGCGCAAGTATAATAGGGACAAAATAAATTCCCAACAGACAGATAAAAAGCAGGGAAAATTCTTTTAACAGGCTGGCATAAGTGATCATTCCGATGGTATAACTAAGCGTATTGTAGCTTCCGTTTATCCCGGCGATCCCGTTTTTCGTAAAAATGCAGCCCAATATCCCATTTTCATTCTCCTCAACAGCGGAAAAAGCATTATTTTCCGATTGGGAATTCCTGTAAAGCTCATCGCCATATGTGTTATATATCTGTATGAAGTCCAGTCCCATTCCTGCATTTTTTATATTTCTTGACAATCCCCGCGCATCACAGCACGAACAGACCATAAACATATGTCCATATATGATCTGACTGTCCGTATAGCAGGAATATACAGACGGGATTTTTTCTATCGTTCCCTCCTGGAGTGGTGAAATATAAGCTCCGCCCGTTTCCTTTGTTTTTTCATATCCGTAGCTGCTTCTTAAAAGCTCCTGAATTTCTGATGTGGATGAATTTAAGGAATGGAAAATATTTCCTTCCTCATCTTCCATAAGCAAATACTGTATTCCCGCATCAGATGTCTGAAAATTGGCCAGATAAAGGTTCACCTGCTCTCTGGTTTTCGCAGAAGGAGCAAAATAATACGCCCGCAGGCGGCTGGTCAGTTCATTGGAGGACAGAAGCGCATATATCTGTTCCTGCCTGGTGGTCTCGTATTCATCCCATATATCCGTGATCAGAGATATTTTCGCCGAAATGGATTTTCCCGTGTTATATAAAAAGAACAGTCCCGCCCCTGCGAGGATCAATATGGACAAGACGCAGAAGATCACGGTATAGGTAAATAGAAATCTTTTTAAAATTTTCCGGCTCAATTTTGAATGTGCTTGAAACATACCGCCTCCCAATGATTTTATGGCCTTTTCTTCCTGAAATGCAGCGGCTTATAGCCTGTCTTCTGACTGAATATCTGACTGAAATACTGCGAAGATTTATAACCTACCTTTTCCGCAATCTCATATATTTTGCAATTGCTGTTTTCCAGAAGAAAAACCGCCTGGGAAATCCGAATCTCCGTCAGATAGTCATTCACCGTCTGACCGGTCTCCTGGCGAAACAGCACGCTGAAACGGCTTACGCTAAGCCCTGCAGTTTCTGCGATCTGTTCAACTGTCAGGCTGCTGTCCGCATAGTTATTTTTCATATAGTCTATGGCTCCTGCAAGCCACGGCGCATATCCCGCATTTCCTTTTCTGCTCAGATACTGCCGGATTTCGCTGTAAACATTTTCAAAGAAAGCAATCAGCTCCGCCTGATCCGAAAACAGATTTTTTTCAGTTATAGGAACCATATGCCCGGACAACTCCTCCAGTTGAAGGATCAGATTATGATAGAGCATGAACACTCCATCTCCATCCATTGCTCCAAAAAGCAGATCCGTATACTCCTTCAATTCCCCGGAAAAAACCTCCGGATGGTCAATGGACTTCTTCAGACATTCATAATGGAATCCCTGTCCGATCCCTGCAAAGGATCTCTCCATAAACGGAGACATATCCCACTGCGAATATGCCGGAAAGGAATTAAAAAAATGGAAGTAAGGCAATAAATGATAAAACGCATTTCTGCCATCCGCTGCTGTCATTTTTGCAGAAATTGTATAAATCTGTATATTTTCCTCCTGAAATCTCCCGATTTTTTTCTGCAGCCCCCTGTATGCTTTTGAAATACCAGTACGGGAAAATGGTTTTCCAAAACATTCCCAGGGTATGGCGGCGATCACAAACTCCTCCTGATAAAACAAGTATGCATCCGGATAAATTTCACGTATCTTTGTCCCAATCTTTTTATATAAAAGCTTTCCCGCATCTGAGATGTACTGAAAATGCGGCTTCAGCTTTTCCAAAGGCACATGCGGCGCCATAAAAAAGAAAACAAATTTCCGGCGGAAAATCTCCCCAGCCAGGTCTGTCTTTCCATTCTCTGGTTCAAAGAATGTTTTCAGCTCTGTCTCCAATTGTTCCTTCTGGAGAACTTCATTCCGGAGAATGTGATTTTTTGCCTGGATCAGCTCCTTTGTAAGCGATCCCGCCGTCATTTCATTTTTCAGGATATAGCTGTGTATATGATTCTGAAGGGCACGTCTGGCATACTCAAAGCTTGCATATGAGGAAATAAAAATAATATAAATCCGGGGATTTACTTTTTTTAATGCTTCTATAAAATCAAAACCATCCATCACAGGCATGGAGATATCCGATACGATCAGATCCGGCATTTCCTTTTCTGCAATTTCCAGCGCGCTCTTTCCATTGGCCGCAGTATCTGTAAGCTGAAACCCCATTGCATTCCAGTCCACGATTTTTTTCAGATCCTGCAGCACCAGATAGTCATCATCCACCAACAGGGTTTTGATCTTTTTCATTCATTTCTCCCCGACTTTCTCTGCATTTCCATATGATCACTATACACCAGAAATCTGCCGCCGTGCAACTCAATAAAAGAAAATCGTACAAAATAAAAGATTTCTCTTATTTTTTTCCCAAAAACGCTTTTATAAAATATAACTACATGATAACTAAACCAAAAGGAGGATTATACCAATGAAAAGGAAACAGTTTCTTGCTCTTATGCTTACCGCGGTTCTCGGAATCACAGCAGCCGCACCTGTAAGCACATGGGCTGCCGGAGATGACTTTGCAGCTTCCATGGAAACAAAATTTGCAGAGCCGGAAATGGCCAATCGCCCTTACGCAAGATGGTGGCTGGCAGAGGGCTCCCACACAGACGAAACGCTGAAAGAATCCGTAAAAGAGCTTTACGATGCAGGCTTTGGCGGTGTAGAATTCGTAACTCTCACCAGTGAGGCTGAGATTCTGGATGATGCAACCTATGGCTGGGGTTCTCCGGAATGGATCCATGATACAAAGGTCATTATCGAGGAATGCCGGAAATATGGAATGAGCGTGAGCATGACCGGCGGAACCTACTGGGCAACCGCAAACCTGCCTACCATTACTCCGGACCAGCAGGAGGCCTCCCAGGAGCTTGGCTACACCACCGTAAATCTGGAGAAGAAGGAAGGAGAAAATACCTCCTACAGCGGAGAGCTTCCCCAGTGTGTGCTTCCCGGAACCGCTACACAGCAGAGCCTGGTCGCTGTGGTTGCAGCCAAAGTTGAGGACTGGGGGATTCCCGCAACAGTTGACGAAGAAAGCGGCGAAGTCACCGATCCCGGCGTAAAGACTGTGATCAATACCGATTCCATGAAAGTGATCACGGATCTGGCAGCCCAGAATGATGACGGCAGCTACAGCATTGAATTTACTGCGGAGGATGACAGCGACTACACCCTATTCGCCTTCTATCAGTATGGAACCAGCGAATGCTATGCCGCAGCGAATACCGGTTACGGATATACCATCAACTATTTCGACCCGGCAGGCGCAAATGCTCTGATGGCATATTGGGATGAAAACGTTCTGACCGATGATGTTATGGAGCTGATCAGCGAGATCGATGAGGCGGATCTGTATATGGACTCCCTGGAATTGATGACAGAGGGTGAAAACTCTACCAAACAGCTCTGGTGTACCGACATGCTGGATCAGTTTAAAAACCGCAGAGGCTATGAGCTGGAAAAATATCTCCCCCTTCTGATCCGCGAAACACCGGATACTTTAAAGGGAATGGGACAGTATCTGACCTATGTTTATGATTTCACAGATACCGAAGAGATCAATATGAATTATCTGAGAAATGACTTCTTCCAGACAGAAACCGAGCTGTATCAGGAAAACTGCCTGGATGTTCTCCATAACTGGCTGAATGAAAAGGGAATGAAGCTTCGCGCAGAGAATTCCTACGGCAAAACCTTTGAGGTTTCTCAGACAGTCTCCTCTGTCGATTATCTGGAGACAGAATCCTTTGAATTTGCGGCAGACGTAGATGCTTACCGTAATTTCACAGGTGCTGCCCATGTTTACGACAAGCGGCTTTCCTCTGAATCCGGAGCTTCCATTATGACAAACTATCTGTGGAACAACGGATATTACCGTCAGATCTTCTATACACAGTATGCAGCGGGGATCCAGAAAACCGTAACGCACGGTTATTCCTCCCCTTATGGTCCGGAAGAGTCTGTTTCATGGCCCGGCTATGAAGGTATGACCAACCTGATTGCAGAACGTTTTAACAAACGCCAGCCGGCATCCATCGATTATCCGGATGTAAATACACATTTAAGCCGTATCCAGAAGGCTCTGGAGGAAGGTGTTCCGCAGGTCGATATCGCGATGATCCGTACCGATTATTACCTGAATAATCTTCTCACAAGTGTTTCCAGTTCAGGCGTTTACAACAATGCGCTTCACAATGACAGAGCTTATTACTGGACAGATCTGGGCCTGCAGGATAAGGGCTATACCTACGATTACTTCTCCTCCTATACCTTTATGGATGATGAAGTCAATGCAGCAGACGGCATGATCAATTCCGATGGCGTTGCCTATAAAGCTGTAGTCGTTATGGAGGACGAGCTTCCTCTGGAGGCGGCAAACAAGCTGAAAGAAGCGGCAGAAAACGGTCTTCCTGTTCTGTTTGTAAACAACGTGGTAGAGCACCCCAACAATTCCGGCGTAGATAAGGTAAATACCATCGCAGCTTCCACCACAGGATGCAACGATGGACTTGACGAGGAGCTTGCAGCGGTCGTAGAAGAGATTAAAGCCCTTGACAATGTGAAAACTGTGGATTCCTGTGAGGAAGCATTAAATGCCCTTGCAGAACTTGGCGTTACACCGAGAGCCGAAAATGTTGAGTCCAATCATAAGCTCCTGACTACTATGAGAAAAGCAGATGATGCCACCTACCTTTATGTATATCACTATATGTATGAGGATGAGGAAGCATATTCCGGACAGATTGCGGTAGAGGGAACCTATCAGCCGTACATTCTGGATACATGGTCCGGAGAAGTTACAAAAGTTACTGATGCTTCCTGTGAAGGCGAAAAAACAGTCCTGAACGTTACTCTGGAACCTGGTGAAGTGGCAATGTATATTCTGAGTCCCGCAGAGGAGGCAGTTTCAGAAGAGATTGCTTCTGAAAGCAGTGAGATCGAGCTCACAGGCTGGAATCTGACGGTAGATTCCTATACACCTGGAGACAAAGTAGAACGTACTGAGGACAACGAGGAGACCGACGTTTCCACCACAGAGGTAACCTATGAAACCAACCACGAAGAGATCGATGCAGGCGAACTGACAGAGCTTGTTCCATGGAAAGATCTGGAAGCTGTCGGCGACAGCGTATCCGGTGTAGGTACATATACCACTACCTTTACTCTTCCGGATGACTTTGACACGGAAACCGGTAAGGTAATGTTTAAGGCAGACAGCTTTAACTACGGAACAGCCATGATCACTGTAAATGACCAGAAGGTTTCTGTTGACATGGATACTGCTGAGGCTGATCTTTCCGATGCGGTAGTTCCCGGTGAAAATACGATTTCTGTCCGCGTCACCAGCAGCCTTTGCAACGTAGTAAGAGGCTTTGAGCCAGTCTTCTGGATTACAGAGGAAACGGAGCCTGCAGCTTACGGTATGACAGGAAAAACCGCGGTTACTCTGACAACCATGAAATAAATTACCCAAAACCAATTATATAACA
Source organism: Ruminococcus sp. 5_1_39BFAA (assembly GCF_964240875.1). Lineage (NCBI taxonomy): Bacteria > Bacillati > Bacillota > Clostridia > Eubacteriales > Oscillospiraceae > Ruminococcus > Ruminococcus sp. 5_1_39BFAA. The sequence goes on along the minus strand of NZ_CAXSVO010000002.1, from coordinate 40,601 downwards.
AGTCCAGCCGCCTCTGTGAACCTTCACAGAGACGGCTGTTCCCATTATCCGATCTTTTTCAGATAGCTGCTTACAACTGCAGTTGTCATGCTCTTTTCAAAGGGCAGTGTCAGGGACTTCTGCCATCCCCAACGGTTCCACTTTGAAAGAACAGTTGTCTTCATTTTTAATGTAACCTTATTTTTTCCAAAAACCAGGGAACCTGTACCGGAATTTCCCCAGGTATCCTTCCAGGAAAATTTTGAAACCTTATTGCCGCTAAGCTTTGCTGTGATCACATTTGTCTGATAGATAGGCGAACCATTTACGCCATAGTGCTCTGCCACAAATTTGATCTTTCCTCCGGAAAGCTTTTGAACTGTCACAAAATCCCCTGCGCCTATACTTCCCGGTCTGGGCGCTGCATTGATCTTGGAATATTCCCCTTGCTTTACATAGCTGATGGTTTTCTTTTTAACCGTTACAGTACATTTGGCTGTTTTGCCATTGGCCTTCGCTGTGATGACTGCCGTACCGGCTTTTTTCCCGGTAACCTTTCCCTTGCTGCTGACGGAAGCAACCGAGGGCTTACTGCTCTTCCAGGTTACCTTCTTGTTTTTTCCTGTTACCTTCGCTGTAAGGGTTGTAGAATTTCCCACTGTGATGGACACTTTGGACTTGCTCAGCTTCACGGATGCTTTTGTTGCTGCAAATGCCGGTACCGTCATGCCCAGAACCATACAAAGAGCCACGAGTAATGCAAATAAGCTTTTCTTTTTCTTCATGACATCTCCTCCTTTTATTCTTATGATACAGAAAAGGGTGAAAAAAATCTACCCTGATTTTCACATCCCCTTCACATTTTTGTAGTAAAATTCCCTTATCTGTTTAATTGGGAATTAAGAAAGGATTACTTTATGAAAAGAAAATCAGCAATCATAACCATTACCATATTAACAGCCGGCATCCTGTCCGCCTGCGGAGATTCTTCCTCCGGCACATATGACAAGTACATGAAGCTGGGCGATTATAAGGGTGTGGAGATCACAAAGATCAAAACAGAGATTACCGATGAGGATGTCCAGGACCAGGTTGACGCCGCACTGGATGAGAATTCTGAGCAGAATGAAATCACCGACAGAGCCTGCGAAAACGGCGACATGGTAAATATCGATTTTACCGGAACTATTGACGGTGAAGAGTTTGAGGGCGGTTCAGGAGAGGACTATGATATCTACCTTGGGGATGGATATTTCCTTGAAGACCTGGAAAATGCAATTGTTGGCATGGAAACCGGCGAACAAAAAGACATTCCCATTACCTTTCCCGAAGATTATGACGAGGAGCTTGGCGGCAAAGAAGCCGTATTCTCCGTCACCCTGAATTCTATTTATGAAGATATTCTTCCGGAATACAATGATGAATTTGTAGCAACGATCTCTGATTTTTCTACTGTAGAAGAATATGAGGAAGACCTTAGAAATACGCTGCTGGAAGAGACAGAAAACTCCAATCTGGAAACCGCTGCTGCCGACGCGCTTGCCCAGGTTGTAGCAGATACGGATTTCAGCGGATATCCCGATGAGCTTTATGATGAATGCAAGGCATCCTATGATGAAATGAATGCCATGTATGCGGAAATGTTCGGTATGGATGTTTCAGATTTTGAGTCAAGCGAAGAGGAAACAAAAGCAACTGTTGAAGAAATGGTCTACGAAAAAATGGTAATTACCGCCATTGCCGAGCAGGAAAAGCTGGAAGTTACTGACGACGAATATGACGAATATCTTGCCAGCCTGGTTGATGAATACGGTTACGATTCACCGGAGGATTTTGAGACCGATTATCCAAGGGAAACCATAGAGGAAGACCTTCTCACATCCAAGGTTCTGCAGTTCCTCCTTGATAATGCCAAGATTACCGAGGTCTCCGAGGATGAATATTACGATGAGTATTATTCTGATATAGACGATGAAATGGTTGTAGACGAGGATATGGATGAAATCGACATCTCCGAGGAGGATTCTGACGAGGACATGATCCCGGAGGATGAGATTACGCTGGATGAGGATATCGATGATGCGGAAATAACTGTTGAAGAGGATGAGGAGCTGTCTGAGTAAAGCAGAGGCTGCCGCACTAAGCTTGAGCATTCAAGCATTGGTGCGGCAGCCTTTCCGCTGCAGTGCAATCCCTGCCTATTTTGCTGGCACGATTTCCAGCCAGTAGCCATCCGGATCCTGAATAAAATAGATTCCCATCTCCTTATTTTCAAAGCAAATGCAATCCATCTCTTTGTGAAGACGATATGCCGCATCGAAATCCTCCGCCTCAAAAGCAAGATGAAATTCCTCGTCTCCCAGATTATAGGCTTCCGTACGATCCTTCAGCCAGGTAAGTTCCAACTCAAAATCCGTTGTATCATTTCCCACATATACAATAATGAAGGAACCGTCTCCAGCCTCTTTTCTCCGCAGTTCCTTTAATCCCAGCGCCTTTTCATAAAACTCCAGCGAACGCTGCAGGTCAAGTACGTTATAGTTTTCATGAATCATTTTAAATTTCATTATCCCATCTCCTTTTCACTCCGGCATAATATAATAAGCTTCATTCACCAGATATTGTACTTTAATATTTCCGACTTTTCAATATGGCCATATCGCTATTTCCGGGACATATGTAGAAATTTGTCGAATGATTTTTCTTTACCTTTTCTTTGTGCTGTGTTACCATAGATTTACCAAAAATCTACAAGAGAAGGATTCGCTTCTCTCTTTATCTTTAAGCATCTCATTTCCCGCTCCGATTCGGAGCAAATATCCATGCAAAACATTTAAGTCAGGAGGATTCGTATGCAGAACAAACTACAACAGGTATTTCCAATGATAAAAAACCGTCAGGAAGTGATGGAGGAAATCCGGAATGATCCAAATTTAATGAAAACTTTTAAAGAGTGGTCGAACCAACAACAGGAATATTTTCTGAATTTCGTCACGGGTGCCAGCGGCGTGAAGCTGCTCTATGATTCCTTTTTCAAAGAAATCATGAACCCGGAAACAGTACCGGAGCGGATGAACAGGCTGCTTTCCTTAATTCTGAAAAAGGATGTGAAAATACTACAGGTCCTCCCCGTTGACAATACCCGGCTGGGAGATGAGGCATCCCTGGTCATCATGGATATTGTGGTGAAACTGGAGGACGGCAGCATCGTCAATGTAGAGGTACAAAAAATCGGCTACCTTTTCCCTGGCCAGCGCAGCGCCTGCTATTCTGCCGATCTGCTGCTGCGTCAATACAAAGCCGCACGTCAGAAAAAGAAAGAAAACCAGAAGCGCTTTTCTTACAAGGATGTAAAACCTGTCTACACAATTGTTTTTTTCGAAAAAAGTCCGAAGGAATTTCGCGCTTTCCCCAATATATACCTGCACAATTCCAGTCAAAGAACCGATACTGGCCTAAAACTTGAACTACTTCAGAACTTCGTCTTTATTCCCCTTGACATTTTCCGCAAGAATCTGCACAATAAACATATCACAAACGATTTGGACGCATGGCTTGCATTCCTGAGTATGGACGACCCGGAAACAATTTTGGAGTTGATCCATTACCACCCGGATTTTAAAGCCATGTACAGGCACCTGTATGATATATGCCAGAATATTGAAAGGGTGATGGATATGTTTTCAAAGGAATTGCAGGAATTAGACAAAAATACGGTTCAGCTTATGATCGATGAGATGCAGGATACCATTGATGCTCAAAAGGGCACCATCGATGCTCAGAAAGACACCATTGACGCTCAGAAGGGCACCATCGACGTTCAGAAAGACACCATTGACGCTCAGAAAGACACCATTGATGCTCAGAAAAAGGCCCTTGATGATAAGGATAAATTAATCCATGACTTACAGCAAAAATTAAAAACTTTGTAGCAAAGCAACCTGAATTGTAAGAACTTCCAAAAAGACCTGAGGCTGCCCCCAGGTCTTTGGATCATCTCTCAAATTTATTGCGGAAATCTGCCGTCTTCCATATATAGCTTGAACGTCTTAATCTCAAATGGCTTTATGGCAAATTCTATCTCAGCGCCCTCAGCCGGATTCCCGCAGTTGTGCTCCAATAAATTGCAGGGAACAATCCGTTTCACCGGAAACTCTGACCGCATCGTAATCGTATGCCTTCCGCCGAAACACTCATGTAACCTCACAATAAGGCAGTTTTCTTCTTCCGCCTTTTTCACGAGATCCAATTGAACCCCATCGCCGTCGATCACCGCAACCCTTCGTTTATCTTCGAATATTCCCGGCACTGCCTGCGCACGCAGATTCAATTGGCTTGCAGCCCGCAGGGTTCCTCCCTCAATCAGACTTCCCTCATGTGGGTAAAGGGCATATACAAATTCATGAAGTCCCATATCTGCATCCGTATCCGGTGCCTTCGGGCTTTTCAATAAACTCAGCTTCATTGCATGATCTTTGATGCTGTACCCATATTTGCAGTCATTTAACAGACTGACGCCGTACCCTGTCTCAGACAGATCCGCCCATTTATGTCCGCACACCTCAAACCGCGCCCAATCCCAGCTATTATTCCAGTGTGTAGGCCGCTCCACATGTCCAAACTGTATGTCATACGCAGCTTTTGTGGAACGGATATCTGTGTAAAATGCTGTCTTTAACAAACGGTATGACTCCTGCCAGTCTACTTTTGTCTCAAAATCAATTCTTCTGGAATCCCTGTATAACACCATATCTTGAACGATACTGGATTTATGGTACTGATATTTGAATTGTACCACGGCCTTCAGTCCGCCGCATACAGTGATTTCCGGCTTTTCACTTGCACAGATTACTTCTTTTTTCTGCGTGTAAAAAATATCTATATCCCAGGCATCATAATTGACTGGCTTGTCCTCATAAATCTCCAGAACATTTCCTGCCTGTCCTTCTTTTAGGACCTGGCGTTTTGCTTTTTTATCATATAACTGTACAAGCTGCCCCTGCTGGTTCCATTCTATGATATAATATGGCGATTCTACGCTGCATTCTCCGCAGATAAAAGTGTCCCCTTCCTCATCATGTCCGCCTGGCAGAAAGACAATCTCCTGGATCCCAAAAGGTTTTACTTCAACAAGCACCTCATATCCATTTTCGTATCTCTGACTTTCCAATGAATTTCCGTCACTGTCCACAAAAATGCCCTGCTCTTTTTCCGTTATCCACACCAGCTCTTTTCCTCCAAAGCTGTTTGTGGAATACACGCTGTAGCGATGCTCCAAAAGCTCTGTCATTTCTGCCAAAACCCGTTCCTTTACTCCCAGCATCCGCGTTTCTGCCGCCCCATAATTTACATGGGAATCCTCATATACCTCACGTATGGAGGAACCAGGGATAATATCATGGAACTGATGGAGCAAAACACATTCCCAGCTATCATGAAGCTCTTTCCACGCATAATCATTTCCCAATATATAATTAATCGAAGACAGCCATTCCACCTGTGCCAGTGCATTTTCCAGATAACGGTTTGTTTTCTTGTTATATCCCTGGGTTGTGTAGGTTCCCCTGTGATATTCCAGATACAATTCCCCATCCCAGGTATGTACATAACGGTCCGTATTCTCCACCTGCTTGTGGATTTTCCGGAAAAACTCCCCTGCTGTGGATGTTTTTACATGAGGCAGTCCGGGTATTGCATCCATAGCGCGGCGCATCTCAAGCATATCTCTGTTGACCCCACCGCCGCCATCTCCATAACCGTAAGAAATCAGAGTATCCTTGCTCAGCTCCTTATTCTTGAACTTTTTCCAGCTTCCAAGTACAGCATGCGGCGCCGCCACACCATTATAAGTAGAAAAACGTACATCCAGATCATGGTCTGCGTCCGGAGTGTCAACAAAATAGGTCAAAATCTCAGTCCCATCAATCCCTCTCCACTTGAACAGATCATCCGGAATGGAATTATACTGGTTCCAACTGATCTTTGTTGTCATAAAAGTATCGATCTCGCACTGTTTTAAAATCTGGGGCAGAGCCCAGCTATACCCGAACACATCCGGCAGCCACAGATATTCGCATTTCTTTCCAAACTCTTTTTTCATGAACCCCGTACCGTAAAGGAACTGGCGCACCAGGGATTCCCCGGAAACCAGATTGCAGTCTGCCTCTACCCACATACCGCCGTCAGCTTCCCACTTGCCATCTGCCACTTTCTGACGGATTTTCTCATAAAGCTCCGGGCAGTCTTCTTTTATATATTTATATAGCTGCGGCTGTGTTTGCAGGAAAATGTACTCATCGTACCGTTCCATCAGGCGCAGCACTGTGGAGAATGACCTCTGCGCCTTTTCTCTGGTGTGCTTCAGTCTCCACAGCCATGCCACGTCGATGTGCGTATGTCCAACCATATTTACTGTTACTTCCGTATTTTTCTCCAGACCTTCCAGCTCTGTCATCAGGACACCGTGTGCTCTCTCCGCACTTTCCAGGAAATATTCTTCATCCCAGTTAATACAGTTTAATGCCCGGTCTAATGCCGCTTTCAGATCTTCATAATGTGGCTCCTCTTTTGGAAGAAGCATCAGCGTTTCTGTGATCGCCTTTGAAAAATAGTATAATTCATCCGTCTTTTTATGAAGATATGCTACCTCTGCCTTTTTGCATTGATGATAAAAGGTACGGTGCTTTCCGCCTCCTTCCAGTCCGGTCCATAAAAGGAAGGTCAGCTTTGCCTGTTTTCCTTCCTGCCCGGAAAAAATCACTTCCTGATGGTTCGTATCAACTCCCTGAAAAGGATGCCCGTCCACATAAAGCAGAGACTCAAACCCTCTGTTATTACCTCCGCCCGTTTCCCCAAAATCAAACAGGCCGACTACATCACAGCCTTCCTTTGCCTCCGGCAGCCGAACTTCTTTTTCCAGCCACAGATATCTGTCCCTGCCCACAAAAAAATCATGGATATCAAAGGTTCCGCCTTCGATTTTTTCAGGAAGCTCATGATAGCTCTCGTTCTTGTCCAAAGTCCCTTCCATAGAAACAAATGGAGCTATGCAGCGCCGTTCCACATATCTGCGTTCTTTCAATTCCTCTACACGTCTCTGAAATTTATCAAGCGTAAAAAACACGATCCGTTCCTCCCTGTATACTAAATTATATTTCTGTTGTACTCATCAACCATTTCTCCTACCATTCTAACACGCTCGATATCTCCTGTGGAAGAAAGTTCATCGGAAATTCCAAGTATCAGATTTGGCGCAAATAATTCAATACATTCTTTTACCTGTTCCTTTAATTCTTCAACCGTATAACGCTCATCAAATAAAATTGCAGCTATTCCGTCAATCAGCCACATATCACCCAGCGCTTCTTTTACTTCTTTCAATGTAACATCTCCCTGTGGTTTGGGAGTAATCGCTTCAATCCCATCCAGTCCGGTCTGTCTCGCATATTTAAGGATCGTTTTAGTATTTCCGTCCCAGTGGGAATAAACAAACTTTCCAGCCTTGTGCAGAAGATCGCATCTTCTCTGATACGCAGGTATAATATATTCCTCAACGTAACATGGAGGAAGCATTCCGCAATGAAGATTATCTCCAAAATCAATCATTTGGATTGGAGACTGATTAATGACTTCAATCATCTGCTCCTGGTTCTTTTCCAGCACTTCAAAAAATGCCTCAACCTCTTCCTGATAATCCGACAGCATATATACCGCATTTTCAACTCCCATAATGTCAAGATACAGGTATTGGATATTTACCCTCGGCATGAAGATCGCAGGCGCTCCGATCCGCCCCCATTTTTCATATATCTTCTGATAAATATCTTCTCTCCATACCCAGGTTTGATGGGCAAGAACATAAGACATAACGGATAGATCGTCCTCATCTTCCACCCACCATTTTTTGGGAAAAGTGCCGGAATTAGACGTATTTCCCATTATAATACAATTGATAGCTCCTACAGGTGTTTCTATGATATATTCCGTTTCTAATTCTGAGTGCTTTATCTCTTTCCGCACAATACTGCTGTCATCAACTGCCTGAAAGCAATCGTTATACTCATAAATACGGTTTGAGCAGCCCAGTTCTTTATATACTTCCACCAGACTCATACCTTTAAAAACACCGGGCAGTTCTTCCTTCGCAAACTCTTTGTCCTCAAACCAGCACCCAATCCTTGGCTGCCAGAGAATTCTTCCCTGCGCCCTTTTATTGATCACATCAAGCTGAAAATCATATAAATCTATATTTTTATGGTCTGTACTATGCTCCATTTCCAGTCTCCCTATTCTATCACGGAATCCCACGCTTCAAATACCGCATAAACGTTCTCCGGCTTTGCTCCCGGACCGAATTCACACTGCGCAATACATCCTCCATCGAACCACAGCTTCTGATACACCTCTTTTACAGCTGCCTTTATGTCCTGGGGGCTCCCTTCCGGCAAAAGATGCTGACGGTCTATCTCTCCCCAAAATGTAATCTGACCTTTAAACGGTTCCAGATTTTCCAATCCAATGCAGAAAATCTGTGTATTAAAAGCATCCAGTCCAAGCTCGATCATTCTTGGATAAATATCAAGGGTATTTCCATCCGAGTGCATAATTGTTTTTTTGCCGTATTTTTTTGCAATGGAGATATAGTCCTTATACATTGGTCTGAAATACTCATCCCATTTCAGCGGACTGATCAAAAGGCTTTTTTGGCTGCCCCAGTCATCCATAAAAGTCAGTGCATCCACATCTGTTTTTGCCCATTTTTCCAGCAGATCACAGTAAAACGTGTGCATTTTATTCATAAATTTTATCATATTTGCAGGCGGCTCAAACAAATCCACATATAACTCTTCTGTGGTGCGGATAAACTGCATCTGCTCAAAAGGACGCGGACAGCATCCTGATACAACAAACTTATCTGTACTGCGGCAATATCTGTTTACTGCATCCACATCAAAATCCAGCCATTCTACGGGAATATGTACATGATCCATGTCCGTCCATTCTTCATCCTTTACCAATGGTTCTTTTACCTCTCCGATAATACCCTCATGAATATTGTCAAATTTGCATCCCCATTCGTCAATATATTCACCAATGCCGTACTGATTCCCCTTTGCGATCGTCTCCTTACGAAGAATGTTGGGCGCGGAAACAATATCCGCTGCGAATTCTCTGCGAATTTTCTCCACCATAGAACCATGATTCGTTTCTGCCCATGGAAGCAGCCACATTTGCCTTGGTACCCGTCCGTCTTTATTCTCAAATTCTAATGTTTTGTACACTAATTTTCTGGATGTCATTATGTTTTTCTCCTCTTTTTACATTTTCTTAACCCTTTACTCCGCCCACCAAGTTGTTGGTAAACATCTTCCTGCAGCTCAGAAACAGCGCAATGGCTGGAACGGAAATAATAATCGCGCCTGCCATAATGCCGCCCCAATCTGTTCCATAAGGTCCCTGGAATCTGGTCAATGCCATGGATACCGTATACATTTTTGCATTAGAAATAAAGGATACGGCTATCAGATATTCTTGCCATATGGAAATAAATACATATATTGCTGTTGAAACTATTCCCGGTATTGTCAAAGGAATCGTAATATAGGTCATTACCTTTAACTGAGAACATCCGTCTATACGTGCTGCATCCTCAAGCGACTCCGGGACATCCGACACATAATTTCTCAGCAATACCATAGCCACAGGAAATGCTCCCCCAAGATACGTGATCCACAAAGAGGGATACGTATTTAAAAGCCGCATTTTGCTCATGATCAGATAAAGCGGAATAATATATGCCACAGTAGGAATAAACTGTGTAAACAGAATCATGGTATTTAAAAGCTTCTTTCCCCTAAATCGGATTCTGGAAAAAGCATATGCCATCAGGAATCCTGTACTGAGACTGATCAGCTCAGTGATAAAGGTAATCACCAGGCTGTTTTTCAGACACTTAAGAATATCCACGTCTTCGATAGCATCCCTGAAATGCTCTAACGTAAAAGTCTTAGGGATTATTGACATTGTACTTTTAACAATTTCTTGATCTGTTCTGAATGCTGTCGTCACAATCCAATAGAGAGGGAAAATCAAAAACGCCAGCAGTCCGATATACAGTACATATTTAAAAATTGTATAACTCTTTTTTTCATAGCGCCTGTACATATTTTTTCCTCCTATTGTTTATTTTTCAGCTTTTTTGATAATGCCGGTATTCCCTGCAGCAAAACAATGACAGCCGCCAATACCAATATCATCAGTACAGCAAAGGCTGACGCATTGGCAAAGTCAAAGAATTTAAACGCTTTTCTCTGCAGGAATACAGGTAATGTTTCCGTAGCTCCGGCAGGTCCGCCTCCGGTCATGACGTTTACCAGACCAAATGAATTGAAGGTCCAGATAAAACAAAGTGTCAGCACAGATATTACAGAATTCGCTATATGCGGCATTTCAATTGATTGAAATACCTGAAACCTATTTGCCCCATCAATAACAGCCGCTTCGATCTGCTCTTTCTGCAGTGACTGCAGCTTTGCATAAACCGTAATGGCTACCACCGGAAAGCCTCTCCAAACATTCGCCATAACCACTGCAAGCAAAGCCATTGCCGGGTCTGCAAAGATATCGTCTCCTTTTTCTATTACGTGCAATGCCTCCAGCAATTTATAATACGGGCCAGTCTCATAGTTTAGCAGAAGCTTCCACGTATATCCGGTAATAACCTCCGGCATGACCCAGGGCAGCAGCAGGAATATCTGCAGAAACGTAACCCCTTTGATGCTTTTTGAATTCTGTATAAAAGCGGCACCTATTCCGATAATGGCAATCAGGCTGATCACAAGTGTCACATATATCAAACTCTTTACCAGTGCGCCTGTAAATTCATCGCCATTTAATATATCAATATAATTTTTCAGACCAACAATCTTTTCTTCTACGTTTATAAGGGAGTAATCCGTAAAACTATAATAAATATTTTGCAAAAACGGCAAAAATACCACGATCAACAGTAGTATCATTCCCGGCAAAACCAATGCCAATGCAAACTTTTCTCTTCTTTTCCGAAACCCATTCAATATCCATTCCTCCGCATTTAGATCTGAAGATACAAATGGAGCCGCCGAAAGGCGGGCGGCTCCAAAAAATACTTCCATTTACTCATAATTTTCATCCAAAAGCTTCTGTACGCTAACCTGAGCTTCTTCGCACATTTCATCAACTGTGATTTTTCCATAAAGCAGGTCATTCCAGTATTTAAAGAATTCTTCGCTGACTTTATTCATATTTGGTACAGGAATTCCTGTCAGATAAGCATTCTTCAACTGTTCCCTGAAAATATCATATTTGGGATCATTATATGGCTCTGTTTCAAAACATGCCTCCATTACTGGTAAATCAGCACCCGCCATTTTTGCCATAGCTTCTTCTGTGGTTGTGAGATATTTGATCAATTCCCAGGCTTCATCCGGATGCTCTGTTCCGCCGCCCATACCAAGCTGGAATCCGCCACCCGTTGAAATTCTACCTTCTGTTCCGGCAGGAACCAGCGTCAATTCCATTTCAAAGTCTGTTTCCGGCATCTGCTCTAATTCCCAGTTACCATATTTATACATTGCAATATTTCCGGAAGCAAATGCTTTTCTCGCATCATCCCCTGTCATCGTTAAACTGGATTTCGGCATGTAGGGCTGCAGTTCTACAATAAAGTTCAGAAAATCTCTCATTTCCTGTGTATCAATCTGAGCAACTGCTTTTCCATCTTCAATTGTATATAGTCTGCCGCCGTTGCTAGTCAGATACATACCTTGCTCATAAGTAGGTGAATAACAATTTTCGCACAATGGACTCACATATCCATAATTGCCGTCTACCGTTAAAGCCTTCGCTGCTTCCAGCATTTCTTCCTGAGTCTCCGGAATATCCACCCCATATTTATCAAAAAGATCTTTATTTACAGCCATTACCCTGGTGCCTGTATTTGCCGGCAGTGCATATGTCTCTCCATCAGATATCCCCTGCTCAAGCAATGATTCAAAGAGGATTTCGCTGTAATCAATACCATCTCTGTCAATATACTCCTGAAGCGAGCCAATAACTCCGCCTTTCACATAGGCAAGGGTATCAACATGATTTACGAACAAAACATCATAATCATCGTTCGCCTGATGGGCCGCAATTGCATTCTGGTTCATTGCGGTGAAATCCGTCGCTGCTACAACCTCCACCTGAATCCCTTCATTTTGCTCCATAAATGCTTCCACAGCTTCCTCTACCGCCTCACGGCTTGTCTCGTAGGTGAGGATACGAATATTAACTGCCTCTCCTTCACCTGCATATACAGTATGTCCACAGATCATCGTTGCCATGAATAATAATACCGCAAACTTTTTCATGTGTATTTTCCTCCTATCCTGATATAATTTAGTATTTTTCTGCATATTAAAGGCACATTTTTTCTTTTTTCATTATTTACGTAAATAGTGGCGAATACTTTTCCTGTCCCTTTTCTTTATAACCAAATTATACAATACAGAAAAGTACGATTCATGCACAATAATCCTCAGTACTTTTTTGTACATTTGACATTTTTATCCATCAGCTATTTTCAGTAAATGCTGGCAAACCTTTTATGACGGAAGTCGGAGGGTGTATATCCGGTGTATTTTTTAAACACCGATGCAAAATGGTTGCTGGAAGAAAAATTCAGCAGATAGGCAATCTCTGTGACAGACCTGTTCATGTCTTTCAGATATATCTTTGCGGAATCAATCTTTAGCCAATTTATATATGCGTGAGGCGTAATACCCAACTGCTCTTTAAATTTTGCCTTAAACCTTGATGTGGAAAGTCCGCATTGTCCTGCGATCATATCGATATTCAGATTATTCAGCAGATTTTCATGAATATAAGTAATCGCATTTTGTATATCCTCACTGTATATGTCTCTTTTCAGTTCAATATCCGGTGTACAAATGTCTTTCACAATAAATTCCAGGAAATGACTATAACCCAACGTCTGCCTGGAAAGCTCCTGAGAGCTCAGCAAATAAAATGCCTTCTGCAGCAATGGGATATCCTTCATATTTGCTTTTTTTGTCCGCTGGTCATAGTTCAGCATCTGCCGAAATAAATATTCGCTGCGCGGTGGCGTCAAGCCAAGAAAATTCTGGGACGAAGACAAATCGATCTGAAACCATATAAACTCACAGATATCCTGAGATACTTCTCCGTTTCCATGCTGTTCATATGGATATGTGGCAAAAATCTCATTTCCATATAATTCATAGCGCTTTCCGCCCACAACATATTTCTGCTTTCCATTTATGATTATTACAAATTCCAGATTTGTATGGAAATGGGTGTCTAATATCTCGCTTGCAGACTGAAAATTAGCATACCCCATCATGTGAAGCCCCGGAATATTAAGCTGTTCTCTCGTAATTACTTTATAGGAATCCGACCATATAGGCACATCGTCTGTTAAATGAAGCATACATCACCTCCCGAATTTCACCCTCTTCAACGTATGCAGAATGACAAAACTGATTTCATTCTCTAAGAGTTTGAGCATAAAGTTTTCTAATAGACGATTCCAGTCTGTCCAATGCCTCTTCCAATTGCGCTTTTGGACAGCCAAAATTCAAACGTACACACTGGGTATTCCCATAAATCGTTCCATCAGAAACCTTTACCTTTGCTTCTTTCAGAAAATATTCAGCCGGATTTGGAAGTCGCAGCGCAGAACAATCGATCCAGGAAAGGTAGGTTCCTTCATTATGCGTCATACGAAGCTCTGGAATTTTTGCTATCCTTTCCTCCGTATAATCTCTGTTTGCCCTCAGATGCTCACGAAGAGCATTTTTCCATTCATCGCAGCTCCCATCATAAGCCTTCTCATAGGCTGCCAGCGTCAAAACATTGCCGCATGGAAGCAATCCATCCAGCCGGACAGCAAATCTGCCGCGAAGCTCTTTATTTGGTATGATCGCAAATTCCAATGGAAGCCCTGGAATGTTACATATTTTTCCTGCGCTGGATAATGTCACACTATAATCCGCCGCTTTTTCGTTTACAGAAAAATATGGTATATGTCCTTTATCCAAAGCCAGCTCGCAATGAATCTCATCACTGATCAAAAGTAAATGATTTTTTTCACAAAACTCCTGAAGAGCCTCCAATTCTTCCAGATCATAAACTCGTCCTACCGGATTATGAGGATTACAGAGAACGACACAGGTCACTTCCGGTGTCAGCGCTGCTTCCATGCCGGCGATATCCATAGAGAAACGGAAATTTTCATCCTGCCTTAACGGAACTTCAATAACCGGAAGCTTTGCTTCTTTATAAAGATTACGGATATGATCATACATGGGACAAAAATACATAAAAGCCCCACCCATCATCTGCAGGGCATTCACAAGTCCAGGAATTACCGATGGAACAAGCACGATCCACTCTGTAGGCACATCCACCTGATACACCTTCCTATAATGCGCCGCGATCAGCTCTTTCAGATTCTCTTCTGTATTCGGATATCCGAAGTATAAATGGGCGGCCCTGTCTGCCACCGCCTCTGCAATGACCGGAGCAGCACAAATATCCATATCAGCCACCCACATGGGGATCACATCCTCCGGTATCATATTCCACTTAACAGAATCCGTATTTCTTCGATCAGGAATTCTCTCAAAATCAAACTTACTCATGACTTCTCTCCTGTATTGCATTTTATGTTAATTTCTGAAAATCTTTTAGGGAACATTTAAATTTTCGCCCAGGCAGCCAGATATTCTTTGGCTAAAATGGCATTTCCGATGTCTGTCAGATGTACGCCATCTTCGCTGATTTCCGCAGGTTTCATACCTTGAATCAGATAATTAGAAAAAATCCCATTCATAGGCAGATACACATCGGCATATTCTTCCGCAAGCTTCCTGGTAATCCGGATCTTTGGATTTAAATCCTCCCAGAAACTCTCCTTTTCCGGATCTGTAGACAATAAAAACGGCTCGATAAGCATAATCTTTGCCTGCGGACATGAGCTTTTGAACCGTTCCAACAAAAGGCGGTAATTGGTTTCGAACTCTTCTGCCGAAGTCGGATCTCCGGAATCATAACGTCTCCAGGTATCGTTGATGCCAATCATAACAGACAGGTAATCCGGCTCAATCTGCTCAAAATCCTCTTCATATCGACTCAACAGATCTATAACGCGGTTTCCTGATATTCCTCGATTTATAAAAGTAACTTCATTTTGCGGAAAAAGAAGCCTGTATACCTGAACTGCACGCGAAACATAACCCTGCCCCAGTTCACCTCCGTTTGGGATCATGTCGGTCAGCAGCCCGCCGATCCGCCCCCAATCAGTAATGGAATCCCCCTGAAAAAGTACTTTACTATGATTCTTAAAAATAGTGTTCATACAAACTCTCCTTCCCTGAACTGGAAAATCGCATTGTTAAAGTGGATAAAAGTACCTGATCTCATATTAATAAAGTCTTTTGACATTTGCAATAAGATTTTCAATCATCTTCCGCCATATAATCAACACTTGCCAGGAATTTCAGGAAGATAACGGATGGCTACAGATTTAAAAGATAAGCGGCATACGGAAATACAAAGCATATAAAAAACAGGCACCCTCTCTGCGAAGATACCTGTTTCATTTTAAGAAAACGGCAAAGCCAATCTCACCCCTTCACACTTCCTGTTGTCAAGCCCGCCACGAAGAACTTCTGGCAGAAAATAAACACCAGCAATACGGGTATCAGGCTCAATACCGACAATGCAAATACATAGCCCCACTGTGTGAACTGATGCTGTCCGAAAAAACCGGAAATAGCAATTGGCAATGTTCTTTTTAAGTTGTCATTGATCACTGTATTTGCCCACGGAAACTCCTCCCAGGCTGTCAAAAAATTAAATATGGACACGGACGCGATCCCGGATTTTGAAAGCGGAAGCGCCACATGGCAGTATACGGTAAACACGCTTCCCCCATCCATGTAGATCGCCTCGTCCAGCTCTCTTGGTATGTTTTCCACAAAGCCTTTGATCATAAAGGTAGAATATGGAATGACCCACGCCACATAAAACGGGATAAGCCCCCATAAATTATTGATCAGCTTCAGCTTCACAGCCAGCTCATACTGCGGTACGATCAGCGTGGTTCCCGGAATGATCATAGTCAGCATGATAAATACAAAGATAAAATTCCTTCCCGGAAACCGGAACCGCGCAATACAAAATCCAAGCGCTGATGCCACTGCCGCTGCTATGGCAACGGTTATCACAGAAACGATCACACTGTTGAGGAAATTAATGTAAAACTTTCCCTGATTCAGCACGTACACGTAATTTTCCAGAGTAAGCTCTTCCAACGCCGGAAAAAATCTGGGCGGAAACTCATACAATGCCCCGTTTGGCTTCAGCGAAGTGCTGACCATATAGATCATGGGAAGAACAACGATAACCAATCCGCTGACCAGCAATACATATAGCAAAAGCTGCGTCATATTTCTTTTCTTTAATCTCACTGTCCTCCCTCCTTATTTTCCATGAGGCGGAACTGCACGACCGCAAGCAATGCAAGCACCAATGCCGTAATAAAGGAAAGTGCTGCCGAATAACCGAACTTGCCAGTGCTGAATGCCTTGTAATACATCCAGGTAAGTATGGAATCTGTCTGATGTCCCGGCGCGCCGTCCGTGATCATTTTGATGGATGTAAATACATTAAAGCCTCCGATCGTCAGCATAACCAGCGCAAACAGCACGGTTCCTCTGATACAGGGAAGGGTCACGGAAAAAAACTTTCGGATACTCCCCGCGCCGTCCAGAGCTGCCGATTCATACAGCTCCTGTGGAACCGTCTGCAGTGCAGCCAGAAAGACCACCATATTCCATCCGATCCCTTTCCAGATTCCCAGCAGCATGGCAATGGTCATCCCGCCCCATCTTGTATCCAGCCACCGGATATTCTGTTTTACGATACCCAAAACATTTACCAGAAAATAGTTCAGCATACCTTCTGTGTTAAAAACATATTTGAATACCAGCGAGGCGATGACCCAGCTTGTGATCACAGGCAGATAATAGCTGACCCGGAAGAAGATCCGGCAATGGCTCACCGAATGAATAAACAGCGCCACCAGAAGTCCCAACACCATCTGAGCCGGTACGGTGATCAGCGTATAAACGATCGAATTCATAAAAACCGTATGGAAATATGGATCCTGAAACACGTCCTTATAGTTTTCCAACCCAATAAATTCCTGCTCCAGAATGGAGCCAAAGTCCCATTTAAAGAAACTCATGACAAAAAGCTTTGCAATAGGATAGAGGGTAAAAACGCCGAATATCAAAATCCCCGGAAGTAAAAGCAATGCAATCTGCATTCCGCTCTTGCGCCTTATCTTCACACCACACACCTCCTCTTTTCGCCGCTGCTCACTCACTTTACATTGACGAAACGGATTCCTCTGCTATATAATGATAGCGTTGGGACCGCCCGCATTTCTTGTGTGCAGACGATAACAAACGTTATTCCCCGGCAAGCAGAGCATCTACTTTTTCTGCCAGCTCATCCATTGCATCCTGTGCTGCTTTTTCACCGTTCATGACAGCCGTAACTGCAGTTGCCAGTTCACTGTCGATCTCGGACCAGCAGGATACAGTCGGTCTGCTCTTTGCAGTTTTGATGGCTTCCAGGAATGGTGCGAAATCTGCTTCCTTTACGGTTTCGTTTTCCAGTGCAGCTTCATTTACCGGGATCTGTCCGCATTTGGACATTTCCACCTGTGCAAACTCACTGGTCATGAACTGCATGAATTTCCATGCAGCTTCCTTATTGGCGGATGTAAACATGGAGATGTCCTCGCCGCCCAGAACGGAGACAGAACCGCCTTCTCCTTCCGGCATTGCTGCTGTTTCATATGCGAAATCCGGATATGCGCCTGCCATCTCGCTGATCTTCCATGGACCTTCCAGCAGCATCATATAACGTCCTGTTCCGAAGCCGTCTGTCATAGGAATATCGCCGCTGTTAAAGCCAGTCATGGCACCTTCTGCGTAAAGGTCCGCAAGCATTTGGATGGCTGCAACTGTTTTCTCACTATTCAGGTAGCCTTCCGCTGTGGTCTGGTCCGGATCTAAGATATCACCGCCGTAGCTCCAGATAAACGGGCAGAGATTCCATCCGGAAAGCGCAGGCTCATCATAGCCCCATACCTGCTGTCCGTTTTCATTATTACCGGAAAGAGCTTTTGCTGTCTCCACAAATTCGTCCATGGTTGCCGGAGCTTCCAAGCCAGCATCCTCCAATGCGGTTTTATTGTAGAACAGGATTTTCGTGTTGGTATTCAGTGCAAGCCCGTAGGAATGACCGTCAATCTGTGCCGTGCTCATGGCGCTGTCCAGAAGCCCATCCGCGGTTTCCTGAAAATCGGCAATCTCTTCCTTCAGCGGCATCAGGATTCCCGCTGTTGCAAATTCCGGGATCCAGGCACTGTCCAGACGTGCCACATCCGGTAAGGTATCTGCTTTTGCATTGATCAGGATCTTATCATGCAGGTCCGCCCATTCGTGGGATACTGCATTTACGGTAATCCCGGGGTTTTCTTCTTCAAACTTCGGAATCAATACATTCATCAGCGTTTCATTTTCCGGCGACTGCGCACTGTAGTGGTGCCAGAAATTAAGCGTTACCTCTTCTGCTGAACCGCTGTTCTCATCATTGCTGTCCAGGCTTTCCTGAGAACTGGCTTCAGAATCTGCCGATGTTTGCGCATAAACGGTCATGGTTCCCAAACTCATTGCTGTGATTGCTGCAAGCATCGGTAATAATTTAGATTTCTTCATAAGACTTTTCCTCCCTTATCTGCTTTCAAGATTTTTACACTGAGCGGCTCCATTGGAACGGTTAGCATTCCTCCATAGCTGTACATGTCAGAATTTCTAAACTCCCTTTTTCCAACAGGCAAAAGCCCGTATTCCTTTCCTGTTTCCATATCAAAATATCTTTTTTTATAAAATACCGGCAAATTTACTGTTTTTTCTTCCTTTTCTCCATTGATCAGAACATATATCTCTTCCTCCTGATCATAGCGGATAAATCCATACATCCTCCCTTCACATAAATTTACAGCATATCTGCCTGTTCTTATACACGCCTCCCTTTTCCGCACGCCAGTCAACCACTGATAATATTCCAGCAGCTCCCGGTCCTGTTTCTCCTCATCCCAGATCATACACCGCCTGCAGTCCGGATCGTTCGCCCCGGTCATTCCCACCTCGTCTCCATAATATATGGACGGGGCGCCTACAAAGGTCATCTGGAATGCCGCTCCCAGCTTCAGCTTTTCCTTTTTGCCCTGGCAGAAATACAGGAAGCGTTCCGTATCATGACTGTCAAGGGGCAAAAACATGGACTGGTTCATCTCCTCCGGGTATTTTGCAAGCATGTTCTGAATCCGGTTGTCAAACTGCTCCGCATCAATTTTTTCATATGCAAGAAAATCTCTCACACTGTCGCGAAATGTATAATTCATGATGGAATCCATTTTCGAACCATCCATAAGCCGCAGTCCGGGTCCCCATGTCTCTCCCAGAAGAAGAATTCCTGGGAATTTCTCTTTCAAACGAATTCTCGCCTCAACCCATACGCTCTCGTCCACCTCATCTGCCACATCCAGCCGCCATCCGTCAATCCCATACTCTGAGATCCAGTATTCCATAATTTCCAGGATCATCTCACGGACCTGGGGATTTCCCGTATTCAGCTTCGGCATGTATGGGTAAGCGCCCACGCATTCGTAGCACGCATTGGAAACCGTCACTGGAAATTTTGTGATATGATACCAGTCTTTATATCCGGAATCCTCCTGGTTTTCCAAAATGTCTGCAAACTGCCGGAAATGGATCCCCGTGTGATTGAAAACTCCGTCCAGTATGATCTTCATTCCCTTTTCATGAACCTTTTCCACAAGCTCCCGGAATTTTTCATTGCCGCCAAAGAGGTTATCCACATAATAGTAATCTGTGACGGCATATTTGTGGTTAAAATCCGCGGAAAAAATGGGATTCAGGTACAGGCATTGGACGCCCAGCTCTTCCAGGTGATCCAGATGATCGATAATCCCCTGCAGGTCCCCGCCCATGTAATTTTCCCGTGTAGGCGCTGTTCCCCATTCCCGGCAATCCGGCGGCGACAGGTCCGGATTTCCGTTATCGAACCTTTCGGGAAATATCTGGTAAAAAATCTGTCCTCTGCTCCACTCAGGAGTATGGATCACCTCTGTCTGATTTGCGTACAGGAACTCAAACAGCCCGTCCTCCGGCGCTTCCCTGCCCAGCCCCCAGGCTGACAAATAAAGAGCTTCGGTTTTCCCTCCCAGTTCAAAGTAATATTTCCGGTATCTTGCCGGATGGCGGAATTTCAATTCTGCCCGGTAATAGTCAAACAGCTCGTCCCGCAGGACACATTCCATCGCTACAGACTTTTTTTCGCCGGGACTTGTGCGGGCAAAATAAATCACCTTGCATTGCATCATATCTTTTTTTGCAGTTCGCAGGCGTAAAATTAAGGTTTGGCGGTCTTTCAGATAAATGTCAGGATATGTTCCTGTATGTCTGATTGCCTCCTTGTTCATCCAATCTGCTCCTCCCTTCCTTCGGATGATGCTCGCTTGATCAACTCTGTATCAATCAAAACGTTTCTTTGCTCCACCTCCCTGTTATTCATTTTTTGTATCAGCGCATTGGCTGTTATTTCACCAAGCCGGTATGTATCTACATCAACAGCAGTAAGCGGCGGTTCCATATATTCCGCCAGAGGATAGTTGTCAAAGGTGACCATGCCAAGCTTTTCCGGAACCGGGATCCTGGCATCGCGCATACCTTTCAGGATATGGTAGGAAATGATGTTATTGGAGCAGAGCACAGAGTCTATCCTCTTCTCCTCCACTGCTCTTTTTACATCGTTTATCAGCCCTTGGTAATCCTGTCCGCAGATCAATACCTCCACGTCTTCCAGATCTATGTTTTTTTCCCGAAGCCCATCCAGAAATCCCGCAATCCTTCGCTTTGCAAAAACCGTCTGGTCTTCTTCTGAAACGAATGCTGCCCTTTTAAATCCCTGTTCCAGCAAATGGCAGACTGCCTTTTTTCCGCCCTCATAGTTATTGATGTCAACCCAGTCCAGCTTGTCCGAAAAGACCTCCGGCTCTCCCAGGACCACAAAGGGGAACTGCTCTTTTTCCAGCAGATCTGTCAGCTTTTTCCGGATACTGGAAGACGGAAGGATCAGACCGTCCACCTTTTTCTCATATACCAGGGAGGTGATAGATGAACCTTTTTCGTCCATATCGTTGGTAATCAGCAAATTGTATCCATTTTTTTGCGCTACCCTCTCAATGGCATAAACGCTTCGGTTAAAAAATGTATTGGCAAATGTATTCTCATCCTCCGCATCAATGACCAGGGCAATCGTATTGGTGATCCCGTTTGCAAAATTCCGCGCCCGGCTGTTAGGGTGATAATTTAATTCTTTCATGGCCTCCTGTATTCGTGTCCTGGTTTCCTCAGAGATTGCGGCATTGCCGTTTATCACCCGTGAAACCGTGGATGCTGAAACGCCGACCATTTTAGCGATATCTTTTATTGTAGCTCCCATTTTCGGTACCTCCTGTTTATGCAAACGGTTGCATTAACCGATAAAAAAATTCGTGCAAACGTTTGCACGAATTAATCATACTGTTTTTTAGTTAATTTGTCAATATATTTTTGAGATTTTTATATTTTTTGTGCTTTTTTTCCACTAGACACGATCTATAAATAAACCATTTCTTTCTAAAGTTTTTCTGCTCCAATGTACTTCAATCTGCTGTCTAAACTCCGGACAAACCATTTTGCTCTCTTTAGCAGCCAATTATTATTATCAAGCCTCAAATATATTCCTTCACTATTACAAGTTCCAACCTTAGACATGAAAAAAATCATTTAAATCCTCTTGAATATTTGCCATATCCTAAATTTGGTACCAGGCTCAAAGTTGCGCCGTCTATTTTTTCTTCAATCGCAATTTTATTGGCTAAAAAATCCTCTACTTCTAAATCTGTTAAATAATTCTTTTTTGTCTTGTATCACCCAAAAGAATATACGGTGTTGAGTGAAACTTATAGAACATTTACTCAGACCCTCTATTTAAAATTTTCTGTTCATACATTTTTTGAGCATATTCCCTATCAAGAAATTCGATATGTATTCCATACTTAGCAAAAGCCTCTTCATACCCAAGCCACTTTCCATCTGCGGCTTCTATAATCGGCGGTTTCTCAGCATGTGCATTAGCAAGTGCAACAAACTTCTTATCGCTTTCGTCAAATTCTTTAGTTTCGCTATCATATGGGTAGTCAACATATTGTCCATTTTCATCTTTATCCAACTTAATATGATCCTGCGGCAAAATAGCAGCATAGTAATTGTATAACCATCTAAAAAACAGTTTTCCCATATTACTGTCTTTACAGACATTATTGTGGTACTCTTTCCATATTTCATGACCTAAATCCAAAACCAATTTTTTTTCTTGCCCCATCGTTAATTTACCTACATATTCCATACAAGCTCTTTGCATTTTCAATTCTTCGTTTGGACAAGAATCAGGTGCAACAGAAGCTTTAGCAGGTACATTTGTATCCAGAATAATTCTATTCATTATGTTGCATATCCCTTTCTTTAATCCTACGGTCCATTGCGTTCATTGCCTGCGTATACATGTCTTTTTCCATATCTCCGAAAAAGCCCTCGGGCCAATTTAGGATATTCCCATAAGTATCCACTTGCAATTCTTCCAATTTGGACCTATTTGCACAGTTATTTGCAAAATATGCTTTCATTTCTTCCGTTTTTATAGTTTTATCGGAAATACGCATTTGAAGCCTTCTAAGCAAATATTCTGAATGTGTTTCAATAATAACCTGTATCTTCCGATCTTTCGAATTTTCTCTCATATTTATAGCATCAATAAGCACATCTGCCAAAAGTGTCTGAGCTTTAGGATGCAAATGAATTTCTGGTTGCTCAATAAAAATAATAGAACCACTTGGAGCATAAAATAACTGTACAATAACCGGAAGTACTTGTGAGACCCCAAACCCTACATCTGGAAGACTAACATATTCGGAAGTTCCCTTTATCTTCACTTTGACTTCATAATCCTGTCGATTTTCTATACGGTTGATTTTATAATTTTCAATCAACTCCATCTTTTGTAAGGCATTTCCGATTACCGCTTCAAAAGGTATATAATTGGTATGCGGAAATCTAAGTTTACGCCCCTCATGTTTTGCAGAAAGAATTGCTTGAATTGTATATATACCATCATCTCCAACACTATCCGGATTTGTTCCTGCCCAGCTATATATTCGACTGGATTTACTTCTAAGAGGTCCTAAATAATAAAACTTGGAAAATAAATTTTCTTGATGAAGATTCAAATCCTGTAAAAAATCAGAATCCTGATAATAAGCAAGTGCCGCATCTGGAAATCCATAGTATTTCATGGGTTCTGTCAGTTTCCAAGCCCTTCCTTTCGTCCGTTTCAATTCCTCTATTTCACTAAACAGTTCATAATTACGGCTACCTAATCCTTCATCTAATTTTTTCATGCCTACAGCAAGACGTTGTCTAGTATCTTCAAATAGTTCATATGCAAACCGCCCTACTTCTAAGTATTGGATCTCCGGATCATTAACTTGAATATCAGCTTTAAATTTAACTCTGTTATAACGCCGTCTATTTTTTCCTATACCAAAATCTGACTTTTTATCTAGCGACCAATCATACTCAAACTTTATCTTTTCTTGCATATCATGGTTATGGAAAATATCAGATGGCGTTCCCAAATTAACAGATGCTTTATCTCCGGATAACATTAGCACTGTTTTTCTATCGGATTGTTGAACTGTCTGCTTAAGCATTACCAAAAATTGACCAATACTAGATTTTCCTGAACTATTGCTGCCAAAAAGAACTGTTATTGGTGCCAATTCGATATCCCCAGTATCTTTCCAACCTTTAAAATTTTTGATGGATAAATGACTTAACATAATTTCACCTCATGTCCATTCTCATTGATAACTTTTTATTATACGCCTATCTCAACGCCGCCTGCAATTCATTAAACAGTAAAGGAGTTGATCACTAATCACTTAGCTGGACAACTCCTTTTCAAAGTTACGTACATATTTCTGTCTGTCAGTGATCATAAATATATACATATTTACTTACATATTATAATCTATGGAATACTATTTATGCAACCACCTTTCGAAAATATCAACTGACAGCGGCAGTTCCTTTGGATGCTTGGCAACTATGAGAAAGGGCGCTCCCCCGCTCCGGGAAAACGCCCTCTCTGATCATTTCTCTTTCAATATCCACAACTGCGCCGGCTCTGTATTCTCCTCAAGAGATATTTTCACCGATGCCTCTTTTTCGTCCAGAAAATATTTTCCGGAAGCGCTGTCATAAACATAATCCATAATATCCGCATCTGGATTTTCTTCATCCTCTACCTTGGTAACAATGCCAAAATCATTATCATTGATCACCACAATATCATCGCCTGCCATACAAATGCCTTCTGCTTTTTCAGCAGTCCATCCCTGTTCCCGCAAATCCACCAGTTTTTCTGCTTTGATAAAATTAATATCCAATTCTTCCGCACTTTCAACATACTCCAGTGTTTTATCATTATAAGCAACATCTGTGATATCTGTGGCATCAGTCAGATCCACTTTGCAGATCACATTACTCATGCTGCCGTCGGAAAGCGTTCCCTGCTCAATTACCAAAAGAGTATTGTCGTCTATAGAATAGATATCGCCAATTTTACAGTCTTTAGCAGACTTATATTTTGATATCTCTACCGGATAAGCATACATCTTTGTCTCTTTTGTCTCAGGATCAAGCTCTACGATTCTCGTAAAGCAGGCAGTTTTGGATGTCTCGCCGTTCACATCCAGAACACTTTGAACAGAAGCCAGGATTTTTCCTGACGGAGTGATCGTCAGGCCCTCAAACCCTCTATTTGGAATCCTGTTTTCCAGGATCTCCGGAAGGCCGTCTCCAGGCGCATATTTCTCTAACAGAGTTCCTTCTGAATCAAATTTTGCAATAAACGGTCCGTATTCGTCGCACACCCAGAAATTTCCATCCTTGTCTACTGCAATTCCTTCTGTATCCAGACCGTTACTGTCAAAACCAATATTATTCATTTCCATATCAAGCGCCGTTTCATTCGTAGAACCTACCTGTCCCGGCTCCAGCGGCAATCCGGTGATATTATTGCCCTGTTCATCTTTTAATTCAATCACGGAGGTTACCACTGCCCCCTCATCTTTTATTGTCAGAATTGCAATACTCGGCGTAAATTCCGGACACGGAAAAATCTTAGCGTCTGTAACATTACCATCTGCACTGTACTGAGGCGCATCTGCGTTTGGTCCACGGTCCGTAACAGCATAAAACTCCATCTCTCCGTTTTCGTTGTATCCTTTGAATGTAACCGCTGAACCGAATCCCGTTACCAGACCATTTTCAAAATATCCTTCTTTTCCTTCTGCAAATGGAACCTTAAATTCCTGCGGAACCTCTACGTCATAAGCTACCGGCGTATATGCCCATATCGGAAACGCTTCACCGGACATCATCCCTACTGTCAGAACAGCCAACAGAATTTTTTTCTTCATCACTCAAATTTCCTTTCTGCTTAATTCTTTTTTCAAAGTGATTATATTCTGTCGGCTGTATTTCATCTATCACGGTATTGTAAAGTTTTTCGCCGCTTACGGTAAAATATGACCTGACGGCTTTTTCTACGTTTTACTTCAATCACACCGTTACTTTCTGATAAGTAATGATGGAAGTTTCCCCAACCATTCCGTAATCATCCGGTTCGGGCTGCTCCAGCCAGCCTCCTGCAGAATTCTGGAAGGAACTGGAATTTTCATCGGTTGCCTGGGAGGCACCCATGATGTAACCGTAGGAACGCATTGCGTTGCGCAGACTGCTTGTGACACGAACCTCGATCGTGTTTTCACCGCCCTGTACATAGTCGGAGATGTCTGCCTCGGCAGAGTCCATATCCACCAGAACCTCCTGACCGTTTACCCACAGCGCAGCAGTGCCGTATGAGAAGCTGTCAGCAGCAAATACAGCTCCAAGTTCTTCACTATTCCAGTCTTCAGGAAGCGTGAAGGAGGTTGTGTAGGTACCTGTACCGGAAATGTATTCACCAAGCGCTTCTATATCCTTCCACGGAACCAGCTCGGCAAGAGTACCTGCTTCAATTAAATTGTGATCTGTAGTATAGGTTACTTCGGTGGTGGTTACACCTGTAGCATCATTTGTCTCAGTTCTTGTGATCTCTTTGCCTGGTTCATAGGAATCTACGGTAAGAGACCAGTTTTCCAGTGTAATATCCTCCGGTGCGGTGACTTCCGTGTCTGTCACGGTTCCGTCGTTTAATACGGCTGATACGCTTCCGCTCTCGGAGACCGCAAGGATCAGTTGATCATCTTCTTTAAAAGTACAGTATACATTATCTGCAGAAGTAATATAGGTGTCTCCTTCATTTCCATTGCTCTCTAGGGCAAATACCATCACCTCTCCGGGAGCAATATCTAAATTCAGGACAGTACGGCCGTCCACAACATCGTAGGAAGCCACTTCCTTCACCTCTCCGGTCCATGTGTCGATCACGTAGGGCTTAAACGCACCCTCCATCAGTATCTGCCCGGTGTAGTTTTCCTCATTCTGGTACATATAATTGTACACATAGAGATATTCCGTATCCCCGTCTTTTCTGAGCGTTGAAAGGATCTCAGCATTGGATTCCGCATATTCTGCTCTTGGGCGGATGCCAAGCTGCATAAGTGCGTCATAGGTTTCTGCTTCGGATTCTACGGTGCATACATTATCCAACGCTTTAATCTGCTCAACAACCTGGAGAAGCTCTTCATCCTTACCGTCGTTTCTTCCGGTACGGCTGCCTGCTGCCAGATTGACCTTATGATTATCGTTGTTGTCAATGATTTCGTCCGTATTGTTTACAAACACAACAGGAAGCCCGTTTTCAGCCCATTCCAGAAGGCGCACTGCGGAGTCATAAGGAAGCTCGTCTTCCATAACGATCACAGCCTGGTAAGCAACACCGTCAGCATTGATCTGAGCGTTTGACGAGGATACATCCTCATCTGTCAGAAGGTACGGAGAAAAATAATCGTAGGTGTATCCCGCATTCTGGAGAGTCATATCCTGCCAATAGAAGCCTTTATTGTTGTGGACCATATTTGTATAAAGATCGCTTCCTCCGCCCATAAAGCCATAGGACCAATTGTTAAGAGAATAATCTGTACGGAGGATTGCAAGATCCATCTGCGGCACGCCCTGCTCCAGGATCTTCTGGATCCGGGAGAGATGCTCATTGAGCTGGGTATAGTCAATAGAACCTGGCTGACGTTTGTTGAAACGTTCGGAGAACATATCCATCATACCCTCATAACCAGGCCAGCACACACGTCCCTCGGGACCATATTCGGAGGAGTAACCGTGGGTTATGGTCTTCTGAATGCCGGACGCGTACTGCATATAGAACATCTGGCGGTAATATCCGTTATTATACAGGTAGTTGGAAAAGAACTCCGCACCGGTTTCGGAGGAGTAGCGTTTATTAAACAAATGCGCAGCACCGGACATTGCACGATAGGATTCAATCTCATTGCCAAATTCAAATGCCTCTGTCTCTACATAATCCAATGCCTTAATAGGCTCAGAAATCTCAAATGTCTTGCCGTAAGAATTCTCGGCTCTGAGATACATGTTTTTGCTGTGGAGCCAGTCGGCAAGCGGCTGAAGACATTTTTCAGTGTAAAGCTCTGTCGTCACCTGGTAGAAGTCATTCCGAAGGTACTCGTCAAAACGCGCTTCCTCATCATCCGCCAGATCGTAGCGGTAATCCAACTCCACCCCAAGGCATCCGCCGTTTGCAAATGTCTTGATCAGAAGCGGCAGGTACGGCGCAATGTCATAGCCCATTCTATCCTGGAACTCCTGCAGCATCTCTTTGCTCCAGAGCTGTCCGGTGGTCTCTTCACCGCGTGCATTTAATTCCAGGGAGTCCATATACATATCACACTCATCGATCTGATCAATAATTTCCTGCATCTCATCGGTAAGCACGTTTTCATTCCAGTAATCGATCAGAGCCTGTGAACCCGCATCGGAAAGGTAATTAATTGTATATGATTTTCCAGTAGATGCGGGAGTGTAATATTCTCCTGTCCCATACTGGTAAAAAGCAAAAAGAAGATAATCGCCTTCATCCGGAGCGGTATAGGATACGTTTACAGATTCAATAAATCCATCTTCATCGGTAACAGCCGTGACTTCATCGTCCAGCACCGTAAGAGAATCCTTGTCCAGAAGAACCAGTTCTTCTTCCGTTTCCGTAACCTTTGCTGCTACAACGCATATTAATGTTTGTTTGCTGGTTTCTGCCGGCAGAACGCAAAGTGCCAGCTCTCCTTCATAAGAGCCTGTAAAAGCATCTGTCACCGTATAACCAAGCTCCTGGGACGCTTCCTGATCATCAGGAGTAATTACTGTCAGGTTGGCAGTTGACCAATGGGTACCGCTGGTCATGGAAACGCTCATACCCAGAGAAGCACATTCAGAGATGATCAACTGACTGTCGTGGATCCACTCCGGAGATCCCCAGCCATATGTAGCATCGTCCAGATAAGCGGATTCATCCAATGTTACGAATTCAATGCCGCCGTATCCGGCATCATACAATTCATGAATAGATTCAATAAGCGTTTCATCCGTATGAGATCCCTCCGCCAACCACCATCTGGCGTATGGACGATACTGCATTTCCGGTTCTTCCATAGCTTCTGCAAGGGCCGCGGCAAAATCATCGTTTTCTGCCTGGGCATACACCACACTTTCTCCCGTCAAACAGAGAGTCAGACTCAGGGCGGCAGAAATCCCTATTATCCTTTTTAACTTGTTGTTTTTCATGTTTTCTCCTTTCTACTGCAACCTTATTTGGTGATGTTTACATGATACAAAAACGCCGTTCAAAATATCACCGTGATTTTTGACCGGTTTCTTCTAAAATGTGATATAATTTTTATAAAAACAGGATAATCAGGAAGTGTATACTGAAAGAAAAAGGAGAAATTATGCTGTATCATGATATTGAGCTGTCAGTGGAAGAAATATATGCAAAACCAAGAAACGTCTGTCAATTACGGAATGATCTGCAAAATGTGATTCCCGATCAGAAATCAGACCGCTATTTGACGCTGACCTCTTATTATATGGATACAGACGTATGTTTCAGCGGAAGGCTGGCTGCAGCACCCTATCGTCCTATCAGTTCCGCTACCAAACAGAATCTTGTTTACATTATGAATTTTTTTCTTCTGGAAATGGATGAGAATTATTATACCAGAAGACAAAATCTGGAGCTTTTTGAGCTTCGATATACATTGGAAGGAAAGGGTTTTCTATCTTATGACGGGAAAGAATATATCCTGACTCCCGGAATGGGATATCTGATCGATAACCGGAAGCCTCATTATTACAGAACAGAAGGGACGTACTGGAAAAGCACAGTCATGCACATTGACGGGCCTTTTATCCGAAATATGTATCCCCTGTTTCTCAAACGGGGAAACGTCATATTTACGGAACACACTGTAAAGGACTTTGAACAAAAACAGTATCAAATTTTAAAAATCGACACTTCTATTACATCTTACAGGGAATACCGGGTTTCTGCTATGCTCACCTCTCTTCTTACGGATCTGCTTACCGCTGCGGATGAGAAAGATAAAATGATGGAAGCCCAAACTTCAATCCTGGTAAAGAAGGTTCTGACTTATCTGTCTGAGCATTATGCGGAGGATATAAAGATGCAGGCCCTCAGCGAAACTCTTTTTGTAAGCCGCGAGCATCTTTCAAGGGAATTTAAAAAATATATGTCCATGTCTCCAAAGGATTATCTGAATAAGCTGCGCATCTATCATGCGGAACGCCTTCTCCGTACAACCGATCTGAGCATTGGAGAGATTGCGGAGAAAATTGGTTATGCCAGTGAGTCCTGCTTTTTCAGAGCATTTAAAAATGAAAACAATATTGCCCCCGGACAATACAGAAAAAAGAATACTCATATCTAACACAGAATCCTGCCCGGACACCGCAAGTGTGCCTTGGCAGGACTCTTTTGTGAGTTTTCACTTATCATTTTTCCGTATTTGGCTCGTCTCCGCAGCGCAAAAGTATAACCGAATGAAAGATCTCCCCTTCATCCTTCCATTCATACGTACCGTCATTTTTTTTGCACACATCTTCAATAATCGATAATCCAAATCCATGATCGTAAACATCCGCTTTGGAGGTGGTATGTCTAAATTTCTCCTGCGGATTTTTACTATTGTACATATGGATCGTCAGAAAGCCAGCCGAAGCGTTTACAGAGAGCCGCAGGAAAGGCTCTGAACATCCGGACCGGATACAGCTTTCAATACCATTATCCAAAAGGTTAAAAAACACACTGCTTAAATCTGTCGTATCAATATTCAAATCTTCAGGAAGCAGAATTTCATAACTGGTTTTTATGTGATGCTTTTCAGCAGTTCTCTGTTTACTTTCCAGGATCGCATTAATAAGATTATTCTGACAGATAGGACGGAACCGTTCCTGCCGAAAGGCGCTTGTAAACTCATGAAGATAGGCGTCAGCTTCCTCCACATTTTCATTTTCAAGAAGGTTCAGAAAATTCAGAAGGTTATGGTTCATGTTTTGCTGCAAAACCAAGGTTTGTTTCCGGCGCGTGTTAAGCGCCAGGGACTGTTCCTCCTGTAAATGCTGCTGCTGTTTCAGACCCGAAAGTTCCGCATCCATTTTTGCATCATGAAGCGTCTGCCATGCAATATGATAAAGCGTTACGCAAGTCCCGATCATAGAAAATCCGAGAATAAAAAGGCAAAGCAGGTATACTGCTTTATTCGGAAATGTTTCTACCGGAAATGATGTCAGAAAAGCCCCCGCCTGCACCCCAAAAACACATATGAAAAATCCGGGAATATTATGTTTATGTTTCATACGTACCTCCGCTATCATCCTCAATTTTTGACAACAGCTTTTTACTATAGACTGCTGCTTCTTCAGACTTTTTCATATCCATAAGATAGCAAAGAGCGGTCAGATGATTTTCAATGTCATGATTCCATTTTCGGATTCTTTGATATTCCTTTTCCATTTTCATGGAAAAATCCAGTTGCTCTTTAACGAGCTGGATCCTGTGCTCTTTTATAGCCCTTTGCTCTTCCTCAAATCTAACCTTTTGAATTCCCTTGTTGAAAAGAATACAGCTCGCAAGAAGAGGAAGAAAATATATCAGGGCATTTATCCAAACGCCAAAGTGCCTTTGATAAAATATGATCTGAATCACAAACGGTAAATACAATGGAAGAATAAGCTGTATAAACGTACTGGTTTTAATGGACAGAAAAAAATGTTTCAGCAGAGGGGTTGCCTTGTAGTAAAATATAAATCCTGTGAAAATGTTCAAAACAGTTACCAAAAAAGCATCCGAAACACTATTTACGGTATTGATTGCCGTATCTATATGAGGCTTATGAGAAATTAGCTGCTTTATAAACAAAAAAATGTTTGAACTATTGATTTCTATGACTGCCAAAGTCAGCATAAAAACAGCATAACAGGTAATCCGAATCCGAAGACTGCCCTGAAATAAGAGCACTGCTATTAAAAGCATACCCACTTGAATCGCTGTAGTACCTATGTCAATGCGATAAAATTTAATAACCGTTCCAATCGCCAAAATACCCAGTGAAACAAAATAGCAGCATATGCGGGAATCCTTCATAAAACCCCGCATTTCCAGTATATTACTGAAAAAATACGAAATTGCCCACGCAGTATACAAAAGTGTTGGTATAAGAAAAAGAATATTTGTATCCATAGCCTATCCCCTCCAATCAGCTCTCGCTGCAGCCGCACAGCGCAGCAATACCACAGACTCAAAGGCGTCCCCTTTATCTTTCCATTCATAAAGTCCGTCATTCTTTTTACAAATATCTTCAATAATATACAGCCCTAATCCATGCTCCTGGTCATCTTTCTTTACTGTATGGTGGTCGAACTTCTCATCCTGGTTTTTACTGTTGACCATGCGAACCGTAAGAAAATCCGCCGCAAAGCTGACCGAAAAATGTACAAAAGCTTCCGCCCTGCCGGAGCGAAGACAGCTTTCAATGCCATTGTCCAAAAGGTTAAAAAACAGGCTGCTTAAATCTGCCGGACCGATACTCAAACTTTCCGGCAGAAGAATTTCATATTCCATTTTTATTCCGTTTCTGACAGCAAGCTCCCGCTTGCTTTCCAAAATCGCACTGATAAGGCTGTTCTGGCAGATGGAGCGAAACCGTTTCTTCTGAAAAGTGTTTGTTATTTCGTTCAGATATTCACTGGCCTTTTCGTATTCTTTTTCTTCAAGTAGCTGCCGAAAATGCTGCAAATCTTCATCCAGCGCTCTCTGCAAAAAAAGAGTTTCCCTCTGGCGGTCAGCGATAGAAGCCGCTTGTTCCTGCTGCAAATGATTTTGCTCCTTCAATGCTGAAAGCTCCGCGTCCATTTTTGCATCACGGAGCGCCTGCCATGCAATCTGGTAAAGCTTTATACTTGCACATGCCAAAGCAAGACACAGCGTCAAAAGCACTATAAGGTAGGTCTCTCTGTTTGGAAATTTTTCAATAGGAATCGAATCTAAAAAATCACATAGCTGTACCAGAAAAACACATATAAAAAACACACGAATATTATGCTTATTCTTCATATGAATCTCCTTGTCCGCAAAAACGCTGCGCGTCTGAAACGGCTGCGAAATCTGTATAATAATCTGCTGCCTCTTCATATTTTTTCATATCCATCAAATAAGAAAGAGCGAGCAAATGATTCTCAATATCATGATTCCATTTCCGCAGCTTTCGGTATTCCGTCTCCATTTTCATGGAGGCTTCAAGCTGAGTCTTGGCAAGCTGTATACTTTTTTCTTTTAAAACCCGCTCCCTTTCCTGATTTTTAACGCTTTTGATGCCTCTCAGAAACGCAGGGTAACATATCAGGAATGCAGAAAAATACACAACTCCTCCCAGCCCCCAGCGTGCTCTCTGATAAATAAAAAACTGCATGATAAAAGGCATATACAATGGCAAAACAAGCTGAAAAATAGTCCATGATTTCACAGAAAGCAGCAAATGCGCTAACAACGGTGTCGCTTTATAATATAAAAAGCTCCCTATTCCAATATCAAGGCACGTAAGTAATATGAGATCATAAATGCTTCTCACTTCACTAAGCGCTGTTGCAGCCTGTCCGCTGCGCACCGTTAGCTGCTTGATCACCAGGAACAGCGTCGTAGCATAAACTTCGACGGATATCAACACCACCATAAAAACAACATACGAGACAAGCCGCAATCGCAGCCTGTCCCGAAACATAACCAATGCCACCAATAAAATACTCATTTGCACAAGCGCAGTTCCCACATTGAAGTCCCATTTCCGCAAATACATACTTAATAATAACAAGGGAAGGATAACCAAAAAGCAATCTCGCCTTGGACTCTTAACGAATCTTTTAGGCTTCAATAAATAAGAAAAATAGTACGATACCGCCCATGCCATATAGATAAGCATTGGTACATAAGACAATACATCTTCAGCCATAACCCTACTTCTCCTTTAAACTTTTTCCAAAATCATTTGTGCAAAAGCTCTTTTCACAGCCTCATAATAGGTACGCCCAATTGGTATACACTTTCCGTCAGCAAAAGTAATACCTGTTCGTCCAAGCGTACTGACCATTTCAAGATTTACGGCAAAACTTCTGTGGCATAACACAAATGACGGCGGAAGCTGTTCCAGCAGCGCAGTCAATTTTTCACTGGTGGAATACACCTCTGTGCTTGTATATATCTTCGTCTCCCGCATGATTCGTTCCATATACAGGATATCGTTCTGCGGCAGCCTGATCTGAATCTGGTTTTTCTTAAAATACAGGTATCGGCCTTCCTCACATGAAAGATTTTTCAATGCTGTTCTTAACGCCTTTTCCAGACCTTCCTCCAAACGGTCTTTACTAACAAAATATATATGCTTTGTTTCATATACATCCGGCGCATATTGCAGATACTGACTGATATATATAAGCTGAGTCCGCAGATTAAGCGGTGCAATCTTCTGCGCCGCCGAGATACCCGAAGCCGATTCAGACCCCAACTCGATATCCATCAGAACCATATCATAACAACATCCCTGCTCCTCCAAAACATTCATAAAATCTCCCGCAGTAGAATAATTTGTAATTTCAAAAGGAATATCCAATATATTATTTACTGCTGTATCTATAATCTGTGCATGCACAGGATTGTCCTCACACACTGCAATTTTTAACATAATATGTTCCTTTCCGTGAATAATTGTATTTTTATACAACTGCTAGTATACACGAAATGTACATATTGTTCTACTATTATTTACATAATTCAGTATAATTTTATCTGATTTTTAATCCGCCTCAAAACCTCCCTGAAACAATTGTCTCTTCTCATCCCATGACATATTCCCGCAGCAAAACCAGCCGCCTCCGGTTTCTCCCTGTACATATACCCAATTTACGGTATCTGTGTAAGGAATAGTAACTGTCTGAGGCTGCAGGATATAACTTTCCGCTGAAAAGTCCATATTGCTATACACTGTAATCGGCTGTGATAATGTTATAGGATAATCTCTGCAGAACGCAAATTCATAATACTCCTGCGGTATGCGCTCAATCATATTCCCCGCCCCGATTCTCCAACTTGCATAGATACTATCTGTCTGGATCAAATCGCATCTCATACACCCATCCATAGATCCATCTTCGTTGACAGCAATCCGGTCTACATTATCCGGAATCGTTCCGAGCATTCTTATCACACCCTGATCGTAACCATAAAATGTACATACCGGATCATCGCTTGGCCCATACTCAAAAATAACAAGCAGCGTGTGGACACCATCCAGTGATACTCCGTAGATTCTCTCATCTACATATTCGCCACTGCCTACGATCCAGGCTCCGTCGATACATAGACGATATTCATCATACGGATTGTAGGCACGGCTATCCACTGGATGTACAGAAATTTCCTCCGTCACACCATTCCCATCCAAATCAATCTTCAAATCTGTACCCATATCCGCTAATTTGTAAATTCCTGCCATATTCCCCCAAGTCTCACGGTATCCTTCCTGATCCAGAACGTATCCTCCCGGACAGATTTCATATTCTCTTGCAAGCAGAAGCTTTATATTACTTTTTTCTGTCTCATTAAGCCACTCTTCCTGGAACTCTTCAGGTGAATACCGCTCGTTATACCAGCTTTTCGTATGAAAATAATCCTGTAGCTCAGGCGAAACAAATGCCCTTCCGTATCTTGCATAAATTTCGTTCCGCGCATAGCATAATTGCTGTGCTGTCATCTCTGAAATATCATCGGATGTATAGCTTATCACGCTGCTGTCCTGTATAATAAAATCCGCAGTCCTCCCAATCTTATTGATATTTGCTGCCAGTACGTTTTCTTTTACTCTCGTAATGCAGCATAAGGCTATCAGCCACATAATCAATATTGTTCTTATCTTCTTCATCGCATCTGCTCCTATAAATCACGGAATTTTCTTTAATTACTACTTTCTGTAAAGCTTTACGACATCAAAGGATGAAGCTCCATCATAGATGCGAATGCCTTCCACACATATTGTCAATGTATCACCGTCTACAAAATATGTTCCTTCACTGCTCTCATCTTCATTATAGATTACTATAGTCTCTCCATCGTCCATTAATTCGTATCTCACATTAAGTGTTTCCGTATTAAATACGCTACTATCCTCTTCCGAGGGATACCTCACTTCCATTATAAACGAACCATCTTTACTAAATCTCATTATTATAGCTCCGTGCTCTGACGCAAATTCATATTCCCATTCACCAAGAATTGCGTTATCTGCAGTTATTTCAATTGGCTTTTTTTGAATTTCTCGATTCAAAGTTAACAACTTCTTACTATCATCATATATATATAATTTCTTATCATGAAGTTCAAAATCGTAATATCCACTCCTAAATTTAGTTTCGAGAAATAGTGTTGTCCCATCATGAATAATACTATATGTTCCATCAACATTATCATCTATACGGAAAGTTCCATCTTCATAAAATATAACCGTGTCAAAAGTATTTGTTAATAATCTCTCTATATATCCTGTCTCAAAATATGTTGATTCTTTTTTCCACGTTCCAACAATTGAGTTCTCCGAAACCCTTTCCGCTGCTACTAAATTGTTTTCATTGATTTTGTCCTCAGCAATTATTTCCGATGTAGGCTTATTACATAGAAATAAAATCATACCAATAATTGACATGAACACAATAAACGAACATGCGGCAAGAGATATTAATAACTTCTTTTTTCTTGAAGCAAATTGATTTTTCCACATTTTTTCTTCGCCTTTACCCTTCCCTACTACTTATCGGAATATTTTGTATCGCTTTACGCAAATGATATATTAGCTCATTCTTGTTAAAAAAAGTCCATCTGATAAATAAGCATAATTACCCCAAACGGCATATGCACAGACTATGCTATCTTCTATTCCGTTAATACATATCATATGATTTTCTTTATCAATTACATATGTAGTTTGAAAAGCCTCGATATCTGTGTCTACAATACAAGAACCATCGTCTCCAAATACTACGCTTCCTGTTTCTAGATCATCATTACACATCCAGGTACCATTTAGTTCACAAGTATAATCTGTATTCGGATAGAATTTCCATCCCCTATCATCTGGTAGCTGCATTGGTGCAATAACTGTATTTCCATCTTCGTCAAAGATAGAAAAATATCTATTTCCGTCATCTCCTACTATGCCAGCAATTACAATATATGTTTCTAAACCGTCTGATCCCACAATATCGAAGTGGCTGTCATAGTCCATTCTGGTAGTAATGGCCTGTTCACCAATAATGAAACATTCATCATCCTTATAACAATGTACGATTAGGTACTTATTTTTCTGAATATCGTAAAAGGGATATGCTTCACACTTTTCTTCGTGATATGTATTAATTTCATCAAAGTAAACAAATCCTTCTACTGATTGATTATCGTAACCCGGAACAATATAATCTGATATTTCTCCTGTTGTTGTAACCCAACACAGTTTATTATCTGGAGGAATACAACCGTCAACATATCCTTCCTTGTAATCATCCAACAGAATCAATGCTTTTTTATTATGAAAATATATTTTATTCGGTGATATTTGAGTGTCTAATTCAAAGTATGTTCCTATATCGGCAGACAAAAAAATTGTATTTGTAGCGTTTGAATAAGACATGTCATTATAAAAGGAATAGGAAAATATGCCATCTCCATTATATGTTAAGTCTATCAAATTGTAGTCAACCTTATTCGGAGATGAAAAATTAGGACTCTCCGTCAGTCCACCTGGCAAAGAAATAAAATCCATTGATATGGATTGACTTTCCATATTATAAATAGCATATTGAATCTCATTGATATCGAATCCGGAAATTTGTTTTTCCAAAACAAGATAACCACTACCTTCATACACATTATCGAAATCTATGCCTTCCAATACGCTGTCATTATTAATGAAATTCTCTCGTGGCTGCCAATCTGCAGCCTTTACAGTAAAAGAGCTGACTCCTAAAACAGTTAATATTCCAATTATTAAAAACATTTTTCTTTTCATATCGATACCTTTGCCTTCTGCACAATATCATGAAATTATTTGCTTTTCTTAGTTTCCTTGAATTCCTGTCTTATATTTCCGACAGCTTTTTCCATTTCTGCCAATGAAAATGTTCCTTTTAAGCCATCCCGATCAACATTAAAATCTCCATATTTACTATATAGGGTTTTACCCACCGCATCTACTGATTTTTCAATGCCAATACCACCGGTATGCTTGAATATCGCATTAATTTCAGTTGGAATTGCACGAATCGTTCTTCGATCTCCACATTCATGCCATGTTAATCCGTTTTCTCTCATATATTTCTCAATTTCTTTTGATTCACATCCTAATGTTTGTGCTGCAGTGCGCGTAGCTACATCATACGTTCCATTTTCTCCCGTTCTTCTGTCTGAAAAATCGTCAATCTCAACATGACCAATCCACTCATCCTCAAAATCTTCAAAATTGGGTTCATTTCCCCTGTAATCAACGCCATTGATTCCATACTTTTCTTTCAATTCAAGACCCGTCATAGTATGTTTTTCTCCTGCTTTATTCCATGTAATCTCTGTATCGTCGTGGAGCACCCACTGGGAATCACCAACTGCATCTGGATCTTTCCAATGTCCGCCGGTTTTAGGTAATACTGACGGAGAAACATTTTGCTCAACAAAATCTCGAATGACTTGTGTCTTTTCTTCATCTGTCAAGTCTGTTTTTTCCAAGTCTTCATATAAATCAAAGGATTTCATCTCTTCATCAAAAGCGTCTGTAGCATCTTGTTCCCATGGTATTTCATTTTCCACAATTCCATCCGCATCTAATGATTCGAGATTATCTGCTAGTTCAATCTCCTTATTTTCACCATAATCCTCATATTCATTCAACTCCTCCGCTAAAAATCCTCCCTCATCTTCACTAACAGAATGCTTTATTTCATCCTCAAGTTCGGAATATTCCATATCTCCAATTTCCATATTATCCGACGTGTCCAATTCTGACTCATTTAGCAACTCCCGCACCTCTATGCCTGGTTCATCCAAACTTTCCGCTTCATCAAAATCAATATCTATTATTTCGTTTTCTGGCGCGTTTAAATTATCTACATCCTCAATTTCTACATCTTCGCATTCAAAATCACTCATGTCCTCATTATTAATATCACCGCATTCGATATCTGTTAGATTGATATCATTTACACTCTCCGATTTATCCAAATCAATATCTACTATTTCGTTCTCCGCCACTTCTAAATTATCTAAGTCCTCGATTCCTACATCTTCACACTCAAAATCGCTCATATCCTCATCATTAATATCACTGCATTCGATGTCTGTTGGACTAATAGCGTTTATCTCTAAATCGTTACTATCTAAATTATTATAGCCCACAATATACTCCTCCTATAAACCTTTATACATCCGTTTTACACCATTATGCTTCCGTATTTAAAAAAGATTTTAACAACTTTATATA
The DNA here is from genome assembly GCF_964240875.1 of Ruminococcus sp. 5_1_39BFAA. Lineage (NCBI taxonomy): Bacteria > Bacillati > Bacillota > Clostridia > Eubacteriales > Oscillospiraceae > Ruminococcus > Ruminococcus sp. 5_1_39BFAA. Next base: position 1,237 of record NZ_CAXSVO010000002.1, on the reverse strand, counting down.
TCCGGCTTCTGTAAAAGAAATATCTGTTTGCTGCATTACTTTTCTTATTACCCTTATTTTGATACAATTACTTATTGTTATTCTGTTATCATTATAAACTCCCTTTTTATCAAGCCATGAATCTACAGCTTTTATATACGAACATAACGAATTAGTATCTGCAATTTTATCTCCAAAATCCTGCATAAAACGTGTGGCATAAAATGCTGCATCTGATCTTAATCGCATTGAACACTTGGTACACGAAGCTGAATATTCACATTCTCTAAAAGGAATTAAAAACTGACTGTGTGTGTCCCAATAAGTCATTCTCGAATGGATTTCATTATTTGAGACACTGAGTCTAATATTCTCTTTTCCTCTAATATCAGGTGTCTGTACCAAAACTGGTTCTTTTAACAATGCATAGCTTACAAATGCCTGTCCCACATCCAACTTAGGGATTTGACTCTCCATCACCCTTTCCATACTTGTCGTTGATGAAATTGCCTTCCTATCGTTAATATCTACGAGGCGAAACGCTATCTTTACATCCGTATTTTTTACCACTTCATTTCCGACTGCTGCAGGAGATTGATCTGCTATAACTATGCCGGTTCCATAAGAACGAATTTCTGCCAGCATATTTTCCAGTGATCTCACCGTACTCCTCCCACCATGATTTCCGTTTTCGTCAATCTGTGCATTAAACAAAACATGTGCTTCATCAATTAGTATTAGATTTTTCAATACTCCATCTCCCGCATTATTGTGTTTTGTATATACACAAATGTTAATCAAAAGAAGCGCCATCAGTACTGACTTTTGCTCTTCATCATCTATTGCATTTAGTTCCAACACTGTGGGTTTTGAAAGCATATCTTCTAATGGAACAGTTTGTATTGTGTCATATATATTGGGGTTTTGTTCGATTAAATTTCTTAATCGGACAATACCACCGCTACGCAAATTGCCTTTAACATCTGCACTATATTTTTCTCTCTCAACCAATTTTTTAAAAACCAAAATAAACTCATGGAGACCAAATAATGTAACGTCAACGTCTTCGGCTGTACTATAATCTTTCCATCCGTATTTTACATATGTTTCTTGTATAGCCTCCTGAAAAATACTGTCTAAAGGAGAAGGCATTGAAAATGTAGCCTTAAATGCGCTTGCCAAACTAGTACAAAATTGCATTAATTTTTGAGTAATATTTCTATGGAAAATATTTCTAATATATGGAATAATTAAAAGA